>NZ_JAXGFR010000015.1:0-91980 GCF_041008775.1 Pseudophaeobacter sp. C1-32P7 | reverse complement strand
ACCCGCCGCTCAGCCCAGATCGCCTCAGGCCCCTTCGGAAAAATGATCTTCGCGATGCCGCATGAGTTCCCGGTTCGTTCGCACGAGCCGGACAATAATGTCACTTTTATGCAGTGACCCCTTGCAGGTCCAATACCCGGTAAATCCGACAGTCAGAGGCGTCTCTCCCGTCAATTCAAACAGCAGGGTGGCGTCTTCACCGTCCGCGTCACCCGGCGCCAGCGTGAATTGGCCACCATCGGCAGACAGGACGCCACCGGACGTCACTGTGTCTTGCGACGTGAAGTTGACCAGCGATCCGGATATCTTGGCGACGCCGTTCCCCGCCCCGTCCGTGACCAGAATGGGATCGGCGTTCACGGCGCGAATGAAACGGCATTGTCCGTCGGACCCCAGTGCGCGTGTTATTTCTTCGGCTTTGAGCGGTGCAGGACGGATTCCGGCAATCACCGGGGTTGCAATCGCTTCTTGAAGCCCCTCCATTTCAGCCGGACCGTCCGCTTCACCAAGTGGCCATTCAGGACCGGCTTCGCCATTTGCCTCAATGTCATCTATGAGGAAACGCATTTCGGAAATTTCGCGATTTTGCGCCGTCACGATTTCCGAAGCCAGAGCCTTGACCCGTGGATCTGTCAGCTCGGCCCGTTCGCTTGTCATGATCGCGATGGAGTGGTGCGGGATCATCGCGCTCATCCAGCTTTCGTCCTGAATGGTCTCCTGGCTTCTCACGAGCCAGAGCGCGCCGGCAAACATCACGACAGACCCGAGAAAGATCGCGGCGTTGACTCCCTTGTTCTTGTACATGTTCAACATGAACAGAAGCATCACGGTCGCAATCGTCGCGCCCATGATGAACGTCATGTAAAATCGGGTTTCGCTCCAGTAGACATGTTCGAAGGAGTACGAGTTGATGTACATCAGGCCGAACATGATCGCTGTCGACGTGCCAACCATCGCCAGAAACCGGCCATAGGATGAACCTGAATGGCCCCCCGAATGTGCTGCATCTTCACTTGAACGGGCGTGGGACCCGCCGCTAGATTTCCCGGTCGTATCTTCAGACATTTGATCCCTCCACCTTGGCTTGAATTGCTGAAGAAACAACATTCCAGCGGGGGAGGGCTCCAACAAACTCCAACGCTACGGTGCGAAAATCCGAAGAATGTCGGCCCCAAGCATCATGCGCTACGGCTCTTTGGCCAGATCTTTCAGAATCGGACAATCCGGGCGGTGATCGCCATGGCAGGCGTCAACGAGGTGTGACAGCGTATCGTGCATCGACCTGAGCTGGGCAATCTTTTCGTCAATGGCCGCCAGGTGTTCTTGTGCGACCGCTTTTACTTGTGCGCTTTCCCGTGTCTCATCCTCATAGAGATCAAGCAGCGTGCGGCAGTCTTCTATCGAGAACCCCAAGGTCCGGGCGCGGCCCAGGAATGCGAGCTTGTGGATGTCGCTGTCGCGAAAGGCGCGATATCCGTTATCGCTGCGCAAAGGCCGGACAAGGCCGATGTCTTCGTAGTAGCGGATTGTCTTCGCTGGCAAACCCGCGCGTTCTGATACTTCTCCGATGTTCACACCTGTCTCCTATTCTGCGGGCTGCGTTGCGAATTTCGTCGCCGCGTCGTGGGGCGGATCCTGTTCCGACATCGTCGCCTTGATCCGTCGCAGCCGCAGCGCGTTGGTCAGAACCGACACGGAGGACAGCGCCATGGCCCCGGCGGCAAACACCGGCGACAGGAGCAATCCAAAGGCTGAATAAAGCGCGCCCGCCGCCACAGGGATCAGCGCGACGTTATAGCCAAAGGCCCAGATGAGGTTCTGCCGGATGTTGCGCATGGTCTTGCGCGACACGTCTATTGCATTCACCACGCCGCGCAGATCCCCCGACATCAGCACCACGTCGGCGCTTTCGATTGCGACATCCGTGCCGGTTCCGATGGCGATGCCGACATCGGCATGGGCCAGTGCTGGCGCGTCGTTGATGCCGTCCCCGACAAAGGCGATCTTGCTGTTCCCTTGCCGCAATTCGTCCAGGGCGGCGACTTTTCCATCCGGTAATACCCCTGCAATGACGTGGTCGATCCCGACCTCGCGGGCTATGGCATCTGCCGTGGCCTTCTTGTCTCCGGTGATCATCGCGACCTTGATCCCTCGATCATGCAGAGCTGCGATCACTTCGGCGCTGGAGGATTTGACCGGGTCTGCCACGGCAATCACAGCCGCCAGGGTTCCATCCACCGCAGCATAAAGCGCGGTGCGTCCCTTTTCGGCCAACGCCCTTTCGCGGTCTTCCAGCGGGCTGGTGTCAATGCCCTGCTGCACCATGAAGCGATCCGCACCGACATGAACCTTGCGGCCCTGGACAAGCGCCTCGACACCGTAGCCGGTCACGGACCGGAATTCCGTCGCATCGGGCCAGGACAGGCCTTCGCTCTTTGCGGACTGCACGATGGCCTCTGCCACCGGGTGCTCAGACTGCGCCTCGACAGATGCGATGAGGGCGAGTATCTCTGCCCGGTCAAAGCCGTCGGCCGTGATGAGGTCTGTCAAACTGGGTTGCCCTTGGGTGACCGTCCCGGTCTTGTCGAGCGCAACGAGGCCGACGTCGTCCAGATGTTGCAGCGCATCTCCCTTGCGGAAGAACACCCCCATCTCGGCAGCGCGTCCTGTCCCCACCATGATCGAGGTGGGCGTGGCCAACCCCATGGCGCAGGGGCACGCAATGATCAGAACGGAGACACCCGCCACAAGCGCAAAGGTCAGAGCCGGATCGGGACCGACCAGCAGCCAGACAACCACAGTCGCAAGCGCCAGAACCAGAACGGCAGGCACGAACCACATGGTCACGCGATCCACTAGGCCTTGGATCGGCAGCTTGGCCCCCTGAGCATCTTCGACCATGCGGATAATCTGCGCCAGCGTGGTATCCGCCCCGACCCGCGTCGCCGTTATGGTCAGGCTCCCGGTGCCGTTCACCGTGCCGCCGGTCACCGGTTCGCCAGCAGCCTTTGGCACGGCGAGGGGTTCACCGGTGATCATGCTTTCATCGACGTTGCTTGATCCTTCTGTGACCTCGCCATCGACAGGCAGCCTTTCACCGGGACGCACGAGGATCTGATCGCCGATCCGAAGTTCCTTGATGTCAACCTCGGTCGCCTGCCCCTCGCGCAGGACCCTGGCTGTCTTTGCCTGCAGACCAAGAAGGGCCTGAATGGCTGCACCGGTCTTGCCCTTGGCCCGCGCTTCAAGCCAGCGACCCAACAAGATCAGAACGACAATAACCGCCGCTGCTTCGAAATAGACGGCGCGCACACCGTCAGGCAGCACCTGTGGCAGGAAGGTCGCGACTACGGAATAAGTCCACGCCGCCCCGGTTCCCAGCGCGACAAGGCTGTTCATATCCGGAGCACGCTTGATCAACGCCGGAATGCCCTTCGCAAAGAACCTCCAACCCGGTCCGAACAGAACCACCGTGGCAAGCGCGAATTGGATCAGCCACGACGTTTGAATGCCGATTGTGCTCTCAATCAGGCCCTCAAAGCCGGGTATGGTGTGTTTTCCCATTTCCAGAACGAACACCGGAACGGTCAGGATCGCGGCAAGGATGACACGGCGCGCCAGCGCGTCGGCTTCTTCTGCCTTGCGGTCCGATCGGTCCTCGTGCGCATCGCTCTGCGCAATCTCGGCCGGGTATCCCGCCTCCGTACTGATCCGGGCAATCTCTTCGGGGGTGATGGCATCTGAAAGATACTCTACCACAGCCGTTTCGGTTGCTAGATTGACCGCCGCATTCAATAGGCCGGGTGTCCGTACAAGCGCCTGTTCAACCCGACCGACACAGGACGCGCAGGACATGGCGTCTACGTTCAGCGTGACGCGCGCCGTGCTTGCCGGGTAGCCGGCCTGCGACAGTGCCGCAACCGCTGCGCCCGTCGTGGCTGCATCATCCGTCTGAAACTGTGCCGTTTCACTCACCAGATTGACACTGACGTTCGAAAGGCCTGGAACCTCGCCGAGAGCCTTTTCAACCCTGCCCACACAGGACGCGCAGCTCATGCCGGAAACGGACAGACGTATCGTATTGGGGTCGGTCATGAGAGACTCCTCGGTTGAACTTACCCTGATATAGGGCTTCCAGTTCCTGGAAGCTCAAGAGAGTATCTCATTTATTTTTCTGATATTTGCTTGACCTTCCTCCCGATGGAACGACCAAGTCTGAGGTTGTACCAAAAATGGAGGCCTTCATGATTTTTTCCGTCCCGAAAATGAGCTGTGGACACTGTACATCCGCTATCGAAAGCGGCATCAAGGCAAAGGATCCATCAGCCGTTGTAACGTCCGATCTGGACCTTCGCCTTGTCACTGTCCAAAGCACATTGGAACAGGCCGCTGTGCGGCAAGCCATCGTTGACGCTGGCTACGACGCTTCAGCCGCGTAAGCTTGTCCTTATTCGGCGGCCCGTGCCTGATCGACAAGCTCGATCATCTGGTCCGCCTGGATCAGGCCCGGCGCAAGACTGTCGCCGATCACAAATGAAGGTGTGCCACTGAACCCCAGAGATTGCGCAAGCCGCATGGAAGTCTGTATGTGTTCTTCTATTTCCGGTCCGTTCATGTCGCTACGCAACTGTGCAACATCGAGGCCGATGTCTTCCGCAGTGCGGAGAATCGATGCTTCCTCTGCGCGTTCCTTCAGTTGCATCATGGCCCAATGAAACTCTTCATATTTGCCCTGGTTTCGGGACGCCAGCGCCGCGCGGGCGGCAAAAACCGACCCGTCCCCCAGAATGGGCCATTCCCGGTAAACGACCCTGACGTTGGGATCAGCGGCAAGCAATGCCTCCATTTCAGGTTTAACCCGGCGGCAATAGGGGCAGTTGTAGTCGAAGAATTCGACAACCGTGACATCGCCATCCGGATTGCCCAGAACGGGCGCATTGGGATCATTTTCAAGCGTGGCTTTTTCCGTATCGAGAACCTGCGCTGCGGCTTGCGCCTGCAACGCCTGCTGTTGCTGTTCGAACAACTGCGCGGCCTCGAACACGATGCCCGGATTCTCGCGGATGGCTTCCAGCACCAGTTCCTTGATCCGGTCTTCGTCCATGCCGTCTGCCGTCGCAGCGATGGGAAGCATTAACAGTGCGGTGGTAGCCAAGAATCTTTTCATTATCCGTCTCCTTGTGAGGCAATATCCTGGGCCGTGCGCTCGGCTTGCGTGGCGCGTTCACGCTCCGGCCATGTTGACTTGATGTATGCGAGGATGTCCCAGATTTCCCCGTCGCTCAGTTGGTCGCCGAAACCGGGCATGCCGCTGTTGAAGTCAACGCCTTGCGCCGCGAGAACCTCGGCGCCCCCCAGCTTGGTGTAGGCGAACAGCATGCTGTCCGCGTGGTGCCAAGTGTGGCCGCTTGCATCATGCGGCGGTGCGGGCAGGCTTCCGTCATCACGCGGACTGCGCCAGTTTTCTTCACCTTCCAGATTTGCGCCATGGCACGCGGCGCAATTTTCGGCATAGAGGACTTCGCCCGCGGCCACATCGGCTGAGGAGTTGATGAGGTTTTCCGCAGTATGGTCGGTTCCGCCGGACCGGGTCCACAGGAATATGGTAGCCACCGCAACGGTAACTACGCCCAACGCAAGATAGACGGATCGCGGGGTCATCCAACGACGATCTTGGTCATCATGCCCGAAGCCGCATGCGACAGCATGTGGCAATGTAGCAGCCATTGGCCCGGGTTGTCCGCCACAAAGGCAATCTCGCGCGTCTGACCCCGTTCAAGAAGGGTCGTGTCACGCAGCGGTCCGAGGGTGCCGTTTTCGGCGACCTCGTGGAAGTGAATGCCATGCAGGTGCATCGCGTGCGGAAACGCCGTGTCGTTCACGATCTTCAATCGTACATTCTGGCCGCGGTCCAGCCGCGCAAGGGGATCACCGTTGATCCCGTCCACTTTGCCGTTGAACGACCAGAAATACCCGGCCTCGACGATCTCGCCGATCGGCTTGAGTTCGCCCCCAAGGGAAGCGGACCTCATCCGCCCCATGGCACCGCCTTCCATACTCAGGCTGAGCATCGTGGCTTCACTCAAGTCGACCATCCTGTGGTCGTTCGGCGGCAAGGCCAAAGGCGCGTCTCGACGATTTTTCGAGCCCCACTCAACGACCTCGAATGTAACCTGGCTGAAGGCCTCTTCCCGGCCGAACTGAAGAATATGAGCCGTTTCACCAACATCCGCGACCACATCGACGATCAGGTCGATCCGTTGAGCCGGAGCGAGGATCATCGGCTCCGTCACCTTAATGGGTGCAGCCAGGGGCATGCCGTCCAAAGCAACCGCCCAACCGTCAAGGCCTTCCAGCCCCAGTTGGAAATTGCGCGCATTGGCAGCATTGATCAGCCGCAAGCGCAGTCTTTCGTTCTTGCGTGCACTCAGGCCCAGATTGAAGGTTCCATTGGTCGTCAGCAGGTTGCCGATGCGCCCTGCGTGGCTGAGATCATGAGGCGCTCCGAAGTCGTCTTTGATCTGCGCGGTTTCGGGGTCAATAAGCCAATCATCCAGGATCAGGACTTCCTCGCGATCAATGTCGAGAGGCTCGGCCTCTTCCACGATCAGTGCACCGTAAAGCCCTCTGCCCACCTGCTCAAACGACCTATTATGGGCATGGTACCAATAGGTCCCGGCATCCGGGACAGTAAAGTCATAGTCGAATGTTTCCTCCGGCTGGACCACATCCTGTGTCAGGCCGGAAACGCCATCCATCGCATTGTCGATGCGGATGCCGTGCCAATGCGTCGACGTTCCCTGAGAAAACCGGTTGACCAATCTGCGCTGGACACGCCCCCCCTGCGCCACGCGAATCTCCGGACCGGGTGAGCCGCCGTCAAAGCACCAAAGCGATGTCTTGCCATAGTTGCCGGGCAGCAGCTGCACGTCGCTTTGCTGGGCTGTCAGGGTCGCGAATGGCGTGCCCGCAAATCCAGTGCTGGCCGACAGACCACTGAACGCAGCAGATGTTGCCAGAAATTGGCGGCGATTGAGCGTGATCATTCGTGGGTTCCCAAGATTATGATTTGTTGTCCAGCAGGTAGGTGGCCATCGCATTCAGGTCTGCGTCGCTCAGAAAGCCCGTGCCATAGCGCACGACTTCGGCCATTGATCCACCAAATACGTCGCCAGACGGCGTTATGCCAGATCGCAATGCATAAGCCATATCGTCTGTTGTCCAGCCTTCGGACACAAGATCGCGCGTCCGGATCGAAGGTGCTTTGCCACCTCCCGGCAAGGCGTCGTTGCCGGAAAACCTCTTCGATACTATGCGTGCGCCTGCAAAGTTCCGCGTTGTGTGGCAGGCAGCACAATGTGCCGCCCCGTTGACCAGCAGCTTGCCCCTGTTCCAAGCATCGCTTCGGTCCGCCTCTGGTGCGGTGTCAGGCTTTGTCAGAAAAGCCGCCCGCCAAAGTTTCATCCCCCATCGCTGATCGAACGGAAAAGGCACCTCATGGGACGGGGTCGGCACATTCACGGCTGGCACGGTCTGGAACGCGGCCCACAGATCGGCAATGTCCTGATCCGTGTAGTTTGCATAAAACGGGTAGGTGAAGGTGGGATAATAGGGGTCTCCGTCCGGGGAAATTCCCTGCCTTACCGCTTTTGCAAACTCTTCTACTGTCCAGCCGCCAATCCCGAATTCGACATCGGTGGTCAGATTTGGCGGATAGAATGTCCCGAAATCGGTCCGGAGCGGCGCTCCTCCTGCCAATGGCGCCCCGCCAGCTTCAAAGTTGGTGTGGCACGCAATGCATCCACTGGCGCGCGCCAGATACGACCCCCGCTGGGCATCGCCTTGCAGGGTCAGGTCCGAGACTGGCGCACCGATCGGCCAGGCTATCGTTGCCGCGACAACGCCGATGCCGCCGACGACCCCCGCACCGATGATCCAACGCCACCACCGCATCTGATCACTTGTCCTCTTTGCGGAACTTCTGGTGGCAGGCCGAACAGGTCTGGGCGACCATCGCGAACGCACGGTCGGTCGGCATGTCCGCAAACATCTCGGTCGTCATGGGAAGGTCCGATCCCATCATGCCCCCTCCCATTGCAGGCGCGGACCCGCCACCCATCATCCCGTCAGTGGCGCCGCCCATCATTGATTCGCTACCGTTGCCCTGTGCTGCGGCCAACCCATTGCCTGCGCTCAACTTCAATCCTTCGGCGGCTGTTCTCAACTCTTGCGCAAGGGCCGCGAACTCTTCGCTGTTTTCCCAGACCGACGGCAACGCCTTGGACACTCCGCCACCCGAGCCTTCAGGAAACAGTCGCGTCATTTGCTCACCGGCATGGCCGATCATCGCGCCAGCTTCCCTGCGGACGACATCGGCGTCATAAGGTACCTGACCCCGCATCATGGGTGATAGCGTCTTGAGTGTTTTGGCCATCGCGGACATGCCCTGCATCCGCTCCAGCACCACGCCGGTTGCTCCGGAATGCGCCAAGGCAGCAACGCCGGTCGTCCCGATCGCAATGGCAGTAATCCATATCTTCATGTTCAAGTTGGTCATTCCTGTCAATTGATCCCGTTGGCGCGCTGAAGTTCCCGCACATATGCAACAACCATCTTCACATCGCCGGGCGTGACGCCTTCAACTGGCGGCATATTGCCAAACTTCCAATGGTGCGCTCTGACACCTTGTTTCGCGGCAAGCAAAAAAGCGGCGTCACCGTGATGGCTCGGTTCATAGATCTTGTGGACAAGCGGCGGTGCCACGCCATTCTGTCCGGCAGCATTCGCACCGTGACAAGCGGCGCAAGCGCCATCGAAAACACGCTTTCCCAATTGGGCATTTGCTGAGAATTCAGCAGGCACAACCACGTCTGCAATCGGCGCGCCCTCTTCCGTCTGCGAAAGATCAGGCGTTGTCATTGTGTGGCCGGGCATCGAAGACGATGGCTGCAATTGCTGCCAGATCACAACCGCGCCACCGACGACAAAAAACGCCGCAATCAGGATGCCGGACTTCGACATCAGATTAATCGTACCTGCGTGCCGACCGGTGTCCTTTCGAACACCTCGATGATTTGCTCGTTGTAGAGACCGATACACCCGCTTGAAGAGCGTCTTCCGATCTTGCGCGTATCATGGGTGCCGTGAATCCTGTAGTACGTCCAACTCAGGTGCAGGGCACGGGCGCCCAACGGGTTATCCGGCCCGGGCGGCATATAGGCTGGCAATGACGGGTCACGTTCGCGCATGGAGGGTGTAGGGGTCCAGTCAGGTTCGGGGTCCTTGAACGTGACTGTCGTGTAACCGCGCCTTGTTAGCTCGTCGGTCAGGGGAACCGATGTGGGATAAATTCGCATCTCGCCATCGGCCGTCCAGTGTTGCATCACGCGGGTATTGGTATCCGCAATGATGATGCCCTTGCCCAAGGTGTCAAAGCTGTCCTGCCATGCATGGGTGCGAAAAGATGAGATGTTCCTTCGGACACCGGTTTGATCCTCCTGCGCACGCAAGATGGATGGTGTTGCCAAAGCTGCCGATGCTGCGCCTACTGTGAATGCACGTCGCGTTACAGGTGTTTGCTTGCGGGTCATCATATGGCCTCATGTTGTTGTCTGCCTATCCGCTAGACTAGCCGCCTGGTGGCATTTCATGAACAGTCCGGGGCCTGGTTTTATGTAACGATATGTATCCCGGCCAACGGACACGTCTTCGCGCTGCTGCCTCAAACCTCGATGGGTTTCAGGACAACACGCGTGTCGAGCGGGACCTTCTCATAGAGTTCGATGATCTGATTATTGGTAAGCCTTGCACAGCCGTTTGAGACACGTCGACCAATCGTCTTCGGATCCGTTGTGCCGTGAATTCTCAGGTAGGTGTCCCCACGCCCTGGCTGGTAAAGATACAAGGCGCGGGCACCGAGTGGATTGTTCAGCCCACCGGGCACACCGCCCGCAAAACGAAGATATCGGTCAGGATCTCTGGCTATCATGGCGGGTGT
The DNA here is from genome assembly GCF_041008775.1 of Pseudophaeobacter sp. C1-32P7. Taxonomy (NCBI): domain Bacteria; kingdom Pseudomonadati; phylum Pseudomonadota; class Alphaproteobacteria; order Rhodobacterales; family Roseobacteraceae; genus Pseudophaeobacter; species Pseudophaeobacter sp. C1-32P7. The sequence continues at coordinate 81,983 of NZ_JAXGFR010000015.1, read as the reverse complement.
GGGCGTCCACCGCGGCCACTTTTGCTTGCGCGCGACATAGAACTCGCCGGATTCATAGAGCCCCTCCCGGCCAATTCCGACGGTATACCTGATTGCCCGATTGTTCGGCAAAGTCCAAAATAAAGCGAACTGGTTCGGATCGACATGTATTTCTCCCGGTTTGTCTGCCTCGGTGAACGGAACCTGGCGCGGCAACTGCTCCGGGGGCACCACAGATGGCCCGACGCGCCGGTCGTGCTCTGCGTCACTATGCGCGAATGCTGTTTTTCCACTCACCGAAAGAGCTGCAACAGAAGTCAGGAAATATCTTCGTTTCATATACTTGCCTCACTAAACTAGTCGGGTTTGAGGTGACGAACAACCCGCGCCATATGTGGCGAGCCTTCCTCTTTCGGGGCTGACTCGGCGCTTTGTTTGACGGGCAGCGTGATTTCAGCGCGCAGACCCCCATCAGTGCGGTTTTTCAGTTCGATAGAACCACCGTGCTCAAGGATGATGCTGCGCGCAATCGACAGCCCCAGGCCATGACCGCCGGTATCCTGTGATCGCGACGTCTCGAGCCTGACATAGGGTCCGAAAACAGCCTCCAGCTGATTGTCGGGAATACCGGGCCCCTGATCGTCGATGGCGACCACTACCTCACTGCCCATGCGTTGCCACGAAACCCTGGCCTCACTCCCGTAGCGGATCGCGTTCTCAATCAGGTTTCTCAACGCGCGCCCCATCGCGCTTGGTTTCACGGATACGATGAGTGGACCTTGGCTGGTCACCTGAACCTTGTCCAAGCCCATACCAGTGATCAGATCGTGCAAATCAACCGATTGGACCTCTTCATGCTGTCCGACGCCCTTCGCGAAATCGAGGGTCGCATCGACCATCCGTTGCATCTCTTCACTTGACGCCACCAAGGACGTGCGCGTGTCTTCGTCGTCCACCATTTCGGCCCGCACCCTAAGCGCCGTCAAAGGCGAGCGCAGATCATGCGCAAGCGCTGCAAGCATCTGGGTCCGGTCACTGACAAATCGCGTCAGGCGATCCTGCATGATGTTGAATGATCGGGTCAGATCCCGAACTTCCTTCGGCCCTACGACCGGCAGATCGCCCTTGGCGGCGCCGCGACCCAGACGTTCGGACGCAGTCGCGAGATCGTTGAGTGGTCCGGTCAGTCGGGACAGGAGAAACCAGAAACTTGCAACCAGCAGAAGTCCCGCAGTCAGTGCAAAGGATATGTTGGACGCCAGCGACCTTTGCAGAGGCGGCCGTTCGAACCGCGTCTCGATGTTGAGCCAATTCCCACCGGACAGCGCAATGGACAGCTCCATCTCGATGGCCGCAAGGCTGCCCTGCATCATTTCGGCGTGCATTTGCGCCATTTCCGGTGACAGGTTCGGAAGGGGCAGCAGACCTCCCTCGATTTCATGGACCTCAACCCGAATATCCCGGCTGTAGCTTTCCTGAAGCAGTGCCCGTATCCGCGCTTCGACCGCTCCACCGTCATCGTGTTGTCCGTGTGCGACCGACGGCTCGTCTGTAAGGTCGAACCGTACGAGCGGAGACGTTGCAGCGCGGACGATCTGGGCATGCAATTCCGGGGGTGCGCCTTCAATCAACTGTGCGACATTTGCGGCGCGTCCGGCGGCTTCGGCACCGATGGCGGCCTGAACAGCCAAAGAGCGTTCATCAACGAAGAACCAGAGACTCAGAGCGTGCGCGAGGATCAAGACACCGAGAACCAGAAGGGCAATCTGTGCACGCAACGTCCGTGGAAGCAGCTTCATTCGCAAATCTCGACATCGCAGGAAAGACTATACCCCCCATGCCGTACAGTCGCGATGATCTTCGGGCGCAAAACGTCCTCTTCCATCTTCCGGCGCAACCGGCTCACCTGATTGTCGATGGTTCGGTCCAATGGACCGGCGACCCTGCCAGTGCTGAGTTTGAGAAGTTCGTCGCGGCCAATGACCGTCCTTGGCCTTTGCAGGAACAGGGTCAGGAGTTTGAGTTCACCGGATGTAAGTTGCGTGCGCGAACCGCCTTGGTCAATCAGTGTACGGCCATCGAAATCCAGCTTTAGGTGTGCAAACTTCAACGTTTTTCCCGCAAAATCATCCGGTTTTGGGATCATCTGCGTCCGACGCAATATCGCGTTGATCCGCGCCACCAGTTCCCGGGGATTGAACGGCTTGGCGAGATAATCGTCAGCCCCGCCATCGAGACCAGCGATGCGGTCTTCGTCGTCACCCAATGCGGTCAGCATCAGGATCGGGGTGTGCCCTTCCTTGCGCAATCGCCTGCACGCAGAAAGTCCGTCTTCCCCCGGCATCATGACATCGAGAACAATCAGATCGAACCGCGCTTCCGCGAGCCTTGCGTCCATCTCTACTGCATTTTCCGCCGCTGAAGCACGCATGCCGTTGCGTTCCAGATAACTGGTGACGGATTTCCGGATCTCTGAATGGTCATCGACGACAAGGATGCGTGGCAGATCGCTCATGCCGCCAACATAGTCATTTTCACCAAGGGACGCCCATCCCGTGTTTGTAGCCAAATGTAACAGGGCGGGCAGTCGACTCCGGGATAACGAGCAACTATTTAAGGCAGAACATCGAGGAGTTTTAAATGAACCGACGTGAATTTGGCCTTACGGCACTCAGCATGGTCCTGGCCGGGCCTGCTTTGTCGCAAACCGCCGCACCGACGTTGCAGGTGACAAAGACACCGACCTGCGGCTGCTGCGGCGCTTGGGTAAATGAGATGATCTCTGCCGGTTTCAAGGCATCGGTCGAGGACGTGGATTACGACACGCTTCAGGTTCTGAAGCAGAAACACGGCATCGCGCCGGAACTGGCAGGATGTCACACTACGTCCGTGGGCGGATATTTCGTCGAGGGTCACGTGCCTGCGGCTGACATCGGGCGGTTGCTAAGCGAAAAACCTGTCGCGCGCGGACTGACAGCACCGGGAATGCCCATGGGTTCGCCCGGCATGGGCCCCCAAGGTGATCCCTATGATGTGCTGCTTGTACTGATGGATGGGTCGACGCAAGTCTTCGCAACCCACGGCTGACGTGTTTGCCCGCGATACGTTCCGACAAAGTTTTTCGCCGACCTTACCATTCGGCAGATTTTGTTGGAACGTATCCGTTCTGAGCTTGGCAAGCATATTGCCGTTCCTGCTTGTCTACATCCTCGCAACGCCTGGTTTTGCGACGCTGCTGCTGACGAATGGGACCGCGCTCTCGCGCTTCCTCCGGCAGGTCTTTACCAATGGGTTTGTGGTCGTTTTCCTCGTGAATTACTTGGGGTTCGTTTCCGCATCGGTCGCGCTGAAGCAGTACCAGCATCGGCCGATTGTTTACCTGGTTTTAGATGGCCCGCTGCGGAGTGTCGCATTCATTGGGGTTCACATTGCCGCCTATGTGATGTCGGCCGATCTGTTCGGCTCGTTCAACGGCAGCCGTGCAACAGCTTTGAGCGTGGTCGGACCAACGCTCGAGCGGTCGTTCATGTTTGGGAACATCTCGGGCGTATATCTCTATGCCCTGGCGCCCGGCACCTTCATCGCGCTTCTGGTGGTTCTGACAGAACCTTCTGGCGAGGCATCGAAGCCTACCATGTTCAGGACAATGAGCATGGCCTTGCTGTTCAGCCTGACCCCGATCCCCCTGGTCACATTCCTGTCCTATGCGTTGGATCTGGCAACCTGACGGGCCAACTTGGTCAACGACCCGCAGGCTGTCATCTGATCAAATTGTATCCGAATGTACCCTTGACCTTGCCTCACTGGAATGTCGCAGAAGAACACGAGCATATTCTGGAGAGCTACATGTCTGACAATCAAAGTCAAAAATCCACCGGTTCATCGAAACTGATGCAGTATGGTATGATGGCCTGTTGTGCCGTTATGTTGTTTCCAGTCGCCGCATTCTTTATTGCAGGCGGCACGATCGCGGGTCTGTGGGGCAACGTCGGCCTTTTTGCGCCGCTCGCACTTTGTCTTGGTGCGCATGTCGTCATGCACAGGATGATGGGAAAGTCGTGTCACGGGTCAAGAGTTGAACAGGCGAACGAGGCGACTGTGGATGCAGAATTTGAAGATGGCCAAGCTCCCGAACGAGAACTGGTACGCGCCCGCTAGAACGCGGCTGACAATCGGAATTCCGATTGCAGGTATTCTGGCCCTCGGCGGTTGTGCCCAGTCGGCCTCGGGCAAGCTTTGCCCACTTGAGCCCCCTTCCGTGACACGGGATGCGGCACACGACGTCATGCTTCCCGTAGGATGTCGCTTGGTCGGTCAGTCTGAAGGTACTACCCACGAAATAGTCTGTGACGACGGCCGGACCGGATGGGCTTTCGATTAAGCGCCAAACCTTGATCCTGCCTCACATTCACCTGCACAGCGACGGTCGCCCACGCCACTACGGGCGCAACCGTTCCAACGCGCTTTGCACGGCTTGACGGCGCGGGTCATCTCCCGGCACCTCCGACAACAGGATTTCAGCGTGTTCAAACGCCGCGATTGCCGGCGCGGTATCACCCAGAACCGAATAGGCATTGCCAAGCCGCATCCATCCATCAAGATCGTCAGGCTCATCTTCCAGCCGCGTGGCCAGCCGTTCGACCATCGAGCGGATGAAATCCTGTCGTTCCTCCACACTCATGTCCTGCGCGTTTTCGATGTCTTCCTGTGTCGGGCCGGACGCACTGGTCTTCGGGGCATAGTCGGCCAGCGAGATCGGAGCCTTGCCGATCTTCGCGCCAATCCGGTTGGCTTCGCCAACAAAGCTTTCCATCCACGGGAAAAACCTATCCGCATCGTCCAGCCGGGCCACCAGCATTTCGTGAGCCCGAGCCTCATCGCCCTTCTGCTCGAGCGAGACTGCCTTGAAAAAGGCAGCACCGGGATTGGAAGGATCCAGTTCGTACGCCCGATCAATCGCGGTGTCCGCTTCAGGTGTCACCACACCTTGCTCTGCGTAGATCAGAACCTCGGCCAACATGGAGAAGACGGCGGAATCGGCCTTCGGTCGTTGTGCGACAACTCTATATGCATCGGCTGCATCCGCATACCGGCCCATTTTCGAATAGGTTTGCCCCAGCAGCATCCAGCCTTCCGAAGGCCCGCCTTCGGGGTCTGAACTGAGCCGGACGTACAGACGATCTGTCAATTCGGCGATTTCCGCCGCTTCCTGCCGTTCAGTGGCACGTTCGGCAAAGGCGACACCTGGGATCTCTGGCGAGCCCATTGCGGAGTAATATCCAAAAGCGAAGACCGGCACGAACACTGCGCTCAGAACGACCATCAAGCGGCCCCCTGCCGCCGGTTTCCCATCTGACAGAACGGACCGGCGCGACTGCACGAGGATCCGTCTCTTGATCTCCTGCTCCGCCGCCGTGGCCTCGGTGTCGGAAATGACACCGCGCTCAAGATCCCGCCGAACCTCATCCAACTGATCCATGAGGACCGCATCCGTGGCGTCAGCCGGGACGGGTGTCCGCGACGACCGATGGCGCAGCGGCAGGCCCATGAAAAGCAGACCTACAACGGATAACAGGGCGAAAACCAACCAGATCATGAACCGTCCTTTGAAGCGTTCTCTTCAATGAAACGCGCAATTTCCGCTTTTTCGTCATCGGAAAATCCCGTTGCGGCAGCCCTGCGCCGGCTTCTCGAAATGACGGTCCAGCCGACAAGCAGCGAAACAAGCGCAAACACGAAGGGCGCCATCCAGAGCGCGAGAGTGGCGCGATTCAGGGGCGGGCGCATCAGGACATAATCGCCATACCGGGCGTGGATGTACGCGATGACCTCCTTGTCGCTGTCACCGGCAACAAGCCTTTCGCGCACCAGTATGCGCAGGTCCCGCGCAACCCCGGCGTTGGAGCTGTCGATGTCCTGATTCTGGCAGACAACGCAGCGCAGTTCCCGTGATATTTCACGGGCGCGTTGCTCCAGTACAGGATCCTGCAACATCTCGTCTGGCTCGACCGCCAAGGCCGTCACCGGAAGCAGCAGGAGGAAAGCAAATGCGATATACCTCATCCGTTCTGGCCCCTTGCTAACGCGCCAGCCTGGATCAATGCTTCCCTGAATGTGGAAATCGCCGTTTCGCCCACGACGGGGCCGACATATCTGAACAACACCGTCCCGTCAGAGCCGACAATGAATGTTTCAGGTACGCCCGAAAGGCCCCATTCAATCCCCACTCTGCCGCTCAGATCAGACCCGATCCTTTCGTAGGGATTGCCAAGCTCAGCAAGCCATTTAGTCGCATCCTCCGGCTTGTCCTTGTAATTGATCCCGAACAACGTCAGCCCGTCCTTTTCGACCATCTGGGTCAGAACCCCGTGTTCGGCCCGGCAGGGCACGCACCACGAGGCAAACACGTTCACGATGACCGGTCGCGGGTTCCCGACCAGATCGGCGCGGGAAAGCCCTGGCGTCTCCAACCCGTCGACAGCGGCCAGATCGAATTCGGGTGCCGGCTGCGAGATCAGAACCGAAGGAATGTTGTTCGGGTCCCGGTCCGGGTTCAAGCCCCACAGAAAAAACCCCCCGAAAATGGCCGCGATTGCCAGCGGAATGAATGCCAGTATACGTCCCATGCCTACTCCGCAGGAAGTGCTGCGGGCGCTGTCGCCTTGCGACGGGGTGCCCCGACGCGCAACCGCCGGTCAGACAGCGAAAGACCCCCACCAAGCACAAGCATCGCCGATCCGATCCAGATAAAGTTGACCAATGGTTCATACAGGATGCGCAGGGTCCAAGCCCCTTGCGTGCTCTCGTCCTCGGCGGCCGGATTTGCGATGGACGCATAGAGATCACCGGCCATTGTGGACCTGATGGCACTTTCTGTGGTGGTGGTTTGCGCGACCGGATAGGTGCGCCGCTCCGGGAAAAGATCGGTGACATAATGCCCGTCCCGGACCACACGAAGCGTGCCACGATCCGCGAAGTAATTTGGTCCGCGCACACGTTCGGCCCCTTCAAAGGTGACATCGAACCCGGCAATGCTGATCTCTGTGCCGGGCCGGACAAAGACGATTTCCTCGGATTTCCAGACTGTTGATCCGATGAACCCGAACATCGCCATCGCGAGCCCCGCATGAGCCAGTGTCATCCCATGAGAGGATCTGGGCAGGTTGCGTGCCCGCCGCAGCGATTCCGGGAACGGTGCCTCAAACAGCTTTATGCGCATCGCCCATTCCCGCAGGGTTGAGAAAAACAGCCAGAATGCAAGCATCAGCGACAGATACCCCAACACCGGACCGCCCTCGGCGAGATACCAGGTCACCAATGTCGCGAGCACGGCCAGAACGGCCACGAAACGCAACCGTTGCAGAACGCCCGCCAGATCGGCACGTTTCCAGGACAGATAAGGCCCCAGCCCCATCGCAAAGACGAGCGGCAGCATCACGGGAATAAAGGACGCATTGAAGAAGGGCGGCCCTACCGACAGTTTTTCACCGCCCGTCGCGGCTTCGTAGAAGAGCGGGTACAAGGTGCCGAACAGCACAATGCCGGTGGCCGTGGCCAGCAGCAGGTTGTTCACCAATAGCCCCGCTTCCCGGCTGATCGGCTTAAACAGGCCGCCGGGCTCCATTGTCGGCGCGCGCCAGGCAAACAGAGCAAGGGAACCGCCGATCGAAACGGCCAGCAATCCAAGGATATAAAGTCCCCTTTCCGGGTCGACCGCGAATGCATGCACAGAGGTCAGCAGGCCCGATCGGACAATGAACGTGCCCAAGAGCGATAGGGAAAAAGTCAGGATCGCCAGAAGGATTGTCCAGCTTTTGAACGCATCCCGTTTCTCCGTCACGATTGCGGAATGCAGCAGTGCCGTGCCCATCAGCCATGGCATGAAACTGACGTTCTCAACGGGGTCCCAGAACCACCAGCCGCCCCAGCCAAGCTCATAATAGGCCCACCAGGATCCCAGCGCGATGCCTGCGGTCAGGCTCATCCAGGCAGCCAGCGTCCACGGACGTACCCACCGTGCCCAGGCCGCGTCCACCCGCCCTTCGATCAGGGCAGCAACCGCGAACGAAAAGACAATCGAGAACCCGACATACCCGAAGTAGAGAAGCGGCGGGTGCATGGCGAGACCGACATCCTGCAATAATGGGTTGAGGTCCTGACCGTCGTCTGGCGGAGGGAAAACGCGGTCGAAGGGATTGGACGTCAGCAGCATGAAAGTCAGGAAGCCGACACTGATCCAGGCCTGCACCGACAGCGTTCTTGCCTTCAGCGACAGAGGAATGTTCGATCCGAAGAGGGCGACCGCCGCACCAAACACCGTCAGGATAAGGGTCCACAGCAACAGGGATCCTTCGTGACTGCCCCAGGTGCCGGCCACCTTGAACAGCATCGGTTTGAGTGAATTGGAATTCTCAACCACATTCTTGACCGTGAAGTCACTGGTGATGAAGGCTTGCATGAGCGCGAGAAACGCAAAGCCCATAAAGAACGCCTGTCCTAGTGATGACCATCTCGCCGACTGCATCCACAGGATGTTTCCGCGTGCAGCACCAAAAATGGGCAGCACACTTTGAACAAGCGCCAGGGCCAAGGCCAGGGCCAGGGCGAAATGACCGATTTCAGGTGTCAAGGGATCATCAGCCTCTTCAATGAATTCACTGGATTAACGTCTGTCTAGCAAATCGTCCGGCGGACCGTGAGTGGTTGCTTTGTCACCGTTTGTAACGGGAGGCTGTGACAAATGATTACAAACCCGCCCGCCCTCGGCCTTTAATCGAAGCGCTATAACGCCTATGTTTCCAGAATTAACCTGAAAGGAATGAGAGATGGAAAACAAAAGAATTCTTGCGCTTGGCGTGGTGATCGCTGTTGGCATGGGACAAACAGCATTAGCGGAATCCGATGGGACTGCCGATAGCAAGGCTGACAGCGGGAATATGTCCGACATGGCGATGGGCGATGGCGACAAGCAGATGGGCATGATGGACGGCAATATGATGCCGATGATGCAGAGGATGATGAAGATGCATGCCTCCATGATGGGCGGCCAGGGCAGCATGATGGAAATGATGGACCGCGACATGATGACGACGATGTTGTCCGGCAGTCAGCCTCATGAAATGGCCGCACAGATGGCCGAAAAAATGCGGGAGTTTGATGCGGATTCCGACGACGAGCTGACACTTGACGAATTCGAAGCCTTGCACATGAGCGTCATCCGGGCGCGCATGGTTGATCGCTTTCAGCACCTTGATGCGGACGGGAACGGTCAGATCTCTCAAGACGAGATGGAAGATGCCGGAATGCGCATGAGCAAAATGAAAGGCACATCCAGTAGAACGGACATGGAAGGTCATCATGACAGCGAATAACGGGCAAGGACCCGCAAGGCAGCCTGACGGAGAAACATGATGGGTATTGTTCTGACGCGGCGCAGTGCGACACTTGCTATGTTGGCAGTTTCCTTCGCACCCTTCCCGGTGATGGGCCAGACCGCCGAGGTCTGGTCGGCGGACATGGCAGCAGATGCGCTGCAACAGGACCTGATCCGGATGATCGACGTTCGGTCGCGACAGGAATGGACCGACACCGGCGTTGCAGGCGATGCCTGGCCCATCAGCCTGCACGAGGACCGTTTCGCCGAGCGGCTTTTTGCCGCTCGCGAACAGGCCGAAGGGCGGCCCGTCGTGCTCATCTGTGCGACAGGCGGGCGATCTGGCCGCGTCATGCGAAGTCTTCGGCAGGCTGGCTACAGCGGCTTTCTTGACGTATCCGAAGGCATGCTCGGTTCTGCCGCCGGACCGGGCTGGATCGCGGGAGGTTATCCGGTCGTTGGTGTCGATGCTGCCCTGGCTGCGCTGCCAGAGGAATTATCCTGAGATGAAACTGTTGAACCGCCGCGATTTGATTGGCTATGCCGCAGGCTTTGGGGCTGCATCCGTCCTGCCATCGGCGGCATTTCCGGCATCCGACAGAAGGCTCGCGTACCCTTCGCTTCTCGATGCGACGACATCCCGGCTTTTTCAGCTGAAAGCCCGCACTGGCGAGACCCGTTTTGACGATGGTGCCGCCAGCGAGACCTTCGGCTACAATCAGGGATACCTTGGCCCGACGATCCGGGTGCAGGCCGGGGTCGAGACACGGGCAGAGGTGCACAACACGCTTGCCGAACCGATGTCGGCGCATTGGCACGGGTTGGTTGTTGCCGGTGAGTTCGATGGCGGACCGCATCAGGCCATCGCACCGGGAGACACCTGGAAGCCGATGCTGGACCTTGACCAGCCCCCGGCAACGGCCTGGTATCACAGCCACATTCACGGCGCGACGGCACGGCAGGTCATGCTGGGGCTGGCGGGTGTTCTACAGGTGACCGATGGCGCAGATGACGAGCGTGGATTGCCATCCACCTATGGGGTCGATGATCTGACCCTTGTATTGCAGGACCGTCAGTTCAACTGGCGCGGACGCCTGAAATACGATCCCGGCATGCACCAGTCCATGAACGGGTTTCAGGGCGACACAATGGTTGTGAACGGTCAAATTGGCGCGTCGGCAGCGGTTCCGAAGGGGATCGTGCGGTGCCGTGTCGTCAACGGCTCGAATGCGCGGGTTTACCGCCTGTCCATGTCTGACAGCCGGTCGCTTCATCTCATCGCGACAGATGCCGGATTTCTGGATCGACCGATTGCGCTGAACCGCCTGACCCTTGCACCAGGAGAGCGCGCAGAAGTGCTTGTGGATTTCACAAGCGGGCGGGACAGTGTTTTGAAGTCCGACGATATCATTAATTCGGCCATGGGCGGAATGATGGGCGGCGGCGGTTCCGGCAGTCCATTCACCGTGCTGCCTTTCGCTGTCGACACAACCCTTCCGGTTCGCATCGACGCCCTGCCCGGCTCTCTGGACGGGCAGTTGCCTGATCTTGCGGTCAAGGACGCGCCAGTCCGACGTCTGTCACTGGATATGTCGATGGGCATGGGGATGATGTTCTCGCGGTCCGGGAACCGATTTTCGATCAACGGCGCGTCATACGATTCGCGAACGCTCAATTTTTCCACCAAACTCAACAGCATCGAGCGTTGGATTGTGCGTGGGGCCATGATGATGCACCCGTTCCATGTTCACGGCGTCCGGTTTCAGGTACTGTCGGAAAACGGTATGGCACCGCGCGCAGAGAACAGGGGGTGGAAGGATACGGTGCTGGTGGATGGTGAAGTGGAGCTTGCGATGAAATTCGAAAAACCTGCCTCAGCGGCTGCGCCCTACATGTATCACTGCCACATTCTGGAACACGAAGATGGCGGGATGATGGGGCAATTCAGCGTCGCTTAACTTCGTGCCCCCGACTGACAGGCACCGTCGGGGACGGAGTCAAATGGTCAAGAGGGTCTTGGATGAGAACTATCATAATCGGTCCTGGACTGATAACTGCAGCACCTTTGCTGGTCGCAGGTGTCTGGCAAACAAGAGGGGCAACCTAGGCCTGCTAGATCGGAAAGAGTCAGGAAAACGAAAAGCTTGATTGGTTCTTCTGGCCATTGACCTTCCCCCACGGGAAGCTTGGACAATGAATGGTTATGGATACACAAACACCACAATTCCGCCGAGATTTCCTGTACTACGCCACCGCCGGAACGGGAGCGGTCGCCGTAGGGGCTGCGGTCTGGCCGTTGATCAATCAGATGAACCCATCCGCAGATGTGCGCGCGCTGTCCCGGATCCGCGTCGATATCTCGAACGTGGAACCTGGAACGCAGTTGACCGTCAGTTTTCTCGGTAAACCGGTTTTCATCCGACACCGGACCGACGCGGAAATCGCGCAGGCCCGTTCAGAAGATGTGTCTTCCCTTCCTGATACCGTGGCCAGAAATCCCAATATTTCTGGTGATGTTTTGGCCACCGATGCAAACAGGGCAGTGGCGGAAAATGAGAATTTCTTGGTCATGATAGGCGTTTGCACGCATCTGGGATGTGTACCACTTGGTGACGGAGCCGGCGATTTTGGTGGCTGGTTCTGTCCGTGCCATGGATCGCATTACGATACAGCAGGACGCATTCGAAAAGGTCCGGCACCGGAGAACCTGCATATTCCCACGATGTCCGTTTCGGAAGACATGATACTGACCCTGGGCTGACAGGAGCTTCGCGCATCGCGAAGGCCCATACAAATTCATACGCAGCGTTGTCGGAAGAGTCTTGACCCTCCAGTAACTGGAAGGGTTATGTGTTCAATTGTCTTGAAAACGGGAATTAGAAGATGGCCACGGACCAAGAACATCATCACGACATGACGCGCACCTCGACCGCATCAGACCCAGATACAGCGACCGACCCGGTGTGCGGCATGACCGTCGAGATAGACGAAGACACGCGCAGTGCCGAGTATGATGGAGAGGTCTTTCATTTCTGCTCGGAAAACTGCGAAACCAAGTTTGGCAAAGACCCATTTTACTATGCGTCGGGAAACGCCCAAAAGACACCAGCACATGGCGAGGCCGGTACGCAATGGACCTGCCCGATGCATCCGCAAATCCTGAAGGATGAGCCCGGGTCCTGTCCGATCTGCGGCATGGCGCTTGAACCGATGCTTCCATCGGACGAGCCGTCAGAAGAGTTGTCCGATTTCACAACACGCATGTGGATCAGCGCGGCAGCCGCCGTTCCGCTGGTTATCCTGACGATGGGTGAACTGGTCGGCCTACCTGTGCGGGAATGGATCGGACATCAGACGGCTGTCTACATCGAATTCGTCCTCGCAACCCCGATCATTCTCTGGGCGGCTCTTCCCTTCTTCAAAAGGGGGTGGGAATCGATCAGGAATATATCGCCGAACATGTGGACCCTGATCGCGCTTGGCGTCGGGGCTGCCTATATCTATTCGCTTGCCGCAACATTCCTGCCCGGCATTTTCCCCGAAGCGTATCGAAACGGCCAAAGCGTCGGGACATATTACGAAGCTGCGGTTGTGATCGTTGCGCTGATCTTTGTCGGTCAGGTGCTCGAGTTGCGCGCCCGCGAACGGACGGGTGATGCCATCCGTGCATTGCTCGATCTCGCACCAAAAACGGCGCGGCGGATCCTGCCGGACGGGACGGAATATGACGCACCTCTCGAACACATTGTTGAAGGTGACAGGTTGCGGGTACGCCCCGGCGACAGCATACCCGTCGATGCCGAGGTCCTCGAAGGGCATTCATCTATCGACGAAAGTATGATCACCGGAGAGCCGTTGCCGGTCGAGAAAACACAAGGCGACCGGGTCACAGGCGGCACGATCAACAAGAACGGCACATTGGCGATCCGGGCCACACAGGTCGGTGCGGACACGGTCCTGTCCCAGATCGTGGACATGGTGGCAGGTGCAAAGCGGTCGCGCGCGCCGATTCAGGGTCTGGCGGACCGGGTATCGTCCGTCTTTGTTCCGACGGTTGTCGTCATTGCGATCATATCCTTCGTTGTCTGGCTGTTCTTAGGGCCCGATCCCGCGCTCGCCTTCGCTGTTACTGCAGCCGTATCCGTTCTTATCATTGCTTGCCCCTGTGCCTTGGGCCTTGCGACGCCCATTTCGATCACAACGGCGGCGGGCCGCGGGGCACAGGCTGGCGTTCTGATCAAAGACGCCGAAGCACTGGAACGCATGGCGCGTGTCGATACCGTCATCGTTGACAAGACCGGAACACTCACCGAAGGGCGCCCCAAGCTGACAGACGTGGTGCCCACGGGGGACAAGGCTGAAAATGACCTGCTGACAATGGCTGCGGCCCTCGAACGGGGCTCCGAACATCCGCTGGCCGAAGCAATAGTCGAGGGTGCGCTGGCACGGGGGCTGACGCTTCCGAACGCAACGGAATTCGAAGCCGTGACTGGCAAGGGCGTGAAAGGCATGGTCGATGGCCAGGTCGTGGCACTTGGGAATCCCGCCATGATGGCAGAGATCAACGTTGACGCTTCGATTGCGGAATTTGCTGCGGACGACCTTCGTGAATCTGGAAAGACAGCAATGCTTGTGGCGATAGATGGCACTTTTGCCGGCATTGTCGCTGTTGCCGATCCCATCAAGGAGTCCACGGCAGACGCCATCGATGACCTTCATCGCCTCGGTCTCAGGGTCATAATGGCAACCGGTGACAATCAGAAAACCGCCGAAGCCGTCGCCGCAAAGCTGGGTATTGATGAAGTCCACGCAGGCGTCTTGCCCGAAGACAAGAAGGCATTGGTGGACTCCCTCAGACAAGAAGGGGCCCGGATCGCCATGGCAGGAGACGGCGTGAACGATGCCCCTGCCCTGGCGGCGGCTGATGTGGGCATTGCGATGGGCACCGGTGCCGACGTTGCCGTGGAAAGCGCAGGCATCACCCTTCTGGGTGGTGATCTTGTCGGCATCGTGCGTGCGCGCCGATTGGCAAAGGCAACGGTGCGAAACATCAAGCAGAACCTGTTTTTTGCCTTCGCCTACAATACCGCAGGTGTGCCCATCGCGGCTGGTATTCTCTACCCGTTTTTCGGCCTTCTTCTGTCGCCGATGATCGCCGCCGCCGCGATGAGCCTGTCTTCGGTCTCCGTCATTAGCAATGCACTGCGGCTGCGACGGGTACGGCTTTAGTCGCAAACCAAGGAGATAGATGATGGCAGGCGGACATCAGGGGCATATGCCGTCCGGCGGCAAGGGGCTGGCGATATCAGCCTAGTTGACCGGCATCTATTTTGTGATTGAACTGGCGATTGGCCTATGGACAGGGTCAATCGCGGTCATCTCCGACGCGTTCCATACCTTTTCGGCCGTGGGCGGTGTGCTGGTCGCCATTGTCGCGGCGCGTATGGCGTTGCGTCCGGCGGATGAAGAGCGGAGCTTTGGCTGGGCGCGCGCCGAAATCATCGGCGCCCTTGTGAATGGCGGCTTCTTGCTGGCCATGGCGGTTGTTGTCATCGCGATGGCTGCCATGCGCATGTCTGCGCCAATTGATCTTCCAACGGGTCCGATGCTGATTGCGGCTGCCGGGGGGCTCTTTACGGAGTTCATTTCGCTTGCGCTGATCTGGAAGCAAAGCAAGGGAGATCTGAACACGAAGGGAGCGTTCTGGCATATCATCCAGACCTTTGTTGGCAGTCTGTTGATCATCGTGACCGCCCTCGCAATCGAATTCACCGGGTTTCTGCTGATCGACCCGCTGCTTGGCATGGCGTTCGGGTTTGTCCTGCTATGGGCGAGCTGGGGATTGCTGAAAGAAGCGGCGCATCTTTTGATGGAAGGCACGCCTCCCGAAGTGAGTCTGCCTGAAATCAAACGTACCCTTGAAGAACTGCACGAGGTTTCCGATGTTCACCATATTCATGCCTGGGCGCTGACAAGTGGCAAGCATGTCTTCTCCGCGCATCTGCGTGTCACAGAGCAAGCAGATCAAGAAGAGGTCCTGCAAACCGCCTACGACATGCTGCGTAAGGACTTCGGGTTCTTTTTCGCAACCCTGCAGATCGAAACACGGTGCTTCGACGAAAGCGGCGCTGAGGCAATCGACCTTTCAGCGGCGAGCAGTAAGACAGGGCATAACGGCGATCTTTGAAAACAGGTCATCGTCGCGGGCAGCAATTCTCATTGTTATCGGGCAAGCGAAATACCCGCCAAGCTTTGCTACCGCACCTTTTGTTATCTCGAACCGGGCATGGTGCGGCTGATCCATTCAGGGGCGCAAATGATACGTTCCCCGGGTCGGATTTGCGATCCGGCCATCATTCACAAGCTTTCGCAAGGCCCGATAGGTGGCCTCGTGCGAAAGGTGCAGCGCGCTGGCAAAATCGACAACGGAGCTTTCAAGCAGGCCCGCCACCATACCGGCATAGACCCGTTCTTCTGCGCGGCGGATGCCTACGATCTCAAGCGCCTGACGTTGCGCTTGTATCTGCTGTGCCGCTTGCCGCGCATAGGCGCGTGCAAAATCCGGATCTGCAAAGGCAGACAAGACCGCCGCTTTGTCGATCTGTACAAACGCCCCAGCCTCCGCCACGACCGCATCGCAGTGGTATCTATCCGAAAACACCGATGCTTCGGCAAGGCTCATCCCGGGCTCGGCACGGTAGATGATAAATCGTTCGCCATCCGGGCCGACACGCTCAAGATGAACGCGCCCGCACTTAACAACATAAAGGCCGCAGGTCCGCGCGCCCTGACGAAAGACCGTATCCCCTGCGGCCCTCGTCAGCGGACGCAAGGCGGAGGGCGGTATGAGATTATAGGGTTCAGGCATCATATGATCCAAATCATATTTCAGGGTCCGATCAGGTACTAGGCTGAATCCGAATACACTCAGGAAAGGCTGGTCCATGCGACTGATACCCGTTCTCTTCGCTGTCTTGCTTGCGACACCCGTTACGCCGCAACAAATGCATTCATCCATGGGTCACGCGTCCGACGCCCCAGGAAACCGGCCAGTCCGCCTTCGCCGCATTGGCCGAAATAGTTGTGCTGCTCCAGGCCGATCCCGAAACCGACTGGAGCACCGTCCATATCGACAAGCTGAGGGACCATCTGGTCGATATGGACCTTTTGACACGAAAGGCAGAGGTCACCCGCATTCTGCGGCCCGACGGGGCACGGTTCGAAGTGCGTGGCAGCCCGCGTGTCCTGTCGGCCATCAACACAATGGTTCCCGCCCATGCGCCGTTCCTTGCCGGTGAAACAGGCTGGAGTGTCGCGTCAGAAGAAATGGAGGATGGTGTCGCGCTGATCGTGGGTGGCGATGAAGAACAGATACAGGGCCTTGGTTTCTTTGGTCTGATGACAATCGGTGCACATCATCAAGAGCACCATCTGATGATTGCGAAAGGCGGCAAGCCGCATCATTGAACACGCGCCCAAGGCTTATATGCGGGCCCAGGCAACCGGGGTCCGCCGCGATGGTCACTTCGCCAACACTACGCTCGGATATTCACGCCGAATCTGACGTCGACACCAGATCCGCAGAATTAACCGTCACACGCCTGCGGGACCATACGATCAGGGCCGCGCCAAAGACAATCATCGGCAACGACAGCAGTTGGCCCATTGTCAGCCCATAGCCCGCCCAATGAACCGCATGTCCAATCGGGTTGTCCTGCGTGACGAACTGGATGTCCGGTTGACGGAAGAACTCGACAAGGAACCTTGCGCTTCCGTATTCCGCCAGGAACACGCCCGTAAGGCTTCCGGGAAAGCGCAGCCAACCACGTTTCCAGGCCAGATAAATCAGCACTGACCCAAGCAGGATACCCTCCAGAAGAGCCTCATAAAGCTGGGACGGATGGCGGCCACACAGGCCCACGACGCCCGCACAGGACTGGGCCGCCTCGCCGGGGAATGCCACTGCCCAGGGCACATCGGTCGGACGACCCCAAAGCTCGTTATTGGTGAAGTTGGCCAGCCGCCCGAGGAAAAGGCCCGGTGGTGTTGCAACAGCGAGCAGATCCGCCGTTGATAGAACGGGTGCGCCGTTGCGATAGCAAAAAAGCAAAGTGGCCACGACCACGCCGAAAAAACCGCCATGAAATGACATACCGCCCTGCCAGACCATGAAGATTTCGGTGGGGTTCTGAAAATAGTACTGAGGTTGATAGAAAAGCACGAACCCCAGCCTGCCCCCCGCGATGACGCCTAGAATGATCCATGTCAGCAAGTCTTCCAGTTGCTTGGGTTGAAGCGGCGGCGCCCCGGCCCCCCAGACTGACGGAGAGCGGACCAATGCGACACAGATGCGCCAGCCGATAAGAAGGCCAACAATATAGGCCAGCGCATACCAACGCAGGGCAAAACGGAACGATCCGATATCAACGGCAAAAATCTCCGTTCCGATGTCTGGAAATTGGATAATCGAAGTCAGCATTCTTTGTTACCTTTGCCTGTTTCACACAAGGCCACATGTTGTTTCCCGCAACGGACGTTGGCGTGTTGAAACCTGTTGTCCCCAGCCCAAAGCGTTGTGGTGAATGTGCCATCCTTTCGAGCTGAAGTCGGTTCCGTTGAACCAGAGATGACGCACATCGGCCCCCGCGTCCATGTGTTCAGGCGCTTGTTTCCCATGAGTTTTGTACCTGTTTGTAACGGTTTGAGGTTCCGCCGCCTTCTGGATCAGTCTGCAGCAGAAGATCAGACCCCGCGTCCTTCCACGACCATCATTGGTCACGGTTATGTTCATTGAAATTTCGCCCGCCCGATACAATTCACGTGATCATGACGGCACATAAAGCTGATGACCGGGGCCGAAGCAGGGCCAGCGGCATAGCAGAAGGAGTTCAGATGTTCATACGATCCCTCGCAGCGACACTTTTCACTGCTTTTGTTGCAGTAGCTGCAACCGCCCCGCCCCTCTATGCGCAAGGAAAGACAATCCCATTCGATGGAAGCTGGAAAGAACAGGGCCTCTTGCGGCTCTTTTCGAACGACTACGGCCTGCAAGGTCGGCGGCTGGACGTGATTTCCGACGGCACGGTTTCAGTTCTCTGGCGCCCTGTCAGCGCGGCCCTTGGCACTGCAGAGGCAGCAATGTGGGGGTGGTCCGTCACGCAGGGTGTGAAGGGAACCGACCTCACTCAGCGCGGCGGCGACGATCGTAATCTCGCCTTGTACTTCGTGTTCGTCGATCCGCAGACCGCAAGCACGCTTGGCCGAACAACGGCGCGCAAATTGCTGCGTGATCCCAATACGCGGGCGCTGGTTTATGTCTGGGGTGGCAATCATGCGAAAGGCGCATTGCTGAACAGCCCCTACTCGACGGGTCTCAAATCGAAAATTCTGCAAACGGCGCAAACCGGCAACTTCACCGAGAATGTGAACCTGGATCGCGATTTCGTGCGTGCGTTCGGGGACAGGCCGAAGGTTCTGGTCGGACTTGCGGTGACAGCCGACAGCGATGATACCGACGGAAAGATCCTTGCGGCCATTCAGGACCTGCAGATACGTTAGGTGCTTCACGGCGCTTTGCCAAACAGGCGCGCCGATCTGCAATGTATAAAAATACCTCGCCAGGACGCCCTTCCGCGAAGGTGGGGGATGTGGTTTGCAGGCCCCAAACAAGGAATACACGGAAACCCATGCTTACGCGTCGTCAGATGATGGTTGCGCTTGGCGCAGCCACACTCCCCCTGCCCCTGAGTGCGGCTACGGTGCCTGTCACCCTTCGGCCCGGCCCGGCTTTCACCCGGATCGGGTCGCGGGACATTGCAATGCTTGGCTTCAATGGCACCTGTCCCGGCCCCGAAATCAGACTGCGCCAGAACGATATTCTGCGGGCGCGGGTGGAAAACGGGCTAGAGGACGGGACCCTCGTACACTGGCACGGCATTCGGTTGCCCAACGCGATGGACGGTGTAAACGTGCTGACACAGGATGTCATCATCCCGAATGAGGGTTACGAGTACCGGTTTCCGGTTCCCGATGCAGGAACCTACTGGTATCACTCCCACTACCTTTCCTACGAACAGGTTGCCCGCGGGCTGTTCGGCCCCCTGATCGTCGAAGAACCTGCCCCGCCGGACGTGGATCAGGACATCACGGCCATTCTCTTCGACATTCGGCTTGATGACACCGGCCAGTTCGACATGGAATTCGACCGCGCTGATTTCATAACAGCAGGTAGGTTGGGGGACTTGACGACCACCTTCCTGTCGTCTGAGCAGGCGCGGCTGGGGGATCGCATCCGGTTGCGTCTGATCAATCCGACACCGGATCGCATTTTCGAGATACGTATCGACGGGCTGACGGGCTTTTGTGTGGCCTATGACGGGATGCCGCTGCCCGAGCTGGTTTCGCTGGGCAATCTAAAACTCGCACCGGCGCAGCGCATCGACATCATCGCGGATGTGACGGGTGATGTGATCCTGAGAGAAACCGTGCCTTCGGGTGGCGAGGAACTGGGGCGCATTGTGTTGAACGGTCAGCGACAAATCCGGTCTGCGCCGATAGCTCCTCTCCCCGCGAACCCCGTGCCCGCGCCCGGAGAGATCACGCAAACGGCAGATCTCTTCATGCAAGGCGGTGCCGGGGGCGGCGCGCACGGCGGGTTCGGGGGCTGGGCCTTCAACGACGTGAGCGGTCTGCCCAATGAACCGCTGATTTCGGCAAGACGTGGTGAAGCAGTGCAGGTGCGGATGGTGAACGACACTGCTTTTCCGCACGGTATCCACCTGCATGGCCACCATTTCTGGGAAACCGATCAGAATGGTGCGCGAACACACCTTCGCGACACGACCCTCGTACCGCCGGGCGAGACGATGACGATTGTGTGCGTACTCGACAATCCCGGCGCGTGGATGCTGCACTGCCATATGCTGAGCCATCAGGCTGATGGCATGGCGACCTGGGTGCAAGTCAGCTGAGGTCGGAGCGGTGGTTGCGCCAACCGTTGACGCGAAGCTGTGCCACAACGGGATATCGCTCTTCACAACAAGCACAGGCCCGTCATACAAAAGTTTACATGGCACTCGCCAAAATTTGCCTATGCTCAGGTTGTGAATGACGCTGGTCTGATAATCGGAAAGGTGCGCAATGCCATCAAAAATCCATTCTGTTTTGAGTGTTGCGTATCTGTTTGCGGCCATGACGGCAAACATTGCCCTTGCCGAGCCGTTGGAGTTCGCTGACCTGGCCCCACCGGTCGGGAACAATGCGCAGGAACCCACCCTGTTCGCACTGCAAGATGATCGGGTCCTGCTGGGTTGGACCGAACCACACCCTGACGGGTTTGCGGTAAAATTGTCGGTCCTTGAAAACGCAGAATGGAGCGCGGCCCGCACTGTTACCGTGTCCGACGAACTCTTCGTGAACTGGGCCGATTTTCCGTCCGTTGTTGCGCTCGAAGACGGTACCTTTGCGGCCCACTGGCTGTGGGAAAATTCCAAAAACGACTATGCCTATGACGTCAAGATCTCTCTTTCGCCGGATGAGGGCCTGACATGGAGCGCTCCGATAACGCCACATGATGATCGGTCGGTCAGCCAACACGGTTTTGTCACGCTCCAGCCGCTCGAAGACGGTTCCTTGATGTCTGTCTGGCTTGACGGACGCGCATATGACAAGCTGCTTTTCACCAGCGCAGCCAGCGACTACCCGGATGCCATGCAGTTGCGCGCAACCCGGATCACGCCCGAAGGCACGCGAACCGATGATGTTCTTGTCGATGCGCAGACCTGTTCATGCTGCCAGACGTCCGCCGCATCGCTGGACGATGGCACGGTCCTTGTCACATACCGCGACAGAACAGATGCGGAAATCAGGGATATATCTGTCGTAAGACACCAAGGCGGCATGTGGTCAGAACCAACAAACGTCCACAATGACGGCTGGGAAATCTCCGGCTGCCCGGTCAATGGCCCCGCCATCGCGACCGCCGGTCAAACAGCCGCCGTGGCCTGGTTCACGGCTGCAAATGACAAGCCGGAAGTCAAGGTTGCGTTCTCTTCCGATGGTGGCAGAAATTTTGGCGATCCGGCGAAAGTCAGCCTCGGGATTCCCGCCGGTCGGGTCGATATTCTCATGCTGGACCCCCAGACTGCGCTCGTGACGTGGGTCGAATGGACAAATGAAGGCGAGGTGATCCTTGCTTGCCGGATCAGAACCGGTCAGCAGTGTAAGGACCTGCAACTGATTGCGCGAAACAACGGCGCAGGTTCGGTCAACTTCCCGCGCATGGCGCGAACGAATGACGGGGTTTACCTGTCGTGGACGCAGCCCGGCAACTCGGATGATCCGGAACCGAGTTCGACTATACGCACGGTTTTCGCTTCCTATTGAAGCTTTCCGGACGAAAGCCGATGGTTCTTTCGCTTGGCTCTCATCAGGAGTGGGTCCATCGATCACCATCAACAAGAATTGCATTTCCTGCAATAGGGCTACTGGCAACTGACGGTGATTTCTCATCCATAGTGACCGGTCTCTGGCCCGGAAATTGTAGCGTGCCACGCTTTTTCATGATCCCGGTCCCGAACATTACGCGGGTCTGGCTGTTCGGGGGTGGCACCGACATACGGCGAGGGTATTGCCGCCCCGAACAGGTAAATTTTAGCCCCGATTACATCCCGACGATCTTATTCACGGTCGATCAACTACGCGCAGTGTAGCGACCAATACGACCCCGTATAGGACATGACCTACCAGCGCTACCCAGGTAATGCCGGTGAAATTCAGAAAGAAAGGAAGACCTGCGACAGACGTAATACCCCCAATGGCGAACACCCACAGACCGAATCCATAGATCGCCGAGGGCAAAAACCAGTTGGTCTGCCCCGCGATACGGTGCCAAATTGGTCTAAAGACGAACAACCAACCGACGGGATAGCCAATCAGGCCAACAAGATAAAAATGTACGAAATATCCCGCGAAATCACCGTTCGGCAGACCAAGGCTGCCGAGTAAGCTCCTCGCTAGCCCGTGCGGTGACAACCGCGAAAAGCCCAAGCCCGGGCTGATGATCTGACCCAACAGATCGAACGCGACGGTTGCAAAGAAACCTGCGACGAACATTAACCCTAAAGTTCGGGCGTTGAATGCGGGTAGTGAACCTGTTGTGCGAGAATCAGTATCAACTGTATTCATGGCGATTCTTTCTGTGTATTGCGGGCGATCAAACAGACAGGGCTAATGTAATCACCAATTGTTGACCCAGCGACGTTCTCGGCAACTCTCGATCACTTTCCATCTTGATGAGATCGGTCTGTTTATGAACCCCGCCACAATAACCAAGCTAATGACAAAACGATGGGATGTGCACTGCTGGCTCTAATATGTGATTATCCGTTACCGCCATCAGCCTCCACGCCGAGAGATTGCTAACCGCCACAAGCACTCTGTGGCTTTGTACGCGCTGGTTCACAATCAGCGCTGCTTATGAGTCGGTGTCGCCGGAATTTCTCATCTTCTCACCCCGCGCAGCAGCTGAGTTTGGCCACGTCCTTGTCGAAGGTCTGTGCGGCCAGTTTCAGCCCTTCGACCGTGGTCAGATATGGGAAGATCGTTTCGCCGAGCGCACGTGCGGTCATGCCGAACTTGAGGGCCATGGCCAGTGTTTGGATCGTGTCCGACCCCTCCGGTGCCGCGATCTGGCCGCCCAGCAGGCGGTCGGTCTTTGCGTCTGCCACCAGCTTGATCACGCCGCGGGTATCGCGTGCAGCGGCGGCGCGCGGGACGTTGTCGAGCGTGATCACGCTAGTCTTGACGTCGTACCCCGCCTTCTTGGCCTCGGCCTCCGAAAGGCCGACGCCGGCCACTTGCGGGTCGGTAAACACGACCCACGGCATCGCCGCGTTGTCATAGCGCATCGGCTCCAATCCAAGGGCATTATTGATCGCCACCTTGGCACCATAGGCCGCCATGTAGACGAACTGGTCACGGTCAGTGACATCGCCCGCTGCCCAGACGTCGGCCCGCGTGGTGGCCATGTCAGGACCGACTTTGATCGAGCTGCGCGCGTCGGTCTCGATGCCAAGCTCTTCCAATCCAAGGTTCTCGGAATTGGCGATCCGGCCGGTGGTCACAACCAGCCGTTCGGCGGTCAGATCCTCGGTCTTGCCACCCCGTTCGACAGTCAGACTGACGCCGCCCGCAGTTTTCGCGACCGAGACGTAAGCAAGACCGGTCTCGACCGTGATGCCCTCGACCTTCAGCGCCTCCGTCAGCGCCTCGGTCACCTCCGGCTCGGCACCTGGCAGAAGGCGTGAGCGGGTCACCAGCGTGACCTTCACCCCCAGTCTGGAGGCCATCTGCGCCAGCTCGCAGCCGATATAGCCGCCGCCCAGCACGATGATGCTGTCGGGCCGTTCAGGCAGAGTCAGCAGTCCCCAGGAATCCAACGCCTCCACGGCCTCGATCCCGTCAATTACAGGTATATGCGGGCGCGAGCCGGTGGCGATCAGGACGCGCGGCGCGGATATCACCCGGCCTCCGACGGCGACGCCACCCTCGACCAGTCGCGCCGGGCCTTCGTCGATATAGGTGACGTTCTCATAGGCGGGCAGCAGGTCGATATATTTCTTGTGCCGCATCTCCTCGACCAGATCGGCGGTGCCTTTCACCACGCCACCCCAGTCCACGGCATGGGCGCAAGGCGAGATGCCCGGAAACCGGGCAGCGGACGCGCCGCCATGGACCGCCTCGGCGGCGCGGATCATCGCCTTGGATGGCACGCAGCCGACATTCACGCAGGTGCCGCCGATGGTGCCGTGCCCGATAAGCGCCACGCGCTTTCCGGCATCGGCTGCCGTGATCGAGGCAGAAAACCCGGCCGAGCCGGCACCAACGACAATGAGATCGTAGTTGTCATCGCGGGTTTCACTGGCAGTGCAGCAATCGTCTTTCGTTACAGTTTGGTCCATTGGTTCTTCCTTAGCTTGCGATCGGTATCGCGACACGGCCCCGATCAATAATTTTGAATCACACCATCGAACCGATGTCGGAGGCATAGCTCGGATAGGCGAAAATCATGGCCTTTATCTGGTTGGCGGTCTGCCCGGCACCCATGGCCATGGCGAAGAGATTGATCTGTTCCTCGGAGCCCGGTCCGATCAGATGCGCGCCGAGGATCTTGCCGGTGCCCTGTTCGACAAGAACCTTGAACCCAGTATGTTTCGCGCCGACGCGCAGCGACGAATACCAGTCCCCGGTCTTTTCGAAATGGGTGTCGAACTTCAGCCCCTGTTCCCTGGCCGCCGCTTCCGACAAGCCCACGGTGGCCACCATCGGCAGGGTGAAGACTACCGACGGGATCGGCGGATAATCCACGGTACGCTCGTCCTCTCCAGCCAGCAGGTTCTTGCCTGCCACACGCCCTTCGAAGGCGGACACCGGGGTCAGCTTGGGCCCACTGTCAGTGCAGTCGCCCGCGGCGAAGATCGCCGGGTTGGTGGTGCGCATCGCGTCGCTCACCTTGATGCCGCGGCGCGAGTATTCTACGCCTGCGGCTTCGAGGTTCAGCCTGTCGATATTCGGCACCCGGCCCGTGCCATGCACCACCAGGTCGCAGGTCACGATTTCGGTACCGTCGGCGCGTTCCACTGTGACGGTGAATTCATCGCCCTGTTTCTCGATCTTCGTGACCTTCGCCTTGGTGCGCAGGTCGATGCCAAGTTCCTCGGTGCCTTCGACTAGCATTTCGACCAGGTCGGGGTCGAAGTTGCCAAGGGGGCGATCCGCCATTTCCAGCACGGTCACTTCGCTGGCACCGGCGCGCCTGACGATATGTGCGAATTCCATCGCGATGAAGCCACCGCCGACAAAGGCGATGCGGTCGGGCCGGTCGGGGAGTTCAAGAAACTCGGTGCTGGTAATCAGATGCTCTTCGCCGGGAATGTTCAGCGTCATCGGCCGCGCGCCGGTGGCGATGTGGAAATGCTTCGCCGTCACGGTTTCGCCGTTCAACTCGATCGTATCGGAGCCGGTGAACCGAACCTCTCCGTGCAGGACGTCAATCCCCGCCTTTTCCATTCCGCCTTCGACGCGGGGCGGCATATTGTCGGTGAAGCTGCGCTTGAAGGCGATCATGTCGGGCCAGTTGACCGACGGCTGCGCCACCAGCCCCTTGCCCTTCATGTTTTCCGCCCATTCGACACCCTCGGTGACCGCGACCAGCATTTTCTTGGGGTCGCAGCCGCGCAGGGCGCAGGTGCCGCCATGGGGTTCGCTGTCGATGCTGGCGACGCTCCAGCTTGCATCCGCGGCCATCCGGGCGACGCCATTTCCAGCAGTGCCGCCGCCGATCACGATGAGGTCATACGTCTTGGTCATACCTGTTCCTTTCCTTGTGTCAGTTTCTCTTGATCCGGCTCACTGCTGAACTGCCTGATTTTCTGAGCCAGAGCGCATATCCCGCCACCGCCAAAGCGGCGGCAACCGAGATCCGCAGAGCAAAGCGGAACTCCAGCCAGAACAGCAGAGCCGTCAGAACAACCGCCAAGCCGATGAGAAGGGCTTTCGGACTGTGCCCTGGTCTGCCGGCTTGCTGCCACAAGGCATATGCAACCGCACTCAGCGAGGCGAAGAGCATCGGGAAAAGCGCGTAGTCGAGCCAACCAACAACGGCAGAAAGTCCGACCCCGGCGACGATCAGCACCAGGAGCGGCGTGAAGCAACAGATCGCCGCAAATACGCTGCCGATGAGGCCGCGCCGCAAAAGGGTCGTGGGTTCATTGTTATTGTTCATGTCTGTCATGCTGTCTCCAGCTCCGGGTGCGGGTCGGTGAATGCGATCAGGAATCACCGGACTCGACGATGTCCGCCGGATAGCCGGTGGCGCGGATTGCTTCGACGATCATGTCCTGATCGGTGGCCTCGTCATCAAAGGCGACGATGTAGGTGCCGGTGCCGAATTCCTCTCCTTCCGTGAAGTCGATGATCTCGACCGAGGGAACGCCCCGCATGGCCGCCGCCACCGTGTAGGAGCAGGTCGGACATGTCAGTTCGCCGACCCCGATATTGATGCGCTGTTCGGCGGCGCTGGCGGGGAAAGCTGCGAGAGTTCCAACGACCGCAAGGGCAAGATGGAGTGACTTCATGAGTTCGGCCTTTCAGTAGGACAGAAGGTATGGGGTGAGATAGGGAAAGATCATCGCGACGGCGACGATTGCGGTGGCAATCCAAAGAATGGATCGCATGAGTGTCCGGTTCATGGGACGCGCGCAGGTGCCATCCGCGCAGACTTTGGCCGGGATCGGACGATAGGCCTTGTAAAATCCATAGCCGATGAAGGCGGCACTCAGCGCGAAGGTGATCCATTTATACTGGTAGAGAACGCCCAGCTGCGCAATGAACACGCCGGTAACGCCGAAGCTGACCAGCACCAGCGGCAGGATGCAGCATGAGGTCATGGCCAGCGCGCCAAGCGCGCCGAGCCAGGTTGTCGCCCATGCTTTTTTGTCGGCAGCCACTGTTTCGTCCATTGCCGTCTGCCGGCCCGCGGATGTGGTCTCAGTCATGGTTCGAATCATCCTTGCCTCAGTGATGATCTCAATCTAGGGTCTGTAGCTGGTACAGGCTCAAGGGGGTGAAACGTGAAAAATCATCACAGATCGGTGAAGGTCCTCAGGCGCGGAGATCTCGCCAAGCTGACCGGATGCAACCTCGAGACCATCCGCTACTACGAGAACATCGGCGTCATGCCCGAGCCGCCGCGCACGTCGAAGAATTACCGGGCCTATGACGAGAGCCATGTCGGGCGCCTGCGCTTCATCATGCGGGCGCGCGAGCTGGGGTTCACGCTGGACGAAGTCCGCGATCTGCTCGCATTGGTCGATGGCGGGGTCCAGACCTGCGGTGAGGTGCAGGGTCTTGCAAATTCGCATCTCGCCTCGGTCCGCGCCAAGATCGACGATCTCAGACGCATCGAACGCGTGCTGTCCTCCACCGTGGCGCAATGCACCGGTGACGATGTCCCTGAATGCCCTGTGATCGACGCGCTGACGGAGGTGACCTGAAGGGCCATAGTTGAGGACGCCCACGCATGTCAGCCAAGCGGACAATGGTTCCAGCGCCGTTGTTTGCGATCATTCGTTCCCCGTGGAGTCCTGCGTGATCGCCGCATGTTCGGGGACCAGATAGCGCGGCACGATCCACAGATAGGCGACCATGCCGAAGAGCTCGACGAGCGACTGGAAGACGATGACCACGGCCGCCACGTTCCACTCCGGTCCGAGCGCCAGCACCAGCGGAAGTACGACGATGGAGTTGCGGGTTCCGAGCGAGAAGATGACCGTTCGTCGCCCGCTAGTGGACAATCCGGTCGCCCGCCCGGTCGCCGCTCCCAGAAGTGCTGCGGCGACGAGGTAGGCGACGTAAACGCCCGCCACCTGCGCCAGAACCGGCAGCGCATCCCGTACCGCGTCGACTTGCGAGGCCGCGATCAGGAACACCACGACAGCCAGAAGCGGAACCGGCAGCCAGGGGAGGCGATTTACTATCGCGGCCCGCTCCGGGCGCGCCCCTGCCCAACGCTCCAGCAGAAAAGCCGCTGTGAGCGGCAGCAGGATAAGCGCCGCAAAGACGGCGGCAATGCGGTCGGCGGCGAGAAGCTCAAGGAATGCGTCACCGAGAAAGAGCCAGAGGAAGAGCGGCAGACAGGCGAACTGAACCGCGAGGAGGATCGGTGTCGCGGTCGCGGCACGCACCGCATCGCCGCGACCGAGATGGGTGAATGTGATGAACCAGTCGGTGCAGGGCACCAGCAGCACGACAAGCACCCCGAGCCGAAGCGCAGGATCGTCAGGCAGGAACGCGATCAGCCCCCAGACCAGCAGCGGCACCAGGACGAAGTTGCCGATCAGCAGGGTGCCGATGAAACGCCGGTCGCGCGTCGCGCGCGGCAGGTGCGCGAGCGGCATCTGAGCGAAGGTAGTGAAAAGCATAAGCCCCAGCACCGGCCACAGCAGCGCCTCGAACACCCCCGAGATACCGGGGGCGAGCGCGCCCAAGACCAGACCGGAAAGGATGGTAGCGAGATAGATCCAGGCTTGATGGCGTTCGAGATTTGCAGCTTCATGTCCTGCCCCTGCTCTATCCGACGGCGATTTTCAAGAAGACATCACTAGACAGGCCATTGCGACAACGGCACGTTCGTCGCTTGGAGCGTTGTTTGGTCTGTCCGGTTTATACCCGCAGACCGGTCACGACCCAGTCGACAATGCTTTCATTATAGTTGGGGACGCGGCGATAGCCGAATTGTCTCAGCCAATCAGCCGAACTCGTTGACCTCGAGAATCTGGAAAACGGCGCTCCTCACCGTTTCAGCTGCGCTGCGGATAGACGCAACATGGCCGCCGCACAGATCGGTTCGACCATCAGTTTGTGGCGCGCCACATTCGAAACCGTCCTTGCCCTGTTAGCTCGCGGATCAGATCCCGCTCTTCCATCCAGGCGAGGTTGCGCTGGACAGCGGCGCGGCTGGCTCCGGTTAGGGCCTCGGCCATGGGGGCAGAGACCAGGGGCCATTCGCTCAGCACTCCGCGAAGGGCTGGCGGCGTCTTGCCCGAGAGCGGGGTCATCTTGGCTTCCGCCCGCGCCGACCATGTCTCGATATCGTCGAGGTGCCGCATCGCGGTCAGGCAGGCCGTTTCCATTCCCTCGAGCCAGCGCGCCAAACGGTCAGCCGGGGGGCCGCAGGCGCGGAGCGCCCCCGCCCCACCCATGGCCAGGGGTGCGAATATCGCCCCCTCGCCCTCATGCGCAGCAATGCGCGACGCCGTGACCGCCGCTTCCATTCCGTCGCTCTGCTTTCCGAGGCCCGCGAGGCTCCAGAGGTGAAAACCGAAACACGCGCGGGTGATCGGGTGAAGATCGGAGGCTTGCGCCATCAGGTCCAGCCAACCGGTCGCGCGATCCGTCAAGGGCTCGGCATCGTCGCTCAGGTTTTCTGGGTCACGGCGGTCGAGGAAGGCGAACAGGTCGACCTCCGGTCCCGGCCCGCCAATCAGTCGGCGCACTGCCCAACTGATACGGGCGAGCGCCGCAGTGTCGTCCTGCACGCCGGGCAGGCGCATGGAGATCCAGAGCGCCAGCCGGTCCGGGCCAATCCGGTCACCCACAAACCAGCTGAGGTCTGCCGCCTCGATCAACGCAAGCCTGTGCCGCCAGCCTTCCGGGCCACGCTTCAGACGGTCCCCTAGCGCACCGATCCTTCCGGCGACACGGGCAAGGCGGGCAGCATGGCCCGCCTCGGCATCTCGCCAATCGTCGAGAACAGCGGTCTCGCGCACTTCGGCCCGTGGTCCGGGCGGCAGATAATCCGGCTCATCTTCCATCGGACCGGGCAGAAACCACAGATCGTCTTCCGAAACATCTTCATCCCCCTCGGTAGTGATGAGGGGGTCGTCGTAATCGTCATTAAAAATAGGCGCTTGCGGCTTCATGTGTGCAAAATACGAATATGATGCACATTACCCAAGCATTTTTTTTTGGCCATCGCCCGTGCTCTATATATATAGTACGCGCGCGCGATTGTCGGCGGTACCTCTCAGATCGCGCTCAGCACAAGGAAACCAAGGGATTGTGCACCAGCACGACGAGATAACACACGCTTGCATCCATTTACAAACGGTCGATTGCTGACGTGTTTCGCAATTGCAAAGAGCCAGAGAAAGGGAAGCCCGTGTGCCGGGCTTGAAAGGAAAGAGAGAGCCTCTTCCGGGTCCGGCGCGACAAGGATCCTGACCATGGCCAAGACCAAAACCACGACGCGTTCGAAACCCGCCACCTCAAAGAAAACCGAAACCGCCGGATCGGCTGCGCCTGACGGCGCCGCCGACATCCGGATGATCCCGCTCGACCAGCTGGAGCCGAGCCAACTCAACGTCCGCAAAGTCGCCGCGAGCGCTAGCGACGACGCCGAACTCCTCGCCAGCATCCGCGAGACAGGCATCAAACAGAACCTAGTGGTTCATGCGCTGTCAGAGACACGTTTTGCTGTTGACGCCGGTGGCCGTCGCCTCAAATCGCTGAAACAGCTGGCCGAGGACGGTGTGATCCCCGCAGACCACCCGGTGCCCTGCCTCGTCGAGGACGAACGCAACGCCATCCTCACCTCCGCCACAGAAAACCTTCAGCGCGCAGCCATGCATCCGGCGGACCAGTTCGAAGCTTTCGACAAGATGATTGGCGAAGGGCGCAGCGAGGACGAAATTGCGCTGAAATTCGGTGTCTCCGTCGACCTGGTACGCCGTCGGCTGAAACTCGCCCGTGTCGCGCCCGAAATCATCGAGCGATTTCGCGCGGGGGATCTGACCCTCGAATGCGTGATGGCGTTTACGCTGACCGACGACCACGATCGGCAACTGGCGGTCTGGAACGCGGTGAAGGGCGGCTATCACATCCACCCGCAAAGCATCAAACGCCAACTGACCGAGACCGCGCATTCTGCGAACTCGGCCTTGGGGCGTTTCGTCGGCATCGAAGCCTATGAGGCGGCGGGAGGCGTTCTGCTGCGCGACCTCTTCGACGATCGCGCCAGCGCCCATATGGAAAACCCTGAGCTCCTCGAGCGTCTCGCCATCGAGAAGCTGCAGGCCGCGGCCAAACCCTTTGAAGGGACATGGAAATGGGTCGAGGTGCATCTCTCTGTGGATTACGGGGCGTTTCGCAGTTTCGGGCGTGTCTATCCGCAGGATATCGAACCCGATCCCGATCTGCTCGCCGAGGAAGAGCATCTCATCGCCCGCGAAGAGGAATTGGCGGCGCAGAATGACGGCGAGGATTGGACCGACGCCGAGACCGAAGAATACTACGCCATCGAGCCGCGTTTGCGCGAGATCGAAGCCCTGCAGCGCGAGCGGCAACCTTTCGCGGACGCAGATCGCGCCATTGCGGGCGTGGTTCTGACCATCGGTCATGACGGTGCGCTACGTGTCGAGAAAGGCCTGGTGCGGCCAGAAGATATCCCTGCTGCGGCCATGCCGGACGAAGATAGTGCTGATGCGGGTGATGCCTCCTCCCCCGCCCGCCCACATGTGACGCCGCCGACGTCCTCCACGCCAGTGCCGACCTCTGACCCCGCGGCCACGTTGCGCAAGGCGGACGGCATTTCGGCGAGCCTGGCGGATGATCTGCGTGCCACGCGCCAGCACATCCTCAGGGCGCATCTGGCGGCTGATTTCGAGGTGGCCTTCGATGCGATGCTCTACGCGCTCTGCGAACAGGCTTTGGGGCGGTCCTACGGCAACGAGGCACTCGACATCTCGATCCGGCCCTTCCAGGCGCAAGACCGCGAAGTGCTGCACGCGGACACCGTCGCCCAAAAAATGCTCGAGGCGCTGGAACAAGACCTCGCCACGGACTGGATGAAGCTTCAGAAACCCGAGGACTTCCGGACGATGTCGGCGTTGCCCATTGCGGACAAGCAGGCGCTTTTCGCCTGGGCGACGGGTCTCGCGGTCAAACCCCAGCTTTCCTCCGACAATCGTCCTTCCCCGATCATCGAGGAGATCGGCGCGCGGCTCGATGTTGATGTGGCTGCCTGCTGGCGCCCGACTGCCCAAAACTACTGGGGTCGGGTCAACAAGGGGCATGCGGTGGCCACGGCGCGCAAGCTGATCGGTGACGACTACGCCGAGGATCGCAATCGCGAACGCAAGGGCGATATCGCGGCCGCGATGGAGCGGGCGTTCGCAGAAGCGGCGAGCGAGACGGAAGGTTTCGACGCCGCGACGGTTGCAAAGACGACGCGGTGGCTGCCCGACGGGATGGTGTTTGCCGGTGCGACGGAGGCTGGTGCCGACACGGCAGGCGCTGCGCCGGAGACCGAGGAGGGAGATCTGTCCGCCGAAGATTCTCTGAGCGACGCTGAGAGCAATGAACCGTCGTCCTTGCCCGCCTTCCTGAGCGAGGATGCGGCCTGACGCGGCGAAAACCGATCCGATCATGACCTAAGCCTTGGGCCGTCCTCGCGCAGAGGGCGGCCCTTTCCCGCTGACGGGTTTCACGCAGCCGGTGTCTGATCGGCTGGCCCGTCCCGGAGAATTCTCATGACCACCACACTCGATATCGATCCCGTCAAGGAAACCGAATTGATCGCCGGGCAAAATGATGCCTTTCGTCGCTCCATTCTCAGGACCACCCCCGTCGCCGATGCGCCGCAGGGCCAGTTTGTCATGACCCGTGGTGTTGCAGCACTAGGGCCGGACGCCCAGCTCGCTCTCACCCGCCGCGTCGCTTCGTTTGACGCGTTCAACGCTGACAGTGACCCCCATGGTTGGCACGAGATGGGGGTCATCGACTTCGACGGGACCACGACCTGGTTCAAGCTCGATTTGTACGACGTCGACTATCAATATGGCTCTCCCGAGCCATCCGATCCCGCGCAAACCCGCCGCGTCCTGACCCTGCTTCTGCCGTCAGAATACTGACGCCCCTCTTCTTCAACATCACCTCGGATCGCCCTTGCACAAAGGGCGGTCCTTTCGCGCTGGCGGGTTTCCATGGGGCGCGATGGTCGCGTTCCGCCCGCCGCAGGAGACCAGAGATGGCCAAGACACTCGACTATCAGATCACCCTCTATCCCGCGCACCGCGACGGCGCCTTCGTCGTCACACAGTTCCAGATGATGGCGAATTACCCGGAAAAGCGCATCCAGGCCGCGGGCATGGACGACCTGATCGACCAAGTGACGCAGTTCGCGATGGAGCATGGCGAGAGCTGCAGTGCCTCAGTGCGCTGCCTCGCCCCGCGCAAACCGCCGGGGTTCAAGCGCGCGACTGAGAATCTGTATTTCAACCTGGTTGACCGGACGGGTGACGAACGCGGCGACGCCGCGGCTTGAAGCCCCCCGCAGGAAACCTCCTGGGCGATCTGATGCAAAGGTCGCCCTCCCCTTCCCTCAATTCCAAAGGATCGAAGACATGACACAAGTGAATGATTTTTACGCGCAGATGCTGGAAGCCCAGCAACGCGCCGCCGAACAGAGGGTTGTGACCCGCGTGGCCCTTCTCTCCGAACTGCGTGCCGTCGGCGTGAC
Organism: Pseudophaeobacter sp. C1-32P7; assembly: GCF_041008775.1. Taxonomy (NCBI): domain Bacteria; kingdom Pseudomonadati; phylum Pseudomonadota; class Alphaproteobacteria; order Rhodobacterales; family Roseobacteraceae; genus Pseudophaeobacter; species Pseudophaeobacter sp. C1-32P7. Next base: position 48,555 of record NZ_JAXGFR010000015.1, on the reverse strand, counting down.
GAAGATCGAGGTGCAATACGAAGGCTACGGCGATTCCGGCAATATCGAAGATGTCGTCGTGACGCCAGACACGATCTCTCTCTCAGAAGAGTTGCGCCGCCGGGTCGAAGATTTCGGCTGGGACTTCGCCTATGCGCTCAGCCCCGGGTTCGAGAACAACGAAGGTGGCTATGGCGAACTGACCTGGGTGCTCGCGACTGACAACATCGATGTCAGTCATTCGAACCGCTACATCGCGACCAATACCACCGAACATGAGGGGCTTTGATATGGCACATCCCCTCCACCACGCCGAAAGCTCGGCCCGAAAGTTCGGAGGTGTTCCAGATGATTACCAATATGTGCACGATTGGTTCGACTCATCTAAGGAACACCTCGCACTTTTCACCCACCGAGCACATCGGCACCACACGCTCGGGATCTTCGAAGCTGAGCGTTTGTTTGGGCGAAGCCTGACCAACAGCGCGGGCCGGGTCGTGCCGATCCGCTGGATCGGCGAACAACATGTGCGCGAAGACTGCCAAGGGCGCATCCCGTCGCTGGCCGACTGGCTTGGACGCATCCAACCGGAACCGTGGATGGCCAACGGCCGGATCGACAACGACCCGACGCAGATCGGCAGCGATCCGCGCGCGGTCTGGAGCCACGCGGTGGCAAATCACCAGACCATTCTCGGCTTCGAGGAATGGCTGCTGAAGGTCTCGGTCGAACACGTTCAGCACCGCCAGAACCGCGCCGCCGCCTGATCCGACGGGCGGCAACCTCACCAACCAACTCATCACAACCAGATCGACTCGCCTGCGCCCAATCGGCCTGGCGAGTCGATTTCGTTCCAAGAAAGGACATCGACATGCACGACCCTGTCTATGAGGAGGCCTATCACGGCCACACCATCAAGATTTTCCATGACCCCGATCCCGAAAGCCCACGGGAGTGGTCGAACCTCGGCACGCTGATCTGCTGGCATCGGAGATACCGGCTGGGCGAAAGCCACCATTTCGCAAGCCCCGAGTCGTTTCTGCGCGATCTCGCGGGTGTCTCGGATCAGTGTGATCTCTCAATGGACCAGTTGCGCGAGCGCGCCGAGCGCAAGGCGATCCTTCTGCCGGTGTTTCTCTATGACCATTCCGGCCTCGCGATGAACACCATCGGGTTCCACTGCCCGTGGGATTCCGGCCAGGCCGGTTACGTCTATGTGTTGCTTGAGGCGGTTCGGAAGGAGTTCGATGTGAAGCGCGTCACCAAGGCACTGCGGGAAAAGGCAGCCGACATCCTGCGCGCTGAAATCGTCAGCTACGACGCCTATCTTGGCGGGCGGGTCTATGGCTATGTCATCGAGCGTGACGGCGAGGAGCTCGACGCCTGCTGGGGCTTCTTCGGCGACTATGAGCTGGACTGCCTGTCCGAGGCACGAGCGTTTGTAGACCATCTCGTTTTACAGGCGAGATCCAGAGCCGTCGCCGCCGAAGAACTGGGCGCAAGCCCACCTCCGAGTTGAAATGCGTGAAGTACTCATATATGTTATTCATGCGTATTTCGGAGGTGAACATGGCAAGCACAAGCGTCACACTGGGCCCCCATTGGGACGAATTCATTGCCCTGATGTTGAAGGAAGGGCGCTACGGGTCAACCAGCGAGTTGATCCGCGCCTCCTTGCGCCTGATGGAAGAACAGGAAGGTCAGCGGGCGCGGCTTCGCGTTGCGTTGATGGAGGGCAAGCAATCCGGCGACGCTGGTCCGCTCGATATGGATGCGATCAAGCGCGAGGCGCGGAGCCGCTCCGGCGCTTCTGATGCGTGACATCCATCTCTCTGAAGCGGCTAAATCCGATCTCGTCGATATCTGGGTCGAGACAGACCGACAGTGGGGCGCGGCGCAGGCGGACCGCTATCTCGACGACATCGAGCGTGCCCTGAAGGGGCTGATCGCCAATCCTCAAATGGGGTCGGACTGCTCCGATCTCCTGCAGGGTGCGCGTAAACTGATCACGGGCCGGCACCTCGTGTTCTATGAGGTGGACCCGGACAGGATATTTGTGATCCGGATCCTGCATCAATCGATGGACGTGCCTCGCCATCTGCGGCCGTCCTGACGCAGGGCAAATTCGCACCAGGGCTTTGCCATGAAAGAGCGAGAGACAGGGCGGGAGGGGTGACCCCTCCCGGGTGCGAGAGTGCGCGCGGGGCCTGGGGCCAACCCTCAACTCCGGAGATTGCCGATGAACGCTCACCCCCATTCCGTCCCGCTTGCATGTCTTTCAGAGGCCCCTGCCCTGCCCGAGGCTGCAGGCGTTGCTCAAAACCTGATGCAGGCTGCAAATGCCCTCGTCCCTTTGTTCGAGGCTGGCAAACCCATTGACGCCGCCGCTGTTCGCGCCGTGATGGAGGAGGCCTTCGGTGCCAGCGACACGAGCGGCGCCTGGGTTTGGAAGGACGCCTACGAGGCCGTCGAGGTTGCGCAAATCCTGATGCTCGCGCGCTATGGCGCGCTGATGCAGCGCCAGGCGGCCTCGCCGCAGGCCTTCCTCACCATGATCGAGCGGCTGGCCAGTCTGGCGCCCTCGCACACACGGCGTTCTGAAGATAGCGTCCGCCTGCAACAATTTTCGACCCCCCTGCCCCTTGCGGCGATTGTCGCGCAGGCGGCGGGGTTTCGCGAGGGCGACCTGGTGCTCGAGCCATCCGCTGGCACCGGCATGCTGGCGATCTTCGCCCGGACTGCAGGCGCGCGGCTTGTTCTCAATGAGCTTGCGGAAACGCGCCGTGCCTTGCTGGAACAATTGTTTCCGGATGCTGTTGTCTCGGATCACGATGCCGCCTCGATCGACGACCGTCTCGACCGCGCAATCACGCCCTCGGTCATCGTGATGAACCCGCCGTTTTCGGCTGCGAACCATGTCGAAGGTCGGTTTCGGCAGGCGACCAGTCAGCATGTTCTGTCCGCGCTGGCACGTCTTGCTCCGGGTGGGCGGCTTGTCATCATCACGGGCGAGAGCTTTCGGCCCTCCACCAAGAGTTTCCAGCCGACGTTTCAACGCATAGGCCAGAGCGCAGACGTGGTGTTTTCCGCCGCGATCGACGGCAAGGTCTTCGCGCGGCATGGGACCACGATCGACACGCGGCTGACGGTAATCGACAAGCGCGCGGCGGGCGAACGCGAGACCGCACCTGTCGAAATCGAGGCCGTCTATCATCCCATCTGCGCAACCACGGGCGATCTTCTCTCCGCAGTGCTCACCCATTGTCCCGCGCGCCGCAACCCCCCGCCCTGCCCTACCAGCGCGGCATTGTCTGTGCCGAACCGCCAGTCCCGCACCAACCTGTACGCTCTGCGTAACGCCGCCCGCAAGGAAACCCGCGCCCGCGCCGAGGAGCGCGCCCGGCATCCCTTTGATGATGTCGTGACGGCCCCGCTCGACTACCTGCCGAAAGCCTGGAGCGTACCGGGCGTCGCGCTGCAGGACACGGTTTACGAGACCTATAATCTTCAGGCGATGCGGATCGGCGGCGCAGCGGAGCACCCGACAGCACTTGTCCAATCCGCAGCCATGGCGTCTGTCCCGCCGCCCGTGCCGACCTATCGCCCAGTCTTGCCGAAGTCCCTTGTCGCTGACGGCCTCCTCTCCGCTCCGCAGCTCGAAAGCGTGATCTACGCGGGCAATGCACACGAGGCGCACCTGAAAGGCTGGTTCAAGCGCGGGGAGATCGAGGGTCAGCTTATGGCCGCGGCGGAGGGTGACGAAGGTGCCTTCCGTCTGCGCAAGGGCTGGTTCCTGGGCGATGGCACCGGCTGCGGCAAGGGGCGGCAGGTGGCGGGCATCATTCTCGACAACTGGCTCAAAGGGCGCCGCCGGGCCGTTTGGGTCTCGAAGAGCGACAAGCTCATCGAAGATGCGCGGCGCGACTGGATGGCCCTCGGGGGGCGTGAAAGCGATATCGTGCCGCTCTCGAAATTCCGCCAAGGGAGCGACATCCGCCTGCCCGAAGGCATCCTCTTCGTCACCTACGCCACGCTGCGCTCCGCCGAGCGGGAAGGCAAAGCCTCCCGTCTCGACCAGGTGACGTCCTGGCTCGGCGCAGGGTTCGACGGGGTCATCGCTTTTGATGAAAGCCACGCCATGGCCAATGCTGCTGGCGAAAAGTCCGACCGCGGCGACAAGAAGGCCTCACAGCAGGGCCTCGCTGGCCTCGCACTGCAAAACGCTGTGCCTGATGCACGCGTCCTCTATGTCTCGGCCACCGGGGCCACGGTCGTCGGCAATCTCGCCTATGCCTCCCGCCTCGGGCTCTGGGGCACTGGCGATTTCCCCTTCGTGACACGTGCAGAGTTTGTCGCCGCGATGGAGGCCGGGGGTATTGCCGCCATGGAGATGATCTCGCGCGACCTGAAGGCGCTCGGGCTATATCTGGCACGCTCGCTCTCCTACGCCGGGGTCGAATACGAGATGCTGGTGCACGACCTGACGCCCCCTCAGATCGCGATCTACGACAGCTATGCCGATGCCTACCAGATCATCCACACCAATCTTGAGGCCGCGCTTCAGGCGTCTGGCATCTCCTCCGAGACCGGCACGCTGAACGCCCAGGCAAAATCCGCCGCGCGTTCGGCCTTCGAGAGCAACAAACAGCGCTTCTTCAACCATCTCATCACCGCCATGAAATGCCCCTCGCTTATCCGCGCGATCGAGGCGGATCTGGCGGCGGGGCATTCTGCAGTGATTCAGGTCGTCTCGACCAGCGAAGCGGTGATGGAACGCCGTCTCGAGGAGATTCCGGCCTCGGACTGGGACGATCTGCAGGTCGATTTTACACCGCGTGAAAACATCATGGACTACCTGATGCACAGCTTCCCGACGCAGCTTTTCGAGCCCTACACCGACGAGAACGGCGATCTGCGGTCGCGCCCCGCCCTCGATGCTGACGGCAATCCCATCATCTGCCGCGAAGCGGAGCGGCGGCGGGACGATCTGATCGAGCACTTGGGTGCCCTCGCCCCGGTGCAGGGCGCGCTCGACCAGATCCTCTGGCATTTTGGCGGCGATGCGGTGGCCGAGGTCACGGGGCGCAAGCGGCGCATCGTGAAAACGCGCGAAGGGCGGCTCAAGGTCGAGAACCGCCCCGCCTCCTCCAACCTCGGCGAGACTCAGGCCTTTATGGATGACGCCAAACGCATCCTGATCTTCTCAGATGCAGGTGGCACCGGGCGCAGCTATCACGCCGACCTTGGGGCAAAGAACCAGCGCCTCCGGGTGCATTACCTGCTCGAGCCCGGTTGGAAGGCCGACAATGCCATCCAGGGGCTCGGGCGCACCAATCGCACCAATCAGGTGCAGCCGCCGCTGTTCCGGCCGGTGGCCACCAATGTGAAAGGCGAGAAGCGGTTCCTCTCCACCATCGCGCGCCGCCTCGACACGCTCGGGGCGATCACCAAGGGGCAACGCGAGACCGGCGGTCAGAACATGTTTCGCGCCGAGGACAACCTCGAAAGCCCTTACGCACGCGCGGCGCGGCGCCAGTTCTTCTACAAGCTGCGCGCGGGCAAGATTGACGCCTGCTCCTACGCCAAATTCCAGGAGATGACCGGGCTGACGCTCGATGACGCGGACGGCACGATGAAGGAAACCCTGCCGCCGATCCAGCAGTTCCTGAACCGCTGCCTTGCTCTGAGGATTGACGTGCAAGACGCAATTTTCGAGGCCTTCGGCGGGTTCCTCTCGGCGATCATCGAAGACGCGCGGCAGGCGGGCACGCTGGATGTCGGCCTCGAGACCCTGCGCGCGGAGAAGTTCGAGATCGTCGATCGCAAGGTCATCTTCGAGCATGAGGCGACGGGGGCGACGGCCACTGCGCTGACCGTGGAGCGCACAGACCGCAACGATCCTCTCGCCCTGCCCCGGGTCAAATCGATCTGCGCAAACACAGAGGGCGCGACGCTCTGCTGGAACACGACCTCCAAACGCGCGGCGCTGATGGTGAAGGCGCCCGCCTTCATGGACGAAGACGGTGTGCCGATCCTGCGGGTGAAACTGCTGCGGCCCATGGGAACCGAGATCCTCGCGGCCAGCGAATTTTCGACCTCGCATTGGGAGGAGATTGATGACTCGATGTTCGAACATCTCTGGCAGACCGAAGTCGCCGCCGTGCCGGAGTTCACCACCTCGAAGATCACGCTGATCTGCGGGCTGCTCCTGCCGATCTGGGATCGGCTGCCCGCTGACAACATGCGCATCTATCGCCTGCAGACCGAGGATGGGGAACGCGCCATCGGCCGTCTGGTCAGCCAGGATCAGCTTCTCAATGTCTACGCGCGCCTCGGTCTCGATTGTCAGATCGAGATGGCACCGCAGGAGGTGTTCGGCGCGGTGATGGACGCAAAGACGACCCTCAGCTTGCTCGGCGGTTACCAGTTGCGCCGGTCGCTCGTGATGGGGCAGCCGAGATGTGAGCTGATCGGCGCGTCCGGTGCGGCCCTGCCCGGTTTGAAGGCTTTGGGCTGCTTCACCGAGGTGATCCAGTGGAAGACGCGGGTGTTCATCCCGGTGGACGGCATTGACGTGCTGGCGCGCGTGCTCGGCGAGCATCCGGTTGGCGCAAACGCTGCGAATGCCGCCGCATGAACGCGCGGCGCAGCATCGCAGACCTCTCGGCCGATCTGGCAGATCGGGCCGAGAGCTTCTGCCGCCAGTATTTCCCCGAGGGGCGCAAGCAGGGCAACTATTGGCAGGTTGGCGATACCTCGGGGGCCAAAGGTCAAAGCCTCGCCATCCGGCTGCAAGCTCAAGGTGGGCGCAAGGCCGGATCCTGGGCCGACTTTGCGACGGGGCAATATGGCGATCTGATAGACCTGCTGCAGGAACGGCTTGGTTCGGTCACGCTCAAGGAAACGCTGAGGGAGGCGCAGTCCTTTCTCGGCGAGGCCCCCTGCGCTGCCGTACCTCGTGAAACCCGAAAGGCTGAGCGCCCGGATGCAGCCTCCAGCAAACGCATCGCGCGGGCGCGGAAGCTCTTTGCCGCAGGCAAGCCGGTCCTCGGCACTCTGGCGGCCACCTATTTGCAGGGGCGCGGGATCTCGCGCTTCGGTCCAGCGCTCCGCTATCACCCGCAGGTCTTCCTGCGCCACGGCGAGGACGGGCCTGATCCGCCGCACAGAGCCCCTGCCCTGCTGGCGAAGATCACGGACAATCGGGGCCAGATCACTGGCTGCGCGCGCACCTATCTCGACCCCTCCACCGGCGGTCTGGCCGCGATCGAGAACCCGAAGCGGATCCTTGGGCAGCTTCATGGCCATGCCATCCGCTTCTGGTCTGGCACCGGGCGCACTGATCTCATCGTCGGCGAAGGTCTCGAGAACACCCTTTCGGTTGGCACGGCTCTGCTTGAGTTCGACCTCGCGTCTTGTCTCACCGCCACCCATCTCGGCCTCTTCATCCCGCCGCCGGGGATCAAGCGTATCTGGATCGCGCGGGACAATGATGAAGCAGGACGCAATGCATCAAAGAGATTGCGTAACCAACTGGAATCGCGAGGAATTGCCTGTGGTGATCTCGTGCCGGCAATGGGCGATTTCAACGACGATCTGCGGGCACTTGGCAAGGATGCGCTGCGCCGGTCCCTTTTAGAGGCCATGAAAGCGCAAGGTCTGGAGATTGGGGGCGGATGACCGCCTGCCTACCCATTGATGTCCGACAGGGCAAAGGTTCCGCCGGTTCGATCTGATCCCGTTTGGACAAGGGGAGCGATGGACCAGCGGGTCGGGGCTGAGTGCCCCTCGCCCGGGCAGCAATGCGCCCGCTACCCGGAAAATTCCCCTCCCCTTTCAGGGCATTCCTCGCGGGACCAATTTTCCGGTCCGGGTCACATTCTCCGCTTCGCTCCGATCCTGACGGATGCGGCCCGGTCGCCGCCGGTCCTGACATCGCCCCATCCAAATCGGGTCAGATCAAACAGAGGAACCAGACAATGCCCCATCAGACAGACATCCAAGAGGAGACCGGCGTGACCTCCGCCATCCTCGACCACCTCGCACTTCACGGCGCAACACCGGGACCCGGCGAGACCGATCATCGCCCCCTGCCCCAACCCGACGAGGTCGAACTCGCCATGGCGACCCTCTTTGAGACCACCATCGGCCTCCTCACCGGCAGCCAGTTGGAGGACAATATTGAAGAGATGCTCTGGTCCCTCACCTCGATCTTCCATCGCCGGCTGACCCATATCCAGAAGCTTCTCGACGACAACGAATTCGAGGTCCGGGAAAGCCTCGCGATCCAGGACGGCTCTGAGGTCGCCTCGGTCGAGCTGGAACGCCTCCAGATGATCGGGCTGAAGCTCTGGGACCATCGCGACGCTTTCGAGCAGATGCGCGATCTGGCCGTGGACCATTTCTCGGCCGCCACCGGTTCGCCCTGGCTGCCCCGCACCGGATCCAAGGTCTCGCATCGGGGTCTGATCTCCGCCGTGGTGGACAGTCGGGCCTATCTCTCGGCCAAGCGCCGCAAGGAGACCGAGGTGCACTGCCCCGAAGGCACACGGATCGCTTTTTCGGGCGGCGACTATCAGGCCTACGACCTGATCTGGTCCGTCCTCGATGCCACCCTTGCGAAATACCCCGACATGGTGCTCTTGCACGGTGGCACGCCCAAAGGCGCCGAGATGATCGCGGCCCGCTGGGCAGATACCCGAGGTGTCACCCAGGTGGTCTTCAGGCCCGACTGGAAGAGCCACGGGAAGGCCGCCCCCTTCAAGCGCAATGACAAGATGCTGGAGACCATGCCCCAAGGGCTGATCGCCACCCCAGGTTCGGGTATCACAGAGAACATCGTCGACAAGGCCCGCAAGCTCGGGATCCGCATCAAGAGGATCGGGGCTTAGGCCCCGGTTCTACAATGACATCAGTCAGAGCGCCCAGTGCGGTTCGCACTTTGAGTTCGCGGAGGTGCGCAGTATTGCAGGATTTGGTCTGTCAGACTGCTGAGTGTGTGGATGAGTATTTCTAGTTTGTCGCTGTCGCGGGACTTCCAAAAGCCTCGTGACGCTCACGTCGTCCCGGGATCAGCGGGATGTTCGCCGAAAGGCGCCCCATTTCGGCCAGGAAACTGACCAATCCGACGATCGTCTTGAACTCGCGCAATTTGAAGACGCTGCGGCTCGTGACAAGCATCTTCGCGTCCTGGCCGTCCTTCGTCACCGCGTGCACGATCCACGCGCCATACCAACTGTTATGGCGCTTCTCGGCAGTCTGGTTGCAGATCACCTCGATGAGGTAGCCATCTGAGAGCAGATCGCGCAGGCCATCCTCGGTGACCACATTCTGTGTTGCGCCGTCCAACTGCTTATCCTCTTCACTCATCCCGACACGTGTCGGGATTGGAGCGGGCTCGGGCGTTTGCCTGATCTTCCGAGTCGCACACGTCGTTTGCTCAGTTTTGCGCTGCCATACGGGACATCTTCGAAGTTCGCAACGCGGCCGGGATTGAAGCTGTCGGGAAAAGATGTGCGCGTCCTCGCCTGGGCATTTCAACTTCTCCAGCCTGTGAGATCACTTTCTGCTCTAGGCCATTGGTAACTCGACCGAGGACCTCAAGACGGGCCGGTGTTGCGTTGCGACGGGTCGTGGTATGTATCGAAAGATCAGGTGTGACTGTGAAAGGATCGTTTCGGCGTTCTTAGTTGTCGGCAGTTCACCCACCTTCCTTCGCGGCCACCGCACTTCTCCCAATGTCTGAGTTGCATGACATGCTGGTCGCAGCTGTCGTCCCGTCCACAAAGGTTGTCGCCGATCTTTTTCCCCTGACCCTGCGGGTCTTTCCTCGCGCAGCAAAAAGACCGGCGCCTGCCCCTCTCCAGCTCACGCTTCGCCTTCGGTGTGGCCGGGCCTTGGCCAGCTGCAAAGTGACCATCATTGCAACGCAAACAAGGAGAAGAGCAATGACCACGAACTGCATCAAATTCACCAGCGCCGACATCGAAACCGCCAAGGGCGTCGGCTCCATCTCGACCCTGACCTTCGACCTCGACATCACGGTCGAACCCGTCGCGAGCGCGAACCCGATGGCCCCCACGCACCGCGTCCTCGGCCGTTCCCCGCGCGGCAAGCTGGTCGAGTGCGGCGGTATCTGGAAAAAGCAGAGCAAGGAGACCGGCGCCGACTACTACACGCTGACCATCCGCGACCACGGCTTCAACGCCAACCTCGGCAAGGCCGCGAACCAGGACGATCTGTCCCTGCAGGCCGTCATCCCCTGGGGCCCCAAAGACGCCGCGTGACGCAAAGAATCGGCCGGGGCAACCCAGCCGATTTCCCCCCGCGTCCCTTCGCATTGACATGCATTGCCTGCATGTTGGCGCGCACTGGTTGGTGTGCTTGGTGGAAGCAACTGAAAGCTGATCGGGCATAAGGGAGATGATGACGCAATCCGTTTCGGAGAAGACTTTTCCGTCGTCCCCCACGCACTTTAAGGCTTAGTACCTCTTGCATTTTGACAGCCGTGCAATGGAGGAAAAATAAATAATAACATAAGGTTGCGGTCGTGGTCATGTGACGCGCTAATTGGCTGGAAGTCAGAGCTTACGACAGGTCATCCCAAGATATTGGGTAGGAGCCATCCGTGATCACTACAGTTTGTCGAGGCATCTAGGCCCGCTGGCAGATTGGGTGGGGTCGAGCCGCCGGGCGAAAATCATTGTTAAGACTCATTTTTCCGTGTAGATGACACTTTAATGAGCGAAATCGCTGAAAAAGCGATATTTAGAGGGCAGTCAGATGCGACAACGGTCTTTTGAGGCTGATACGAAGGATCAACCCTTCGACGAGATCATCCTTCAGCAGGGAGAGCTGATTTCTGACCGTCTCAACATGTTGCGACAGGAACAGTATCCTCCAGACGCCCAGAAAGGTCTACGTCAGTTCTCTCTGGCAGAGGTTGCCTACTATCTCGGCGTGACCCAATCGACGATCAAGAAGCTTCACCTCGAGGGCAAAGGCCCCGAGCCCGAAACGTCGTCTTCCGGCAGGCGCAGCTACTCGGCTGAGCAAATGCTGGAATTGAGAGCCTATCTGGACAAGCATGGCCGTCCCGGAAGGCGCCGTTATGTCCCCTATCGACAGCCTGGCGAAGAACTGCACGTTGTTTCTGTCGTAAACTTCAAAGGGGGCAGCGGAAAGACCACTACCGCAGCTCATCTCGCTCAGCATTTAGCGCTGAAGGGCCATCGTGTTCTTGCGATCGACTTGGATCCTCAAGCCTCACTAACAGCTTTGCACGGTATCCAGCCTGAGCTCGACAACGTGCCCTCGCTTTATGAGACGCTCCGGTATGACGATGAGCGCAAGCCCATCTCTGAAGTAATCCGGCCGACAAACTTCCCAAACCTAGACATCGTTCCGGCAAGCCTCGAACTTCAGGAGTACGAATACGATACGCCGGTTGCTTTGACGAGCAGCGATCCCCATGAGGGCCGCACCTTCTTCACTCGGATATCCAAGGCGCTCAGTGAAGTTGATGACCGCTATGACGTGGTCGTAATCGATTGCCCTCCTCAGCTGGGCTACCTCACGCTCACTGCTCTGACGGCTTCTTCCTCGGTAATTGTGACGGTCCATCCTCAGATGCTGGACGTCATGTCGATGAGCCAGTTTCTTTTGATGCTGGGCGGGATCATGAAGACGATCCGTGACGCCGGAGCAAACATGCGCCTGAAGTGGTTCCGCTACCTCGTAACGCGGTTTGAGCCAACAGATGGTCCTCAAAAGCAGATGGTCGGGTTCCTCCAGGCGATGTTTCCAAACCAGATGCTTTCGGCTCCTGTACTGAAATCGACGGCGATCTCCGACGCTGGGATCACCAAACAGACGCTTTACGAAGTTGAGCGCTCTCAGTTCGTTCGAACCACTTATGACCGTGCAGTGACCTCCCTGAACGACGTCAACGACGAAATCGCCGAATTGATCCACAAGGCTTGGGGGCGAGAATGACTGTGGTTTTGACAGCCGTGCAGAGCGCCAATTTTGACAGCCGTGCAACTGTCGAAATGCAGACTGCGCGCCGGTTGGATTCTAACGAAGTGGAGATGACTTGATGGCTCGCAAAGACCTCCTGAAGAGCGTCATGGCTGGTTCGCCGGAGCAGCCCAAGGATTCCGGGCGCTCCGGATACGCAATGCGCGGAGCTTCGAAGTCGATGAAGGTTTCGATTGATAGCCTTGCGGAGAACTCGAAGCGTCTCCTTGAAGGCGAAACAATAGTCGAGATTGATCCGCAATTGATCGATGTGTCATTCGTTTCGGATCGGCTTAGTGATGACGATGTTGCTTTCAACGAACTGAAAGCATCGATCGCGGCCGGTCGCCAGGACACACCGGTTTTACTTCGACCGCATCCAGAAGCAGATGGTCGTTACATGATCGTCTTCGGGCATCGCCGTGTGCGAGTTGCATCGGCGCTCGGCCGTAAGGTTCGCGCAGTTGTAAAGCCGATGGACGACGTGGCCCACATTCTTGCTCAAGGGCAGGAGAACACTGCGCGCGCAGATCTCTCATTTATTGAGAAGGCCCTATTTGCGAAGAGCCTTTTGGATATGGGGCAAGCAAAGGACGTGATCCAGTCCGCCCTGACCATTGACGGTACTTTGCTTTCGCGCATGCTGTCAGTGGCGCAGAACGTCCCGCGGCACGTCATCGAACAGATTGGCCCAGCCAAGCAGATCGGGCGCGATCGTTGGGAGGATTTCAAGAAGTTGGCCTCGGAGCCCAAGAATGAGAAGATCCTCAAAGGAGCTTTGGAGTTCGACGGTTTTCAGGGTCTCGACAGCGATGCACGCTTCGAGTTCCTGCACAGCAAGCTAGCAGAAGCGGGCAGGGCGCCGAAAAGCCGAAAAGCGCGTGCCGCGCCCAAGAAACGTACTTGGACCGCCGGCAAAGGCCGCATCAAAGGCGTCATCGGCCGATCCGGAAAGGCATTCAGCATTTCACTCACGGCGCAAGACTCGACCGAGTTCGGGGATTTTCTCTCGGGCCGGCTTGATCAGCTGTACAGTGAATTCCTCGCGACGAAAGAGGAGCAGTCAGAACAATGATCTAGGCAAAAGAAAAGCCCCCAAGCAGCGTGGCCTGAGAGCTAATCTGAAAAGTTTGGTCGCTTAGAAGATATCTCTCCCGCGAATCACTGTCAACAAGAACGCCACTTCGGCGAACGGCTTTCTTTTGCCTCCACATAACTGGAGGTGAGAAACAGGCATGAAACATACAGGTTGGCGCAAGCCGACACCGGGTCTTGGCATTGCAGAGCAGCTTGCCCAAGCCGGTGAACAGTTAGCTGTACCCAAGACGCGGGCCTTCGTGGCCGTAAAGCGGGTCGGTGCATACATTGGCCTCAAGGCCGGAGACATGATGCTCCTCGACACGCTCGGGGCCTTTACTCAGGCCCAGGACTGGGAGGAGGGGCAGCGCCCGATCGTCTGGGCATCAAACGCCTATCTGATGGAGCAGACGGGCTTCTCGCTCTCGGCTCTCAAACGCCATGCGCGACGGCTGGCCGAGATCGGCGTGATCTCCTTCCAGGACAGCCCGAACGGCAAGCGGTGGGGGCGCAGGGACGCCGATGGGCGCATTATCGAGGCCTACGGCTTCGATCTGTCGCCGCTGTCGGCCCGTGTCGAGGAGTTCGAGGAGTTGCATGCCGATTTACAGGCCGAACGTGAGCTCTGTCAGCGCCTGAAGCGCCAGATCACGGTGGCACGACGGATGATCAGGGCGCGGATCGAGGCTGCCGTCAGCAACGCGCTGCGCGGGCCCTGGGCGCAGTTCACGGGGCTCTTCGAAGAGCTTTTGGACCGGCTTCCGCGCCGCCACGAAGCTTCCGAACAGCTTGTCCGGCTCTTGACCTGGTTCAAAGAGCTTCAGGAGCGTGTCGAGGCAGCTTACCTTAAGGCAACTGAGGCTGTCCAACCTGTGGAAAACACGCCTGCAACCAAGGCACAAGTCTTCGAAAAGACTCAAAAAATGAACCCCAGGGAGGTCATTTCTGACCCCCATATACTAATTACAACCCAACTAAATCCTGTAACCTGTAATCGCTCAGAAACTGAGCAAGCGGCGGGCGTGGTGCCAAATGCGCCACCGGAAGAGCAGGTTGATAGGGAGTTGGAAGAGTGGGTTGCTGAGACCCGCAAAAAACGTGGAGCAGCGCTTGATTTGCCGACTGTGATGCAGGCTTGTCCCGAATTCGCGTCCTGGGCGCGCAATATGGGCGGGTATCTCAAAGATTGGGGCGATCTGCACCGGGTTGCTGGCCAGTTGAGGCCAATGATTGGCGTCTCGGAGCATGCCTGGAACCTCGCGCAGGTTCGTCTTGGGCCTCAAATTGCAACCGCCGCGCTGGTTCTGACCTTCGATAAGCATTGCGCCGGCGAAGTCGCGTCTCCGGGCGGCTATCTCCGTGGTATTGTCCAGAAGGCCGGGGCAGGGGAGTTGCACCTCGAGCGTAGCTTCTACGGTAGGCTCAGCGGGCAGGCGGCGTAATGGGGCAGCGGATCAAAGCCCCGCGGCCTTGGTCAGGTTCACCCGGAATCTGTCGCGACGGCGTTGATACCGGCGGGTCATCTCGGCCGATGCGTGTCCGAGCTGCTTCTGGACATAGCGTTCGTCGACTTCCGCGCTGCTGGCGAGACCGGCGCGCAAGGAATGGCCTGAAAACAGCGCTAAGCGGTCTTTTTCCGGCAGCTCGGCGCGAATGCCGGATTTCAGGACGGTGGATTTGATGAGGCGGGCGACATGCTTGTCGTTGAGGCGTTTTTCCAAGGCCTTCTTTCCGTCGCGGGATGTGCGGACGAAGACCGGTCCGAAGTCGATCTTCGCGAAATGCAGCCATTGTTCCAGCGCATGAACGGGGCAGGTTTGGTTCGAAGAACCGCGGCCAATCTCCACCTCGCGCCAACCGGCTTTGGCATTCAGAGTCAGCACAGCACCGTCACCGAGGATCTCGATCCAACCGCCTGAATCATGCGTATCGTCTTTACCGACATCGAGGCTGATGATTTCAGAACGGCGCAACCCGCCAGCATATCCCAAGAGCAGGATGGCTCGGTCACGCAGGCCGCGCAGGTCGTAGGGCAGGGTGGCCACCATTGCGAGGATGTCTTCCGGCAGGATCGCTTCTTTCTGTACCGGTGGCCGCGCATGTTTGCGCTTGATGCCGGCCAGGACGGTGGCGATGTGGCGATCCTTGCGGTCCAGCGCGAACCCACGTTGCGCGTAGTTCCAGGCAAGCCCAGAAAGGCGGCGATCTAAGGTGCTCACCGAGAGGGCAGGGGACCCATTGGTCGGCGCGGCCAGGTCCGTCAGATAGAGACCAATCATCTCTGGAGACGGGGGTAGGGGCTCCGCGCCTTTCAATCTGCACCAACGCGCAAAGTGCTTCCAGTCGGCGGCGTAGGCCTTGTTGGTGTTTTCGGCGGTCGAGGCCTTGGCGTAATCACGTGCGTTCTCGGCCAGTCGATCCAGCGTACCTGAGCCGGCCACATGGGAGGGCAGGGTCAGAGCCTCGCTGGATGTCGGGTCTCTCGCGTCGTCTTCGTTGATGGAAGACCCGATTGGTGCGTCTGAGATCGATTTCTCATTCATTTTTGACATGTCGCTGAGCATATCTTTTGAGGTCCGATAATGTAAACTTATTGGACATAAGTGAAAGACGCAAGGTGGGGCGGTTAGATTGCTATTTTCTGGCAGAAAGCGCCGCGCAAGTGTAGGCTTCAGGCATGACTTTTGCCCGGCCGGACCCCATCAGCGACCTCGACACGTTACCCCGGATGCCCGCCTGGGTCACATCTGCACGCGCTGAAACCATTGAAGATGTTGCGTTTTTGTCGGGCGCTGCGTTGAACCACCTGCATGTTGTGCTAGGACGCGCGGAGGTGACGCAAGCCTTGTTGAGGGCGCGGTTGGCGTTGCGCGCTGCGGGGGCTTGTATCGCGTTCTCTGGGCGGCCGGAGCGGGCAGGGGAGCTGCGCGACGCGGTGCACCTGCTGCGACCCGGCGATCTGCCCGGACCGGCGGGCGAAACCTGCCTGGCCTGGCGGCGCGCGGTGGAGCGGCCGATGTCGATCAAAGCTCTGGGCCGGGCGTTGCCGACCCTCGAGCCGGGCCCGATCGCAACCTGGCTCGACGCGGGGAAAGGCGGGCCGGTGACCCGTGCCGCAATGGTGTTGGAGGCTGTGCTGCGCGAGGCGCCGCGCGCAGACGTAGCAGGGCTGATCCTCGCGGATGCGGCCCTCGCGCAGGCGCTTGGTTGGGACCGTCTCGTGCCGCTGCTGGCCCCGGGCCTGAAGCGCGCCGACCTGCGCAAGCAAGGCGATGACCTTTGCTTGGCCTGTCATCGGGCGCTCATCTTTGCGGCGGTCGAGGCAGTGCGCCTTGCCGCCGATCTCGCGCGTCGGGCGGCGCATCTGAACGCCGTCGCGCCGAAGCTTCGGGCCAAGGGCGCTGGCGAGGCCGTCGAGATGTTCCTGACCCGCGACGCTGTCGCACCGTCGACTTTGCCTTTGCCGGATCGCGCCGCGCGGCGGCTCTGCGACCGGCTGGTCGATCTTGGCGCGGTCCGCGAGCTGACCGGGCGCGACACGTTCCGGCTCTACGGGGTGTAGGGATGGCGAAGGATCGTTCCGACCTCGATCTTGACCGCGAACTCGCCGACCTGCCGCCGGAGCTGCGCTGGCGCGAATGGATGCGGCGGATCGAGGCGGTGCTCTTTGCCTCTGCCTCGCCGGTCCCGCGCGAGGATCTGGCCCGAGTGGTGGGGCAGGGGGCCACGGTCGATCTGCTGGTCGAGGATCTGGCCGCCGATCTGGAGGGGCGGGCGTTCGAGATCGCCCCAGTCGCCGGCGGCTGGATGTTTCGGACGCGAGCCGCCTATGCGCCCGCGATCCGCGCGGCTGCGGATGTCGGGGATCAGTTGCTGGACCTGAGCGAATTCGACATCGCGGTCCTGGCGGCCGTCGCCTATCACCAGCCGATCACCCGCGATGGCCTCAAAGACATCTTCGGCAAGGAAATCAGCCGCGAGCTGATCGGGCGGCTGCATGCGCGTGGCCTGATCGGGACCGGGCCAAGGTCGCCTCGGCGCGGGGCGCCCTATACATTCGTGACGACCGAGCAGTTACTTGTCGCGTTCGGGTTGGATAGCCTCCGCGATCTTCCCGATCGGGAGCAGCTGGTGGATGCCGGGGTTGTGGGCGAAGCACCACAAGTCGATTTCGGATAGCGAGTTGCCGATCTTGTTGGGCGCTAAGGATCTGAGAGAGCACTGTTTTACCTCACCATGGTTTCGAATCTTGCCGATCTACGTTGCCGATGCTTGGCGCAAACTCGGTCGTTCTGGTTATCGTTTCATCTGCAGCGCAACGATTCATGTGGGACACCAGAAATATTCACAATTTCAAGGTGATAATCGTTTCGTGCTTTTGACGAAGTTGGCTTTTGCTTCCTGACGCCTGAATCGTTGCAAAATCCGCGCAACGAAAACTTGCGCCTGGGAAAAGTGTAGGTGTATCAATATCCTAATCGTTTCACGCTTGCAGGATATCGTTTCATGGCCCTGTCGGATCAAGACATTCTCGACTTTGTCGGTGAGAACCCGGGTGCTGGACGCGATGCCATCCGGAAGGGCATTGCAAGGGATGTGAGCGAAACCACCGTATGGCGTCTCTTGAAGCGCATGGTGGATGAGGGGCGCCTCGAAGTATCCGGCAAGGGCAGGGCGACAGGATACAGAATTGCCGGGGGCGCGGTCGTCCGGGCGCATTTGTCGACGCCATATAACCGGCGAGCGCCGGTATCCTATCGACCGGAGTTTCTCGACGCCTACGTCCCAGAAAAGACCTGGTACCTGTCTGCACCAGACCGCGAAAGACTGTTGGAGGCCGGCCGTCCGCAGGGCGGCGCAATTCCTGCCGGAACATACGCGCGCCGGATCCTTGAACAGCTTCTGGTTGATCTTAGCTGGGCATCATCCAGGATGGAGGGCAACACCTACGATATTCTGCAGACCGAGCGACTGATCAGGTTTGGCGAAGAAGCTGCGGGAAAGGATCGAAAAGAAGCCTTGATGATCCTCAACCATAAGGAAGCCATCCAGTATGTCGTCGACAATCTCGATGAGATAGGGCTTCGGCGTCCCGATCTGTTCGCGATTCATGCGCTGCTCTCAGACGGACTCCTGGCGGATCCGGCAATGTCGGGCCGATTGCGAGCGATGCCGGTCGGGATCTCGCACTCGAGCTATCGACCGCTCGACGATGCGGTCACGATCGCAGAGGAGTTCGACATCCTGCTCCACAAGGCTGCGCAGATCACCGATCCGTTCGAGCAGTCCTTTTTCCTCTTGGTGCACATTCCGTACCTCCAGGCCTTTGCCGACGTTAACAAGCGAACTTCGCGCGTGGCCTCGAACATCCCACTTCTAAAGTCGGATCTTGCGCCGATGTCGTTCACGACTATGGACGACAGCGACTATATCGATGGGCTCATCGGGGTTTATGAATTGAACAATGTCGCGCTGCTGCGTGAGGTCTACATGGACGCGTACTTGGCGTCTGCGGAGAAATACCGAATTCTTCGCGCTGAGGTGGAGAGCCCGGAAAAGGCTGCGCTTGCATATCGGGAATTCGTTCGCGCTGCGGTCCGGCGTTGCGTTCTCGAATTCAAGGAGTTCCGAAACGATGCGGTTGATGAGATGGCTTTGGCTGCTGGCGTGCCCGACGCTGATCGAGCGGATGTTGTCGCTTACGTTCGTGAGCAGATCGCTGGGCTCCATGAAGGCAACGTAATCCGCTATCGGCTGAAACCAGACGACCTGAAAGGAGTGAACCTGCGCTAGATCGTTGATCGAACCGGACCGAAGAACGTCTACGCATCAAAAGCGCATTCAATCATTGCGATAGTCGTTGCAATGATGGGCATCCAAAATAGTGTGGTTCGGAGAGGGTTCCGATAATGTCTTCAATAATCAAGTTTTTCCGAATTACATTCTTTCTCGTCCTGTATTTTTTCTTATGCATGGTCGTGGTGACCACAATGCTTCAGGCTTGGCCGATTGGCGGCCAGATGTTGTTTGCATTTAGTGTTCCCGTCATTCTGGTCTGGTGGCAAGAAAAACGGAGATCGCGGAAAGTCGCCGCAAAGGCGCAAGCTGAGGGGAGTTCTGAAAACCTACCCCCCCGACCTGAGCAGGTGCCGCGCCCAAGTGCCTACGACAAGCGTATCGAGCGTGAGCGCGAACGAACTCGCGAAGCCAACGCGTCCAAAGAGCCGGCTGCCGTTCAGGCTTATTCCCCACCAAAGCAGGACTACGCTGAAATCGTTCGGGCTGGAAAGTCTGCGGCGCCGGCACTTGCAGCGGCCGCAGAACGAAACCAGGCCTCGCGAGTGGCATCGAGCGCATCGGCCCGATCATCGAAAAGCGGGTGGGTCCCGTCTAATGAAACAGCTAGCGTCGCCGGCCGCAACATCGGCGGGATGGTCTATGTCGGCACGCCTCCCTTGCTGAACACCTACGGGTATCGTGACAAGTGCCGAGCGTATATCGATCCATCCCTGTCCGTCGCGCGCTCTGGAGCCGACAAAGCTGGTGAAGGTATGCCCTACTGGCCAGGGTACTCGGATATCTCACCTCAGTGCCGGGCAACGTACCTCGACTGGCTGGCCAGCGGGCGCAACGACGCCTCTTACAACCCTGGCTACATGTTCCTGTACTTCTACGGTTTGGAGCGTCGCTGCTTTGTGGATCAATCGGACGAAGAAATCGCCGAAATCGTCGACGAGGTTCGGCGGCTGCAGTCACTTTACTCTGACAACCACTCGGTCAAGCGCTATCTGGGCGAGTTTCTTGACTTTGTAATGCTCTTCGAAACTGACATTAGTGCCATCGAGCCTATCTTTGAGCGGCAAGGTTGGGACTTGCCGCTGACCTTGAAATACGCAATCGGAGCTCGGATCGACAAAGGCGAGAACTTGACAGCTGACTGGTTGCTGAGTTGGTTCATCTGCCATCCGGAAACAAATCTGAGAACTCCCGCGACGCGGTGCCGTGACGAGTTCGTCGCTCTCTTCCGCATGCGATTTGATCAACGATTTCCGGACGGACTTAAAGTTACCAAGCCTAGGAAGAAGCTCACGGCGTCCTATCGGGCCGCCTCCAGCGAGTTTCAGGGGTCTGCCAACCCAACCGTGGACGGCAAGCCGGTCCCGGATATTTCCGGCCTGCGCAAACCGGTAGAGATTGCCCAGGAGTTGGCTGACGAGGTGATGAACGATCTCGACAAGCTCAGTCGCTTCTTGGGCCGAAATCCTGATGGTCGCGGAAGCGTTGAAGCGCATGCCTTGCTGCCTTCTGAACTGTGGGATGCCTTCCCATCAGAGGAAATGGACCGCTTGAAATCCTGGGCAAGCGATATCGTCGATCGAGGGGGATTGGTGCCGCTTAAGGAGGTGATCAGACGTCTGGAGGGAGAAACGAACGAGAAAATCGGGAAACGGCAGATGACAGGAGCGGCCGACGCGCTCGCGCGCCTCGGTTTCGGTCTGGCGCCCGACCCTCGGTTTGCTCTCCGGTCGCCCAAGGCGGAGGAGCCCGTTGTGCTTTTTAGTCTGGGTGAACCCATCGAAAGACTGGAGGAAGTTTCCGACAGCTATCGAAGCGCCTTGATCGAACTGGCACTTGGGTCGTTCGTCGCCCATGCGGATGGTCGCATCGCGGAGCCTGAACGCAGGGCGTTGGAAGATCAGGTTTCTGCCGCGACCCTCAGCGATCAGGAACGCCGCAGGCTGCGTGCAAACCTTGAATGGTTCCTTGCGGTGCCACCGGACATGGCGCTTCTTCGACGGAAACTGAAGGAGGTGGGCCAAGACAACCAGGCCGCCATGCGGGCAGCGCTGGTTGGTGCAGCACATGCCGATGGCATTATTCACTCCGACGAAGTCGCAAGCATCGAAAAAATCTACAAGGCTTTGGGCCTCGATTCTGCGCTTGCCTACTCGGATCTGCATGCTGGCGAAGTCGGGGATGGTCCTCGCACTGTTCGTGCCTCGCAACCGGGTCGCCCGGGCGAAGCGATACCCGATCTTGAAAAAGCCAGCGGACCCAAACTCGACGCGTCTCGGATCGCAGCAATCCGTTCGGACACTGAGCGCGTGTCGTCCGTCCTCGGTCAGATTTTCGATGTCGAAGAGGAAGAGAGTGGTGCGTCTGGGCCCGCCAGCCAAAGTCAGCTGGCGGGGCTTGACCCGAAACACGGCGCCCTTGTCCTCGAACTGGTTTCTCGGGAGCATTGGTCTGACACGGAGTTCGAGACGATCTGCGCGTCGCATGGCTTGATGGCGTCCGGGGCACTGGAAGTCGTGAATGAATGGGCTTTTGAGACCTACGATGAAGCGCTTCTCGACGAGTATGATGGATATGACGTGTCTCCGGAGATTGCGGAGGCGGTAAAAGAAAAGATGAGTGCGGAGGGCAGGGATGTCTAAGTTGAAACCACGTGAACGCGATGCAATCGTACAGGCGCTTCGGGCCGGGGTCGTGCCCAAGCTCGGTTTGCGCCATATTCAGGTCGGCCGCGTCCGGGAGATTGAAGAGCTCGTCAAGGACATGGACCGGATATCAGATGGCGGATCGGCGATCCGGTTCATCATCGGGGAATACGGATCGGGCAAGACGTTCTTCATGAACCTGATTCGCCTCGTGGCCTTGGAGAAAGGCCTGGTCGTGATGTTCGCGGATCTGGCGCCGGATCGCCGCATTCACGCGACCGGCGGACAAGCTCGGGGGCTTTATGCGGAGATGGCCCGAAACCTCTCGACGCGGACAAAGCCCGATGGCGGGGCATTGGCCAGCGTGGTGGAACGGTTTGTCAGCCAAGCTCACCGAGATGCTGAAGAACGGGATTTGCCCACTGGGACCGTCATTCGTGAACGCCTTGGCCACTTTGAAGAACTTACCGGAGGGTTTGAGTTCGCCGAAGTCATCCGTCGATATTGGGAAGGCCATGAGACCGGCGACGACGAGTTGAAATCCGCAGCCCTGAGATGGCTGCGCGGCGAGTTCGCGACACGCACCGACGCGCGCAAAGCGCTTGGTGTGCGAACGATCATCGACGACGCCAGTGTCTATGACCATCTGAAGCTTATGTCGGCATTTGTGTGCGAGGCCGGTTACAAAGGCTTGCTCGTCGGCCTCGACGAGATGGTGAACCTCTACAAGCTCACCTCGTCGCAGGCCCGCAATGCAAACTATGAACAGATCCTCCGGATCCTGAACGATGTGCTGCAGGGTAGCGCCGAGAACCTCGGATTTCTCATGGGTGGAACCCCGGAGTTTCTGATGAACACCCGTCGTGGGCTCTATAGCTACGAAGCCCTTCAGTCGCGTTTGGCCGAAAATACCTTCGCGCGAGACGGATTGGTCGACCTTTCAGGACCGGTTGTCCGGCTCGCCAGCCTGACCCCTGAAGACCTTTTCGTACTTCTGGCCAATGTCCGGCGGATCATGCAGGACGATGCCAGTGTTCTGCCGGACGCCGCACTCGAGGCATTCATGGCGCATTGCTCGGACCGGATCGGTGAAGCTTACTTCCGCACCCCGCGCAATACGGTGACGGCCTTCGTGAACCTGCTTTCCGTGCTCGAGCAAAACCCCGGTGTCGAGTGGAGCGATCTGATCGAAAAGATCGAAGTCTCCGAAGACCTCGGCGAAGACATGACCGAGGTAGACGAGTCGACTGGTGCCCAAGACCCCGGTGACGATGATCTGATCAGCTTCAAGCTCTGACGCCGATGAGCAGTGCGTTCGACAAACTGGCGAGACCTGTGCAGAAATGGATACGCCAGCAAGGATGGCGCGAACTTCGCGACATCCAGGCGCGATCCATCCGGACGATCTGCGAGACCAATACCGATTTGATCGTTGCGGCGTCCACGGCGGGCGGAAAGACCGAGGCGGCGTTCCTGCCGTTGATTTCACAGGTGCTTGACGAGCCGTCCGACGGCACCGGCTTCGACCTGCTCTACATCGGTCCGCTGAAAGCCTTGATCACGGACCAGGCCATGCGGCTGGAGGGCATGTGCCAAGAAGCAGAGCTTCCGGTTATTCCCTGGCACGGGGATGTCTCGCAATCCGTCAAGACGCGGGCGTTGAAATCTCCGAAAGGGATCCTGCTGATAACCCCAGAGTCCCTTGAGGCGCTTTTAATTCGTCGCGGTTTGGAAATCCCTCGCCTGTTTGGGGCCACGCGGGCGGTCGTTATCGACGAACTGCACACAGTCCTGGACAGCGAACGCGGTGTTCAGCTTCGTTCACTGCTCACAAGGCTCGAGCTTGCGATAAAGCGTCCAGTCCGTCGGATAGGTCTGTCAGCGACGCTGGGGGACATGGACCTCGCCAAGGCCTATCTGCGCCCTGACGCAGCAAGCTCTGTCCAGCTGATCGAAGCAAATGGCGGCGAAGCTGAATTGAAGCTTCAGCTTCGCGGCTACCTCTCAGGCGATGAAGATGACAATAGTCCATCCGCAACTGACGCCATAGCAGCCCATCTGTTCAAGCATCTTCGAGGCAGTGACAACCTGGTCTTCGCCGGGGCGCGCCAACGGGTCGAGATTTACGCAGATCGGTTGCGGGAGCTTTGCGAACGGGAGCACCTGCCACAGGAATTCTATCCCCACCACGCGAGCCTCTCCCGAGAACACCGTGACTTCGTTGAGCGGCGCTTGAAGGACCCTGCGAGACCGACAACCGCAGTATGCACGTCAACGCTTGAGCTTGGAATCGACATCGGTGACGTGACCTGCGTGGCTCAAATCGGTGCGCCATTCAGCGTTGCGGCTTTGCGACAACGGCTTGGCCGGTCAGGCCGGCGTGAAGGACAACCGGCCATTCTCAGGCAGTACGCTGTCGAAGCCAAATTGACGCCGGAGAGCAGTTTCGTGGATCGTCTTCGCCTCGGCCTGATTAGGTCCATCGCGATGATAGACCTGCTGCTGGAAGGCTGGTGCGAACCTCCAAAACCCCAAGCACTTCATCTCTCGACGCTCGTTCATCAGATACTGTCAGTCATAGCGCAGCGCGGCGGTGCGTCTGCAAGCGTGGTCTACAACGTACTCTGCCGCGAAGGCCCCTTTCGGAAGGTTGCAACCGAAGTCTTCGCAGATGTGTTGCGTGCAATCGGCCACCCAGAAACCGGCTTGATCGAACAGGCCGGCAGCGGGCTGCTACTTTTAGGACCCGCGGGCGAAAAGCTGGTCGAGCATTACAGCTTCTATGCGGTGTTCCAGACGCCTGAGGAGTTCCGGTTGGTCGCAGAGGGTCGGGATCTTGGAACCTTGCCAATCGACAATGTTCTTGCTCCTGGGATGCTGCTGATTTTTTCTGGGCGGCGTTGGGTAGTTCAAGAAATCCATGATCGTGAAAAGGTCATCGTCGTCAAACCCGCAAAGGCTGGTGTGCCGCCCGTCTTCGGCGGCGATGCTGGGGACATTCATGACAAAGTGATCGACCGAATGTTCGCCGTGCTCGAGGGGGATTCCAGCCCGGCTTACATGGATACAGTCTCTTTGATGATGCTCGAGGAAGCGCGTGCTCACTATGAACAGCTGGGGTTTAGGGCCAAAAACATACACACCATTGGCGAGCATACATCAGTCATTGCGACGCGGGTCGGTACGGTGAAGACTTCAACCCTCGCGCTAGCACTGAGAAGTGAGGGGTTTTCGGTCGAACTGCATGACGGGTTTCTGATGGTGGAGGCCGGGGACGAAACCCCCGATCTTCAAGCGGTACTAGCGCACATTCGATCTGGCGAACCTGTCGATCTGTTCGCTGGAGCTGGGAATTTAATGTCGGAGAAGTTTCATCCATACCTGTCGCAGCCCCTCTTGGAGTTGGATGCAATTTCTTCCAAGCTTGCGCCCGATACTCTTACCGCGATGGTCGGTAGAATCGTCCCAGCATAATATGTGCGGCAATCCTCGTTGACTGTTTTCATCGTTCCTAGGGCTAGTGATTGCTTTGTCTGCGCCAAGAAAGGACGGCATCTTCCGTTCCCGCAACTGGTGCCGCGTTACTCCAACGATCCCAGAAATTGACTGTCGCGCTATTGGGCTTGAAGCGCGGCTCGGACACCACAACTCGCGTCGGAAGCAAGCTCGCATCGCCGACCACCAATGCCTCACCGATGTCGAGGACCGGTAGAAGATCACCAAACCCGCCGAGGCTGTCAGGCAGCAACCGTTTGATCACGGATTGATCGTCGCCGTTGGTCAGCCGCATCGCAATGACATTGTTGCACTGGCTCAGAACGGTGCGGTTCACTTCGGATGGTCTTTGGCTGATAACCACTAGTCCAACACCGTATTTCCTGCCTTCTTTGGCGATCCTCTCGAAAATCCCGACCGAGATCTCATCGGCTGACTCTGACGATGCACGCTCCGGGATATACAGATGTGCCTCATCGCAGAACAATGCGATGGGATGACGGTTGTCTGGTGGCGTCCACTGGCTGACTGTGAATATCAGCCGAGCAATCAAGCTGACCATGAGCGGCAGGATGTCGGACGGTACTTCCGAGAAATTGATGATCTTGATCCCACCCTTGCCATCAGCTTGCGATCCGCGCCCGCCTATCAGGAAATGCGTTACCTCCGACAGCCAGGCCATATCCATACAGGCCGCTGGCGGCTGAAATATGAACCCAAGCCTGCGATCATTCCGTTTGGCTTCAAATCGCGCGATTAAGCGGCTGAGCTTGTCGAAGTATGGTCCTTGCTTTTCCTTGTTGTTAGCACCCGGAACCATTTGTTCGTTCAAGTCAGATAGTTGCTTGTGGACACCGTCGATATCGAAAGGCACGGGGCTATCGATAGTGAAATTTGCAAGAATGTCGGCGTGTTTTCCCGGATCAAGCATTGCACGCTTCGCATCGGTGATACAGCGCGTCATGAGCATGGCTTGGTTCGGAGCGTTCTGATCGGACCGATCGACAAACAAAGCGACCAATGCCTCATAGCCGAGAAGCCAGAACGGTAGATGCAGAACACCGTCGGCCAGTCGGCGATCGTGGCCAATGTCCCCCGGCCCAGCGATGCGTAGATGCCGAAACTCGTCGCTATCGAGGGTCTGGTACTCACCATGGATATCGAACAAGATTACGTTGGCTTGTGGAAGACCGGCAATCTGGTCTAGGAGCCGCGCAGTTGTGTACGATTTGCCGCTGCCAGTGCTACCGACCACGATGGCATGACGTTGGAACAGACGGTTGCCGTTCAAGAAGGCCCGCGCGTCCTCGTCCAATGCATAGCGACCAAGATCAAGCTGCGGGCCGTCGCCGGAAACCTGCGAAATGACCTGCATGAAGTCTGTCAAGCGCTGACCTTCCAAGGAAAAGCAATCCGCATCGATTTCGGGCACAGTCTCTAGGGTGCGCTTAAAGACGTTCTCTTTCAGTCCCTCTTTGTCTACGAGTGTTCCAATCAGAGCGACCCGAACAAGGTTGTTTTCGGGGAGCGCGGCTTCCGGATCCTCCTCAGCCCCATCTATTGCAGTTTCGTCACCTGCCTTGCGTGTGATGCGCGAAACTATCCCGATTAAGTGCTGCCCAGCTTTCGAGCTTCTGATCGCGGTCAACCGATTGACCTGAATCCGTTTAAGGCGTTCAAGTTCATCGACTCGCACCGTCACAGTGGCAGTATCGACGGCGATAATTCTGCCGAGACTTTCATCATCGTTGAAATCAAGTATGCCCAACTCTTCCTCCTAAAACCCAATCAATTCGTTCAATGCAGGCAACTCCCAATATTTGCCTCCGGTAACAACAATACCGTCTGGGTTGTCACGGTTGTAAACCATTGTCCCGTCATCGTGGTTCTCGAGCGCAAGGTAGTGACGCCCGGCGTTGTTCTTGAGAAAATCCTTGGCTTCGGGCGTTAAAGTGCGCGCTACGACAAGGATGGGAACGTCATGCACATGACAACGCGTCATCAGCTTCGGATGGATATGGCCGTCGCGGAACCCGTATCCTATGCAAATGAACGCGGTCGCGGCACTCAACACACGATCAGCGCCCTGTATCGCGCTCCGAAAGGGCTCGTCGTGCGTCCGCTGATATTTGCTTACACCTGGCGTGACAATCAGCGGCACCAAACCATCGGGCAACTCGCTCGTCATCGGCAGCGACATCACACCCCCATGCGGGTCTGAAAACCAATCAAGAGACCCGTGGACTTTCCAGACTGTGACCGTCCGCGCCAAATTGGCCCCTTGTTTGAAAATCAGATTCTCTGCCCCATCGGCCCGTCGCAGATAGCCCGGAAGGAATCCTGTGTGGTGGATATAGCCGCCTGAATCGGCTGCATACTCTGCAACGCGGTCGTAGTTTGTTGTTACGACATGGATATTGCGGTTTGTACTTCGGAATAACCCTGTGAATAGGGTGCGGAGCGGAAAAATGGTCTCGGTCTTTATAGCTGATTTGAGCAGGCTATAATCGCCCTGAGCGATGAAGTCCCAGGTACTTCGGACAATCTTGACAACCAAGGAGTCGGGTAGAGGCTTGTTTTCTAGTGCTGCTTCTAAATGATCTCCAGCGGCCAAGGCTGTTCTAACAAGTGTCCAGGCATCGACTTCCGGTCCATCGTCGGCCTGTACATTATCGCGGAGCCAAACGGCCAAATCCCCCATGCCACGAATGCCATGCGGTATCGAGGCCCCGCTGCCCAAGACTATCACTGGGCTATGCTGTGCACAGTTTTGGCACTGCTTTGCGAGTTCTTCTAGTTCCAAAGCTATTTTGCCTCACTTCTTGTACTTTGGCTTAGTTTGTCTGTGCCCGAAAACGATTTGGTCCAAATTTTCGCTCTTACGATACCCCCGGTAGCACTTTTTTGTCACAGCAAGTTTTCGCTGTCGTCGCAAGGTGGGTGCGTCGGGAATCTGGCAAGTGACATGGATCCGAAAATGCCTGCTCCAGCTATGATCCATGCATCAACATACGCCCTCTGGCATCTTTGACGGCTGTTCACCATCCTTCCTTAGCGGCCAACGCACTTCTCCCTTTGTCTGAGTTGCATGACATGCTGGTCGCAGCTGTCGTCCCGTCCACAAAGGTTGTCGCCGATCTTTTTCCCCTGTCCCTGCGGGCCATTCCTCGCGGATCAAAAAGACCGGCGCCTGCCCCTCTCCGCTGCGCTTCGCCTTCGGTGTGGCCGGGCCTTGGCCAGCTGCAAGGTGACCATCATTGCAACGCAAACAAGGAGAAGAGCAATGACCACGAACTGCATCAAATTCACCAGCGCCGACATCGAAACCGCCAAGGGCACAGGCTCCATCTCGACCCTGACCTTCGACCTCGACATCACGGTCGAGCCCGTCGCGAGCACGAACCCTATGGCCCCCACGCACCGCGTCCTCGGCCGCTCCCCGCGCGGCAAGCTGGTCGAGTGTGGCGGCATCTGGAAGAAGCAGAACAAGGAGACCGGCGCGGACTACTACACGCTGACCATCCGCGACCACGGCTTCAACGCCAACCTCGGCAAAGCCGCGAACCAGGACGATCTGTCCCTGCAGGCCGTCATCCCCTGGGGGCCGAAAGACGCCGCGTAAGCCAAAGG
The DNA here is from genome assembly GCF_041008775.1 of Pseudophaeobacter sp. C1-32P7. Classification (NCBI taxonomy): domain Bacteria; kingdom Pseudomonadati; phylum Pseudomonadota; class Alphaproteobacteria; order Rhodobacterales; family Roseobacteraceae; genus Pseudophaeobacter; species Pseudophaeobacter sp. C1-32P7. Next base: position 19,915 of record NZ_JAXGFR010000015.1, on the reverse strand, counting down.
CCAGACCGCTTCGGCGGTCTGGCTATCTCTCGTTCTTGGGTGCGTCTGATGGGCGGGCCCAAATGCCGATGTTCGAAGAACGCGGCATATTTCGGAAGCGGACGCAGAGGCGGGTCGTCAGACCGGATAGGTCGCGGACGCGGCTTCGATCCTTCTGTTCAGTGGCAACGTGCATCGCGCGAACCCGAGTCGGAACAGAATTTCCGCAGGGAGAGCTGGCAGCCAGCTGAGCGAGGCAAGCGAACTTCTTCTCTCATTCGACCAACCCGCGCCTGGGTCGTGTTGGCGAAGCTGCCAGGGCGCCGAACTCACCCTGTGCCGCGAGGGTGTAAACCGCAGATCAACGTCATGCGTCCGGGGGGCAATGTCTCACGTCAGGGTCACTGCCGCGCGCCTTTCCGTCGACCTGTTGGCCTTAGAGATCGCTAGCCCGGGGTCGAGCGGTCGGCAACGCCGGGGACAGGTTTCTGGGCGGCTGGCGCCTTGAGCGCTGCGGGGCATCGCTCACAACAAACCTGCCCCCGGCGTGCTCCATTTCATTCCGCCCCGTGCCGGGTGCAGCCCGCTCTCATGCCCCCGGTCTTTTCCACGATCCGTCCAACGACGATCAACGGAAAGGATCACACCATGACACTCGAACAATCCATCGACCTCGCCGAACTGCAAGCCGACATGGCCTTCGATGCCTACCTCGCCGCCTTCGATGAAGATGCCCATCCCGAGACTCTCGACGGCCTCGAGACCGAGGCGCTGATCGCCCGCAGCCGCTACGACGACCTGCGCTCTCAGGGACTGGGTCACTGACCCAGACACCCCTGCGGGTCTTCGGATCCGCAGGGGTCTGACGCTGATACTTACCAACATTTTGTCGCCCTAAACGGGTGTGACCCGCGCCATCCCGCGCGGGCCGTCTTCGTGTTCCTGGTGCCCGACCCGTGACCGGCTCGAGCGCTAGGATTGCCTGACATCGCCTGCTGCTTCAGCACAAGTTTCAGCAGACTTTTTCGACCAAATTGCCGCGCATCGATGAGTACGGCGGCGTTCCATGTCGCGCTGTGCAGCGGTCTTGAGGGCGTCCAATTATTCGCAAAAAGACACAACACACAAAAAGTAATATTGCGCAATATGATGTATTGAAGTATAAGCGAAGGAGAGAAGGAAGACGTTGGCAGGATATGGCCAATGTTTGCACATTTTGTCCGAGGGGTCTGACCCGTGCCGAGGCCAGCGAAAAACCTGAAGCTTGAAGAGCGCATCGAAGTCGCGCGGCGCTTTGCGGCGGGCGAGAGCGCGAAGGAGCTGGCGGCGGTGTTTGGCATCTCTCCGCGACACGTGAACCGCCTCGCGAAAGAGGAGGCGGGCGAAGGCATCGCGGTGCGCGATCCGAGCGAGACGGTGGCGTTCCGGGCAAGCCGATCCGAACTGGACGCCTTCGATGTGGAGTGGCGCGAACGGGGCTACGCCAATCGTTCTCAGGCGCTCAATGCGGTGCTGCGCGGTCGTTGCGGATTCCTTGATGTTCCCCGCGATCTGGTCGCCGAATTCTGCGCCGCATGGCGTCAGGCGAAGGACGTGAGCGACGCCGGATTGGTGCTTGCCAAGGCGGTCCATCGCGGTCGGCTGGAGGTCTCGGAGGCGGACCGCGCGGTGCTGATCGAACTCCTTGATCTGGCGCAATCAATGAGCCGTGAGATGGGCCGGATTAAGGATGCGGCGCAGGCGCTGCGTCAACAGGAGTGGCCGCAAAAGGAAGAAGGGCAGGGGGCGGATCGCGCGGTTCTGGAGGGCAGCTCGCCCGCGACCGGCGGCGGTCTGAGGCTGGTGCGCAATGGCTGATCCCCTCGCCCTCTACTCTTCGGTCATGGGCCGGCTCTGGGAGGATGAGCGCATCCGGGGCCAAGCCGCGGCGCGGATCGACGCGCGGCTGGCGGGGCGTCGACAGGGGCGGAGTTTCGCGCACGTTGGTTCCCTGTCGGCGCGGAACGCGCTGAAGGCGGCCTCGGGTCAGAGCCGAGCGGCGGTGTTCAAGCGGATCCGGGCGGGGGGCTGCAAGACGCGTGCTTCGCTTGGGGCGCAGATCTCTTACATCAACGACAAGGCGGTCTACACCTACTCGACGATGACCAATGCCCTGACCGATGCCGCGGTGCTTTCTGAGGAGCAGAAGGAAAGCATCATCGAGGACTGGGCCGGGACTTGGCGCGGCTCGACCAAGCTCGGGTTCACCTCGCACATGCTCCTGTCCTTCCCGACCGACGTGACGGTCGACCAGGTCCGTGACATCGCCATGGACTGGACGGAGCATTTCTTCGAGAGCGGTGAATACGGCGACCAGTGGGATTATGTGCTCGCGGTCCATGACGACCGGGCGCACAAGCACGCCCACATCATTCTGAACAATCGCGGCGTCGAGAAAGGCACCTGGTTCTCTTGCTGGGCCGAGGGCGTGATGTCGCCGCAGCTCATGCGCGAGAAGCAGGCCGAGATCGCGGAGCGCTACGGCGTGATGCTCGACGCCACCACCCGGCTCGAGCGGGGCATCTTCGAGAAGCCTGTCGGGATCGAGGAAATCTACCGTGCCAAGGAAGAGGCCCGCCTGCCGCGCGAGATCGTCATGACGGCCCAGGAATCCGCCATCGCGCAGGCGCAGGTGGTGGGCTTCGCCAAGGACTACAAGAACCTCGCCGACCTGCTGGACCGGATGGACCGGCACCACATGGCCCGCGCCGTGCGCGGCATGGCGGACGGGCTTGGTTCCGACACGCCGTGGAATTTCACCGAAGGAGAGATAGACATGAAGGACATCAAGACCGTCGGTGATGCAATCGACTATTCCGAGCGCACGATCGAGGCGCTGCGGCTCAAGGCCGAGGAACTGGACCCGGCCGAGCGCGCCGCTTTTGAAGCCAAGGCCGCACCGATCATCGCGGATCTCTCGCAGATGGTGCCGGACCCGGACTTGCGCGCGCGTTTCGGCAAGCAGCTCGAGGAACCCTATCCGCCGGGGGCGGGCAGCGAAGTGCTGATCGCCGCACTGCAGTCCGGCAAGGACGAGGGGCTGCGTGAGGTGCTCGAGCGCGCCCAGGCAGTCGGCATGGACAGTGAGGATCTGGTGGCTCGGATTGCTGCGGGCGGCACGCGGAACTACGGCATGGCGCAGGACTGGGTCGAGCGGGACATGAACGCGGTGCTGGCGAAGGACGGTCTCAGCGTCGAGACGGCCAATGATGACCAACTGGATGCCGCGCTGGAAAAGGTCGACGGCGTGATGGACGCGTTGATGGAAAGAGCAAAGGAGATGGGCGTCGAGATCGGTCGGACCCTCGCGGACGAGGAACAGGAGATCCTGCCGCTCATCGACGAAGACGACCGGACGCCAAATCCCTACCTGCAGGACCTCGCCGACATGCTGCGCGACGGCAAACTCACCGAGGAACAGGAAGAGGTGGTCGAGCGGACCCTGGAAGCCGAACTCTTCAAGGAGTTGGGCGAGGAGGGCTTGGCCGAACTCCGCCGTGGCAACTTCGAGGTGCTGGATGCGGCCCTGCCGAGCAAGCTCGACCAGATCACCGTCACGCAGGAATTCCTCGAGATGACGTTTGAGGAGACGGGTGACCAGGTCTTCACCGACCGTGCCGCCGGGTTGCAGCAGGACAAGGCGACCGAGGTGGCGCGGCTGCGCGGCCAGCAGGAAGCGCAGGAGCTGGGCCGCGATCTTGGCCGCGACCGTGGTCTCGACGACGAGATGGAATTCTAAAGGGGAGATGAGCACCATGACCAAGACACTTCCCCTCTGGGCCGCACTTCTTTTCGGTGTGATCTGCGGCGCCGTCATCGGCACCATCGTCGCCGCCTTCTACCTGACCCTGGCCCTGAAAACCGGGTTTCAGAGTTTCGACATGCTGGCGGTCTGGAAGGCCAGCGCCGACACGCGCGCGGCACATCCCGAGGCCTTCAAAGTGGGGTTTGGCGCCGTCGGCTTCGGAGCCATCGGCCTCGGCGCCTTGGCGCTGGCCTGGACCTGGAAGAAGGAGCGGGACGATTACGGTTCCGCCCATTGGCAGACCAAGGCGGAGCTGAAGAAGAACGACATGCTGCAGGCCCCCGGCAAGGGCTTTGTCTGCGGCAAGCTGGGCGCGCCGACCGCGAAGGCGGAGTTCATCTCCTCGACCACCATCCCGCATGTGATGATGGTGGCACCGACCCGTGCCGGTAAGGGCGTCGGCTTCGTGATCCCGAACCTCCTGAGTTTCGCGGGCTCGGTCGTGGTGCTCGATGTGAAGGGCGAGAACTTCGAGAAGACCGCACGGCTCCGGGCGCTGAACGGAGACGAGATCTATCGCTTCAGCCCCTTCGACTGGGCCAACGCCACGCATCGCTACAACCCGCTTGCACGGATCGCCAAGGCCCCGAGCTTCGCGCAGCGTTTCACCGAGGTCTCGATCCTTGCCGACCTCTTCCTCGACAAGGACAACAAGACGCTCGACACCTTTTCCGAGGCAGGCAAGTCGATCTTTGTCGCGGCCTGCCTGCTGTCCATCCAACGCGGCACGCCGAACCTTGGCGAGGTGAACAAGATCGTCGCCGGGGGCGAATACAAGAATGCCCAGTACAAGACCTATGCCGACGAGGCCGAGGAAGACATCCTGCGCGAGCTCTGGACCAACGCCGCCTCGGCCTCGTCGCGGCTGCTGACCTCGAACATCCAGGCGCTGATGACTGCCGGTCTCAAGCAATGGGACAACCCGGCGGTGCGCTCGGCTACCGAGGCCAGCGACTTCGATTTCTCGACTTTCCGCAAGACCCCGCAGTCGCTCTACATCGCGGTCTCCGAGGACCACATCGCAACACTTGCCCCGCTCCTGCGCCTGATGTTCGCCGATCTCATCGCCTCGATCCGCCTGAATGAGCCGGGCCCGGATGAGCCCTGGCCGGTCATGATGATGATCGACGAATTCCAGCAGATGGGGGCCATGCCCTATCTCGAACGGGCGATTCATTCGCTGGCGAGCTATGGTGGCCGCGTCGCGATGATCGCACAGTCGCTCGCTTCGCTCGACCGGATCTATGGTCCCGAGGGCCGCGAAAGCCTCGAAAACGGGGCGGGGCTCAAGCTCTACATCACCCCGCGGGACCAGCGGACGGTGAAAGAAGTTTCCGCCGCGGTCGGTAGCACGACCCGCGAGGCGGTGACCCGGATGTATGGCCGAAACAAGGGCTTCCTTGGCGCGACCTCGACATCAGCGCGGCTGGAAGAGCGGCCGCTGCTTTCCGAGACCGAAGCGCGCCTCATGGATCCCGACGAGGTCATCATTCTCGCTTCGCCCCAGCATCCGATCAAGGCGAGCCGGGTCAAGTATTACGACGATCCGTTCTTCAAGGAGATGCTGGCCCGCCAGGAGGGCAAGCCCTTTCCCTATCCGCCGAGCGTGCAGGGTGTGGGGCCTTGGAATGGAATAGTGGGTGGCGACGGTGATGATGGGTCAGTCGCGGATGAGATTGTGAAACCAGTCGAACGCGCGCCGGCCCGCGATCGTTCGCAGCGACGCGAGGCCCGCGCGATGAGCGTTATGGCGATCGAGGCTGGGCGCGGGCAACCAGAGCCGGAGACGCTCGAGCGGGAAGCGGTGGTGCCGAAGGAATGGGAGGCGGCGCTCGACCGGCAGGAGGATTTCATTGAGGAGTTATTGGGTGGATGAGGGTGGTCACGTTGTGAAACGTCCAAAGGACAGGTGTGCGAATTGCAGTAGGCGACAATTGTAGTGCGCTCACCCATAGTCTTCTGCGTCTACAAAACCTTGTCGGTCGCTGCCGCAGGCTCCACCAGGAATTGAAGCGGCGCCACTAGGCATGCCAAACTGATGGCACCACTCGCCATCGTCCCCAGCGTGCACGCAGCCGGTGCAACCTGTCTCGCGGTCTTCATTCAAGCGGTGGATGCGGTCGTGACAGTCGCCACACAATGCCACTAGTTCGAACAGAAACTCGCTACCCCAATTGCGATAACTGAGGTGATGTACCTCGGCTGCTCGCGCTTTGCGGCACCCCTCGCATAGGCCAGCAGCACGATCCATCACTAGCGATCGCCGTTCGGCCCACTCGCGGGATGCAAGATAGTCGGCATGAGATCTTTGGAAGTATGATTTACCCTCAACACTGCCGCGCCACCGGCTCTCTTGGATGGCGACGTAGCGGCGGCGCACTGTGTCCCACTCGCCCTTCCGTTTCGCCTCGTAGTCCGGGTTGTGCGCTTCGTCGATCTCGGGCAATAGTTCAGTCTCGGTCGTGCGCTTCACCGGGTTGCCCAGAAGCAAGCCGCAGTCGAGGCACTGCTTTTTGACGATTGGCCCGCCGCCCTTGTTGAAGCCACGACGAAGTTCGCTGCGCGTGTGCTGGCACTCGGTCGCGTTAAAAGCGTTCACCTCTTTCGCATATCGCTCTGCAAGATCGCGATCCAAGGGGACGCGCTGGTTGGTGTCGGGATCAAGTATTGCCATGTGTCATCTCGCCTCGCTCGTCCATGAACTGTTTTGTCGCCGCCCACCCCCCCCCCTAGGTCGTCAGAGTGAAACCTGAAAAATATTTGACCAAGGTAGATGCTATTGACCTTGGTCGACCCATTCCCGCCACTCGCTTCCAGCGAGCAACGCGACTGTGCGAATTTCGAAGAGCGAATGGGGCATCATATTCAGTCCCTAAAGCTCAATTCCGGAGTTGGTCAGAACTTCACCTTTCGAAAAGACCATTCATGCATTCATCTCTTCAACTGTTTCCAATTCCAAACGCGCCTTTTCCTGGTTCAGTCGCCATCGTCTAACGACATAAAACACGAGCGCCTTGCGCGTTTCGATCAGTAAGTGCGTCTTTTCGTCAAAGCCATACTCTAGCCGGACGGCTCGCGCTTGTGCATCGGATAGATCTGAACGCGGGCGTATCCACATGCGCACCAAGCTGTTCCAGTCCGTGTCAAAAGGCAGGGGAGCAGGCCGCTCCCGCGTTTTCATCTCAGTTTGTCTCGTTATTCGTATTGGGAGATAATCGCGGTACGCCTCGTGATTATAGCTCCAGGCGCGGAGATAAATTGCCTCTCCGTCAAAATGGAACTGAACTGGACTGATCCACTGCGGGTCGGATAGGCCGCTTGTCATCGAGGTGTAGGTAATCTGGATGTCGCGTTCGCCCATCCTGGCGCGGTAGAGTTGTGCGACAACGGTGGAATCCATCACGCGAGTGGGAAGCGGGATGCTCGCGCCAAGCGATGTCGCCTTGCTATCAAGTAATTCGAAAACTTGTTCCGGGCCAGCCTCAGTCAATGCGCAGTGGTCGCCGGTCGAGAAATAGGCCTTCACTGCGGCATCGTAGACCGGCGGCGTATTCGTCAGAGAAAGATAGGTTCGAAAGTCAACCGCAGCCTGTGCCATCGAGATATTGAAGCGTTCGATCAAGTCGCGGCGGTTCGCCTGACCTCTCCAGGTCAGACATTGGTCGAGGAACAAAATTCGCTCGCGTTGCGCGTGTTTGAGGGCTTTCAGGCTCATACGCCGAGTAATACTTGACTCTGCTCGCATAGTCCATACATTTACTATACGTATAGAAAATGGATTGATCTGGTGCGAATACTTCATACGGCAGATCTGCACCTGGGGCGGCAGTTCATGGGGTTGAGCCTCGAGGAGGATCATGAGGTCATCCTGGGTCAGATCCTTGAAACGCTTGTCGCCGATCGGGTCGATGTTCTTGTCATCGCCGGGGACGTTTTTGACCGTGCCTCGCCGCCCAGTTCGTCGATTCGGCAGTTCAATCGCTTCCTCAAACGCGTGGCAGAGGAGACCGAAGCCGCTGTGGTTATGATCTCTGGAAACCACGATTCTGGCGACCGGATCGAGGCAATGTCTGTCTTTTCCACCGCGTCTCGTGTGCTGGTGCGCGGGATTGCCGATGCGGTGGAAGCGCCGCTGGTGCTGCGTGACGCGCATGGCGAGGTCGCCTTTTCCGCGCTGCCTTTTTCCTATGAATACGCCGCACGCGAGGTGTTCGGGGATGAAAGCATTAGTGCGCCGGCGGAGGTAGTTGCCGCCCAGATCGCAGCTGCGAGGGGGCAGGTTCCTGATGGGGCGCGTTGGGTCGTCGTGGCCCATGCTTTCGTCGCGGGGGGTGCGGTCGGCGAGACCGAGCGCGCCCTGACGCGAGTCGGGGGCATCGAAACTGTTCCCTCCGATGTCTTCGATGGGGTGGACTATGTTGCACTGGGGCATTTGCACAAGCCGCAGGAAGTGGGCGCGAGCCATATTCGTTACTCCGGCGCACCGCTCGCTTTCGGTTTCGACGAGGTGGGAAACGAAAAATCCATGACTGTCGTCGATCTGAAAGCTGAAGGTGTCGACATCCGCACCGTACCGTTCCGACCGATCCGGCAGGTCCGCTCGCTTACCGGGGCATTCTCGGATCTTCTGGCAGGAACGCCGTCTGACGATTTCATCCAGGCTATCCTGACGGATGAAAACCCTCTGATCGATCCGATGAAGCGGTTACGCGCGACCTATCCCAATGCTTGCCATCTGGCCTATGCCCGGCAGGAGCGCGCTGCGGAGACCAAGGCGCTCGGCAGCGGGCGGGCCGCGGTCACGCCAATCGAGATGATTAACGACTTCGTGAAAGTTGTGCGCGGCCGGGAACCAAACGCCACCGAAGTCGCGATCGTCGCGGAAAAGCTCCACGCAGCATCCTCCGGGGAGGAGCAGACATGAGACCCATTCGCCTATCGCTTCAAGCCTTCGGGCCATTTGCGACAACCGAGGTAGTCGATTTCCGGTCCGCGCTGGAGACGGGTCTGTTCGGAATTTATGGTCAGACCGGCGCGGGAAAGTCGACGCTGTTTTCGGCGATGTCCTTCGCGCTATTCGGGGCGCCGACCAAGACTGATCAGGAACCACGTTCACTACGCTCGGATCACGCCGCATCGGATCTACCTACCGAAGTCGAATTTGTCTTTGAGCTGGGCGCCAAGACCTACCTGATCCGTCGTCGTCCGGTGCAGGAACGTCCAAAGGCGCGCGGTGAAGGGACCACTGAGGACGCCGCAGAAGCCTCGCTGTTCGACGTCACCGGGATTCCGGTGGACACTCTTGGTCCGAGTCAGTCTGGCCGTGTCATTGCGGAAAAGAAGGTCTCGCTAGTGGGGCAGCAGGTCGAGGCGCTGCTTGGCTACGGGGCAGAACAGTTTCGACAGATCGTGCTCTTACCGCAAGGCAAGTTCGAGACGTTCTTGGCCGCAAAAACGGATGCGCGTGTCGAGATATTGCGGGATCTCTTCGACGTGAAGATCTATCGCGATCTCGCCGCACGGCTGAAAGAAGAAGCCTCAGAGGCAGAACGAGCGTTGCGCGACCAGCGCGCTCTCTACGTGGCTCGACTCGAGGAACGTGGTTTTGAGAGCGCGGAGGCGTTAGAATTCGGGATTGCCGCAGCCGAAGCAAAAGTCGAAGAAAAGCAGGGAATTCAGCACGGCGCGGCGATGGCTACCGAAGCCGCGCGCAAAGCTCTGACCGAAGGCGAGCAAATCGCGACAGCATTTTCTGCTGTCGACACGGCACAGCAGGCATTCGATGATCTAGAAAGGAAAACGGGCGAGGTCGAAGAACTGGCCAAGCGGATTGAGGCTGTCCGGAATGCCATGCAGGCCCGTGATCTTGAGACGGCTTGGTGCGATGCGGAGCAGGAAAGCCTGAATGCGGTGGAGGCTGTCACGAAGGCCGAGGCAGAACTCAAGATCGCCACTGGCGTGAAGGAGTTGGCGGAAAAGAAACTTGCTGAGGCACAGTCTGGCGAGGACCGACGGCAACAAGTTCAGGCTGACCTGACAAGGTTGGAGGCGATCGAGAAGCAGGTCGGGCAGGCAGCGGATCTTAGACGCGCGTTTGACGACGCTGCGGAGGACGAAGCTTCAGCGAAAAAGGCTCTGACCGAGGCCATAGATGCCCGAGAGAAGCTCAAGTCTCAGCGCGATGCGACCGATCTGGCGCTTGATCAAGCGCGAAAGACCGAAACGGAGCGAGGCCAGCTGACCGGTGAGCTGGCCGAGGTCAACCGAGAAAGGGTCAAGGCAGCGGCGTATGCTAAGGCGCAAGAAGCTGTCGCTGATGCCCAACGAAATGTCGAAGCGGCATCGAACGAATTGGCGACAAGAACCGATGCGACGCGAACCGCTGACGCGGACTTGGTAGATGCCGAGGCACGGCTTTCGCGCACGCAAGCGATCATTCTCGCGGAAAAGTTGACCGAAGGGGCGCCCTGCCCTGTCTGTGGTTCCCATGATCATCCTGCGCCTGCCCATGGTACGCCCGAACAATCTGGTTTGACCGAAGCATTTCGGAGCGCGCAGGTTCTGGCGAGAACTGCGTCCGAAGCCAGAGTTCGGGCCGAAAGCGAACTCGGCAATTTTCGAATCCGGCTCGACGAAAAGAAGCGGTCGCTGGAGGAACAGGAAAGTCCTGAGCGCACGTTGGTGGAACTCGAAGCTGAAATCGCACGACTTGAAGGCGATGTCGCCGAACTCGGAGAAGCGGTCGATGTAGACACGATGGCGGAGCAGTTGGCTCAACTCAAGCTGAAACTGACCGAGGCTGAAACTGCCGAGGCTACGGCGCGCACCGCTGCGGGAAAGGCTGAGACCGCTCTTGCCGGCGCGCGCGCCAAGCTGGACACAGTGATCGAGGCCCTGCCGGAAGGTCTGCGCACGCCCGAGGCGGTTGTCGTTCGACGCGAGGCTTTGCAGAGAGAGCAAAGGCAACTCTCCGAGGCGCTGGAAGTGGCGACGCAACAGGACCGAGCCGCCAGTGAAGTGCTCACCCGGTCGCAAGAGCAGCTAGAAGCAGCGAAGCGGGCGCGCGACGGGCAGCAGCAGCGCGTGAAGAAGGCACAAGGTGATTTTGTCGCTCGGCTTACCGAGGTTGGGCTGGACAAAGCGGGATATGATGCCTGCAAGAGCCATTTCCCGACTCTCGACGCCGACCGCAAGAAGGTGACCGATCACCGCGATGGATTGATCGCTGCTCGCACGACATTGCAGAACGCCATAGCCGCTTGTGCAGATCGTGAACGCCCGGATCTTGCCCCGCTACAGCTGGCGTTGGCAGACGCCACCCAGACCTTGAACGCGGCCAACGCTGCACTTGCCACAGCGAGAACGGATGTATCGTCACTGGCCAAATTCAAGGAATCGCTTGCCGCGGCTCTGACCGAAACCGAGCGGCTAGAAACCGAGACCGGTCCGCTTCGGGGGCTGGCCGATCTGGCTAACGGCAAGAACGATTTCAAGATGACACTCGAGACCTTCGCGATCGGAGCAATGTTCGACCAGGTTCTCGAGGCGGCGAATATGAGGCTCGACCCAATGACACGTGGTCGCTACCGGCTAACGCGCGGGCTCGAGGCATCTGGCGGTCGCGGCAAGCGTGGGCTCGAAATCGAGGTCTTCGACATCAACACCGGCAAGGCGCGCCCGACAGCCACGCTGTCAGGCGGCGAGACCTTTATCGCGGCACTGGCCCTCGCGCTTGGGCTAGCTGATGTGGTCGAGAGCCTTTCGGGCAAGATCCGGATGGACACAATCTTTATCGACGAAGGCTTTGGGAGCCTCGACACCGAGAATGGGGCGGGCACGCTGGATCAAGTGATCCAAGTTCTTGCCGCGCTGACAGAGGGCAGTCGTGCCGTGGGCCTGATATCCCATGTAGGGCTGGTGCAAGAGGCTATTCCACAAGGCTTCTACGTGCGTTCGACCCCGAGCGGCAGCCGGGTCGAGGAAAGGAGGGGGCTGGGATGACGGACCGTTGGTATTACAGGAAGGCACACACCCGCCGTCTGTCGACAGGGCGCACGGTATCCGTTCGCGGAGGTTGGGCAGTTCGAGGCGATCGTGAAAGCAAGAAGGGCGCATCCTTCAGGCGGACTTGTCCAATATGCGGGGCGCTGATCGTAAGCGTGGGCATGCCCAGAGGAGGGTGGGTCCATTTTGAGGGCGGCAAAGGCCTGACACGTATCAAACATCCGTGCCTGCATCTTGGTGAAGGCCTGAGCAGGCGGCGCGACGAAGACACGCCAGACCTTTTTGAGGCGAGGCTGCCATTTTAAAATGTCACTGATGAAGCTTGCGAAAAGTTGGCTCCAATCCCACATCTAGTATCTAGAAGCAAACCAAACACCATATGGAGGATAGTATGGCGGTAAATCGTAAAGGAACTTCGACCAAGGTTGCCTCGCTTGCAGCAGACACCCTTTTCAAACCTGGCTCTTCACAGATCGCCCGCAAGCTTGCTGGTTCGGCGTTGTCTCAGTCAAAGACCAATCGGCAAACCGGAGCGGAAATGGAGGACCTCGCGTCAAAGGTACTTCGCAGCGATCGCTATTCTGAAAAGACAAAGACACTTGCCGCTTCGGTGTTGTCCCAGTCGAACAAGAAGCGCTGACTGTAGACAGTATTACAGTGGTTTCGGGCTCAAGCGCTACAGGCCGTGTCTCACGTAGGTAGCGCTTTGGGTAAATCATGAACAAACATTAAACATTTGAGTTGAGCAGATGCGGGCATTCATTTCTTATTCCCATAACGACAAGGCCGCGCTTGATCGGCTGCACGTCCACCTCAAGAACCTTACAAGGGAAGGGCGTATTGAGACCTGGTATGATCGCAACATCTTGGCTGGTGGCGAACTGGACGCTGAGATTGAACGGGAACTGGAGGCTTCCGACCTGTTCCTGCTCCTGGTGAGCCCCGACTTCATCGCATCCGACTACTGTGTCGAGCGCGAAAATGAGACGCGCGCTTGAACGCCACGCCGCAGGGACCGCCCGTGTAGTGCCGATCATCGTGGAGGAATGCGATTGGAAAGCGATGAGGGAGTTGCGCCAACTGAAGGCCGTGCCGACTGACGGCAAGGCGATCAGCGCATGGGCCAATCCAAACACCGCTTACCTAAATGTCGTGCAGGAGCTTCGACGCATCATCGAAGCTGAAGCTGTACCTGCAGCTGCGGCGGAGGTAGCCCATGAGCCGTCGGCCACACGCCCCTCGATGGCACGCTACCGAGCAAAGCGGCAGTTCGACCAAATCGACAAGGGTGATTTCCGCGATGCTGCCTTCGCCACCTTCAAGGATTACTTCCGACGAGCGATCATCGAAATGGACTCAATCGATGGATTGCGCGGACGTTTCGTTGACAGAAGTGCGACCTCTTTTGGGGCAACGGTTGTCAACAGCGGCCATCGAAATGGTACGGCCCACATCTCGGTGCACTGCCGTAGCTCGCAGGTCGCCCTGGGCGATATTTACTACTCGTTCAGCGAAAACGCCGGTGACAACACAGCAAACGGCGGTTTCAACATTTTGGCCGATGATTACGAGCAATTCCTGATTCAAACCATGAACGTCTTCGGTAGAGCTGATGAACGACTGACTCCAGAGCGAGCGGCTGAGGTGCTCTGGAATGAGTTCATTGGTAACGCAGGTATCAGCTATGACTGAGCGTGTTCATTTCCGCTGCAACAATTGTGGGCACCGCTTCGAAGTCGAAGTGCTTGATGAGTACGAACGTCGCGAGGCCCGCCGTGAAAGGCGGCCGACTAGCGCGGTGCATTGTCCCGAATGTTATCGAACCGATATCCGGAGGGGTTGGGAATGAAGGCTCGTGAGGGACACCACATATGCGAAGCACTTTGAACGTAAAATCAGCCGCTCTCGCCGAGGAGCCGAAAGGTACGCTGTTTCTCCTCAAGAGGTACGGCCATCAGCCAATCTATGGCATTAAGCTTTCCGAACCATTGGATCAGCCCAACGACAAACCGACGGTTCTGCTATTGAACCCTGACTTTGGGCGTGAAGGCGAAGCCAATTGGCATCGGATATTCCAGTGGGAAGCGGACGAGTGGTGTATCTCCTTTGGAACCGACTGGATATTGCAGCCTGATTTCGCGGCTTCTTCGCTGTCTGAGATGAACGATCCGCAGCAAGAGGCATGTCTGACGATCGGGCCCCAGGGCATTCACTTCCGTGCGGCACCTGGCGACGGATTCCGGGTCTCCTATCGCCACTTCATCCATGTTGAAACCCTAGATCCGGTGAAGGATCTCGGAAATGCCGCCTTCCACCTCAACTCGTACCGAATCTTCTTGAACCGAGAGGATTGGGACAATAGGCGCCCCCCGATCTTTCAGCACGGCGTCTAGGCGACAGCCACCTCTCCTTCGAAGCCAGGAACAGATAGTTGCTATGTCATAGGGTGATCGTTGCGCCATGTGTGTCCGAACGTTTCACCGATATCACTGCACTCAAGACGTCGCTAATCTGCTTTCAATGCGTCAAAGTTCAATGGCTTCGTTCACCCGGCAGATAGAACTCCGTAATCCCCCGCTTCCCCTCGGCCCGCCCGAGCTGGACGATCACATCGATGGATTTCCGGATATATTCCCGCACCTCGGCGAAGGTCAGCGGTGTGCCAGCCTGCAGCACCATTATCGCCAGCCGGTCGATGGCGAGTTCTGCGGTTTCGGCGTGGATGGTGGAGACCGACCCGCCATGGCCGGTGTTGATCGCCTCGAGATAGGTCAGGGCCTCGGCGCCGCGCAGCTCGCCAACGATGATCCGGTCGGGGCGCATGCGGAGGGAGGCCTGCAGGAGAGCGTTGGCGCTGCGTTGCGCGCCGGAACCGCGGTCGGCCAGGAGGGCGACGGTATTTGGCTGGCCGGGGAAGAGCTCGAAGGCGTCTTCGATGGTGATCAGCCGCTCCTGCTCGCTCACATGGGTCAGGAGGTGGCGGGCGAACGTGGTCTTCCCGGTCGAGGTGCCGCCGCTGATCAGGACGTTGAGCCGCGCCTCGACCAGGGTCTGCAGCGCGGCCTCGAGGTTTTCTTCGGCGAGACTGGAAATGTTCTTCATCTTCTCGGCTCGGAGCGCGTCGAGCGAGACGGCCTTGCCGAAGAGATAGGCGGGGGCGTAATCCCGGACGCTGCCCGAGGCGAAGAGGCGGATGGTGATGGAGGCCCCGCGATCGATGGCGGGCGGCACGGCGACCTGGACCCGAAGCGGGCGGCCCGCATATTCCACCTTGCCGGACACGAGCGGGTTCTTTTCAGAGACGCGGGCCTTGGCGTCGCCGACGATGGTCTGGGCCATGTTGAGGGCTGTGGTCCGATCCACGGTCTGGCCTTCGTGGCGCATGGTGGCATCGCCCGCGACCTCGAGCCAGACCTTGCCGTCCGGATTGATCGCGATCTCGACCACGTCGTCGCGCCTCAGGAGATCGCGGAACGGATCGAGATAGCGTTCGAGGTAGGAGGTTGGGCTTTCTGAATGGCTCAATAGATCACCACATCCCGATCCACGAGCACGGTGACCGAGGCCCCTTGATCGACATAGATCGTCGGAGCGATCGACACCTGGTCGGCGATGACCGATCCGACCGCGTCCTGCAGGTCGCTGCCGACATCGCTCAGGACGATGCTTGTGGTTTCGTTGTTGGCACTCTCCGCCGCCACGGCCGGTGCCGCCCCGATCACGGAGATCAGCGCAGCGCCGCCGAAGCGCTCGGCGAACTTGGTGTCGACGAGACCGGTGAGGCCCGAGCGGCCGAGTTGATCGCCGCCCACGGCAGCGATCTCCATCGAGGTGCCGTCCGGAGTCAGGACGCGGGTCCAGAGGATCAAGATGCGCTTCTGGTGCATCTCGATCCCGGAGCGATATTGGCCAAAAAGGCGGGAGCCCCGGGGGATCAGGATCCGGTCCCCGGAAAACGCCGGAACCGGCTCGGAGACGACCGCGACCACGGAACCCGGCAGATCGCTGTTGATGGCGGTCTGGAGCGCGGCCTGGATGACCGAGCCTTGGGTTAGCGTGCGTTCGGGATGGGTGAGGCGGGCGGCCTCCTGCACCTCGAGCGGTCGCGCACTCTGCAGAAACTGCTCGTTTCCTGATAGGACCGGGCCCTCGGTGCCAACAGCAGCAGAATCGGCCACCGCCGCGCCACTTTGGCCACCACGCGGACCGTCGGCATAAACCACGGCCGGCGACTTGATCTGCGCAGTCAGAAGTTCTTCGGCGACCCGTTCGGCTTCTCGCTGGCGTTGTTCCTCTTCCTGACGGCGGCGTTCTTCGAGAAGGCGCTGATCGGCGATCAGCCCTTCCCGGTCCAGCTCTGCTTCGAGCCCCTCGCGCTGCGCCCGTTCGGCATCGAGCATGGCCTGCAGACCTTCGATGCGGGTCTCGGTCTGGCGCTGCAGGTTGGTAAGTTCGTTTTCCTTGGCGGCGAGAGTCGCTTCGAGTGCTGCCTTTTGCTCGTCGAAGGCCTCGCGCAGGTCCGCAACGGCAGACTGGATTTCCGAGTTGCGGGCGGCCTGGCTGGCGGCGAGGGCTTCGCGCAGCTTGGCGATCTCGGCCAGCACCTCGGCGCTTGGCTCGGGGGTGGGGGCCGCTGGCACGTCCAACGCTTCCTCGACGGCGATCAGCGCGTCATTGACCCGCTGCTCGGTCTCGTCAGGCGGAAACTCCAGCCGCCCGCCGGTGCCGGGACGGCGGTCCTGAAAGGTCTCGACATCGGAGGTCTCAAGTGCGCTGTCGCCCTCCTGCAGTCCAGTGGCCAGGAAATACGCGACCCCGGCCCCGCCAAGGGCGAGGGCGGCGGCGAGGGCACCGACCCCGAGGCTGTTGCCCCGGCGTTTCGATTTGCCGCGCTGGCTGAACTGGTCGAGACGGTTCTGGAGATCGGGAGGGGTTTGATCGGCCATGGTCAGTTGCTCACGTAGATCGCGCTTTCGTCGCGCCAGGCGCAGATTGCTTCGTCACCGATGCGCAGTGTCCAGTAGGTGTTCACCCCGAGTACGCGGACGGTGTTGCCTTGCTGGGTCCAGTTGACCGTGCGCTCGCGCCCCTGGTCATCGGCCTTGAAGAGGGCAGGCTGGCGACCGTTCTCCGGGAAGACGAAATACGTATAACGCCCGTCGTCATAGATATGGCTGGGGCGGAAGTCGCCCTCGCCCGAGACGCGGTAATTGTAGTTGCGCGGGGCCTCGAACCCCTTCGGTTGGGTTGCACTCGCCGCGCGACGTTCCTCGTCGGGGTAACGGAAGCGAACCTCGAAGAACATGCCGGTGCGGTTCGGGATCGAGCCCTCGCGGAGATGGAAGGAATAGGTGCGGCGGTTGGTGATCACCGTCATGTTGGTGGAGGCATTGGCCACATGCGGTTTGATTGTGAGCACATTGCCAAGCTCCGGGATCGGGTCGACCTGGAAGCTTTCGGTGTCTCCGACAATCACCGCCTCGAAGCGTTCCCCCGCCCCGAAATGAATCGTGGTCGAATGCCTCAGATCCGTCTCGATTCGGTAGACTTGGTTTTCGTTATAGACGGCGGTGCGAATGCGGATGTCGAGCGGGCCGCCTTGCGGCGTGGCCTCGGCGAAAGCGGCAACAGGAATGGCAAGCGCCAGGAGAAGCGTGGTGAGGAGCGCGGGCAGGGATTTCATGGGGGTCAGTTCTCCAGGGTCTCGGCGTCGACGCGGTAGGAGGTCACCACGAAGCCCAAGGGGTTGGCCCAGACGTCCTGAAGGCGCTGGCGGGTTTCGGGTTGGAAGTCGTAGCCGACGGTGGCCACGTAAGACCGGGTGACGGTGCGGGTGTCGCGCGGGCGGCGCAGCGTGCGGGTGAAGCGGACCTGGGCCACGCCGCGCTCGATCTGGTTCACGGACTTGATCACCACCTCGATCTTGGCGTCGCGGCCGTAGACGGTGATCGGGTAGTCCTCGTTGGTGGAGGACCAGAGATCTCGCAGCGTGCGCGCGGCATCGCCGTCCGAGCGGTCGAGTACCGAGTTGATGCGTTGCTCGCCATCGGTCAGGTCGTAGGTTTCTCGGTCGTCGACGTAAGATACGAGATTGGCCTGGATGATGGCGTCGCTCTCGGAAAGGGTCAGGGCCTGGACGGCGGCGACCCGGTCCATCTCGCCGGTTTCCTTGTCCACGACGACCACGAAGGTTTCGGTCGTCTTGAGCGGAAAGAGGCTCGCGCCCGCGACCATGCCGGCCACGCCGACCAGCACGCCTGCCGCCGCGACGAACCATGCAAAGCGCTCGCGCCGTCTTGGCCCGTAGATGAAATCCGCCTCGAAAACGTCGCGGTCGTGGTTCGCGGAACTGGTCACACGCTTCTTCAAGTCAGTCGTCTTTCACATCAGGGTTTGCGGAAGGCCTTGGCGGCGGAGAGAAGCGCGCCGGGGCTTTGCCGGATCATTTCGCCTGTCCTCACCACGCCCGCATTGGCCATCTGGTTCAGCTCGTGCGGCGATTTGCCGGTGACGAGGCGCGAGGTTGCGCCCGCGCCATACTCCCGTGTGTTCACGAAACCCTGACGCGCAAGGCCCGTGAGACCGACGGCATTGGACGCGATGCCGACGACACCGGTGAGATTGGAGGCGATGTAGGGCACCGAGGCCATGATCCCGGCGCTGAGGATCAGGATGACGAGGAATGGCAGGATGAGGCTGACGGTCTCGACATCGCCGGGATCCGCAGAAGCATCGCCGATGGCTTCTGCAATGGCGACGATGATGCCCGCGGCTCCTGCGGCGGCGACGGGCATGAGCGCATAGCCGATGGTGGCGCGGGTCCAGGCCTCGAAGAGGGACTGGGTCGGTTTGAAGAGCGAGGTCACGATCATGAAGGGGGCGATGACGATCATCAGCGCGAAGACGATGCGGGCGAAGGCGATGATCCCGGCAGTGACGGCGGCGAAAACGGCGGAGAGGACAAAGAAGATCGCGCCCAGAACCGCGCCGAAAACCCAGCCCGCGCGGTCGCCGATCGTATCGCCATAGGCGGTGATGCGGGCAACCATGTTGTCGAGGCTTTCATAGACCCCGGCCTCGTCGCCCGAGCCAGTGAGCGCGAGGATCGAGGCGCCGACGGAGTCAGGGACCCGTGTGACGATGTCATAGATGACGCTGAAATTGTCCCAGCTCTGCGCGAAGATCCCCACGAGCGCGATCTTCATTCCGAAGGCAAAGCCGGTGCCGAAGGGCAGGGGGCGGAGTTGCATCACCGCGTTGATCCCGAGGAGCACGACAAGGAGCGCGGCCCCGGCGGAGATCACATCGCCGACAGCACCTGCCGAGGAGACAAAGCCGTCCTGCGCCACGGTGTTCACCGCGGCGTCGACCTGGCCAAGGATGTCGCGAATGACCCCCATTTACTCCGCACAGGCCTCCACAACTTGCGCCTCGAGCGCGTCCGCCTTGGCGTAGAGCTCAAGCACGTTGAAGGGCAGACGCGGGTTGTCCGAGGTCTGGAACCGGGGCAGGGCTGTGAGTGCCTGATCCCAGGTGAACTGGTCGAGCAGGCAGGTGCAGCTCTCCGAGGCGAGGGCTTCTTCGGCGATCAGGATACGCAGAATCGCGCGGTAGCCGTTGCGCATATAGGCGGTCTCGGCCAGATCGGCGGGCGGTTTCGGAACACGGCATGCGTCGGCCTCATCCCGCGCGATCGCCATCGAGTTGAAGGGTGTATCGCTGGACGGGTCCGCGTTCGGGGTCTGGGCCAGCGCTGCACAGGGCAGGGCAGCCAAGACAAGTGCGGCGAGACAAAGAGACCGAATTGGTGCCAAGCTGTGGGTCATGACTTGCCTCATGGGTCCACCGCCATCGAGCGGAATTTGCGTTCATCCGCGAGCGTCGCGGCATCGACGACGCCAAGCTGGCCGGCACTGACGCCTTGCGCCGCTTCCAGCCGCCATATCTGGGTCAGAATGATGCCGAGCTCGGCGGTGACGCGGGTGTTGAGATCGACGGCGGCCTTCAGCCCGTCCTGATCGTCGATGAGCCCGACCATGGTCTCCAGCCGCTCAAGGCTTTGCCCCGCCTCTTCATGGCTTTCCTGCG
>NZ_JAXGFR010000014.1:0-105626 GCF_041008775.1 Pseudophaeobacter sp. C1-32P7 | reverse complement strand
AAGCGCAGAAGGATGCGGTGGTCGCCCAAAGGGGCTCACCGAGTAGCCGTCACAAGGGCCGCAGTTCTCGATGGTCGGCTGACCGTCGCAAACAGAAAACGCGCCGCATGACCCCCATGTTTTGTCCACTCCCGATTTAAGGGAAACGCGACATCGGCCTTGCGAATATGAGGCATCCGGGTGAGCGAAGCGGCAGGCTGCTGGTGCGCGGCGATCCACGATATCGCCTGGAACAGCCAGCCATCACGGTGCCAAGGATCGTCACCCTCCGCCAACGTCAGTTGTTTGATCGCTGCAGTCGCCTGCTCGGCATTGGCAGCAGGTCCCGGCACCCCCGCACCGCTCAGGATCTTGGCGACGTGGCGATATTGGCCGAGAACTATACGTGCAACCTGTTCGGCGAGTGCGTCCTCATCATCGATGGACCACGCCCAGCCGTGGCAGAGTTCGCCATGATCTATTGGAACGAGTTTGAGAGTCATGGGCACGCCGAGCCATTGCCCGAACTTGTAGGGGAGCAACCCAGCCACGATTGACATTCATGGTCGAATGGCAATTGTCATCGCACCTTTCTCTAGGCAGTGGTGGGTAGCGGATCGGTACCCTCGCTGAGGATGGTCAGATAGGCGCGATAGCTGAAAACACGCCCCCGCTTCCTCCCAGTAATCTCCTCAAGAATTCCGAAGCGTTGGAGGTCGGCGAGGGCCGCGTTCACCGTCGGAGCCGACAGACCGGTGTACTCGACCAGTTGGTTCGCGGTCAGGAAGGGGTGCTGCTGGAACAGTTCATGGATACGCAGTGACGAACCGGCGCGATCGCTTTGCGCTGAAATGCGCTCGCGATCCTCCTTAAACAGGTCAACAATCCGCGTGGCGGCATCAAATGCCTGGTTTGCCGTATCCGCCACGCCAGCGAGGAAGAAGTCAAGCCAAGCCTCCCACTGACCATGCTCACGAACCTCCTGGAGCAGGCGATAGTAATCAGCGCGATGCGTCTTAAGAAACAAGCTCAGATAGAGGAGAGGCTTT
Organism: Pseudophaeobacter sp. C1-32P7; assembly: GCF_041008775.1. Lineage (NCBI taxonomy): Bacteria > Pseudomonadati > Pseudomonadota > Alphaproteobacteria > Rhodobacterales > Roseobacteraceae > Pseudophaeobacter > Pseudophaeobacter sp. C1-32P7. The sequence goes on along the minus strand of NZ_JAXGFR010000014.1, from coordinate 104,598 downwards.
TGCAGCACCCCATTGACGCAGAGGTACAATGTTACCAGCAACCTGCCGATGCGGCCATTGCCGTCGAGAAAAGGGTGGATGGTTTCAAACTGGACGTGCAGCAGTCCTGCCTTGATGAGAGCAGGAAGGCGGGACTGGTCGTCGTGCATGAAGCGTTCAAACGCGCCGAGGCAATTGTCCAGTTCCGTGACGGGGGGTGGAACGTACAGCGCATTACCGGGACGTGTCCCTCCGATCCAGTTCTGGGAGCGCCTAAACTCCCCGGGGTCCTTGGTGCCGCCACGTCCGCTTTGCAGCAAACGCGCATGCATCTCGCGGATTAGCCTCAGGGACAGTGGCAAGTCTTCGAGGCGCTCCAACCCGTACATCATGGCATCGACGTAGTTCGAGACCTCGCGGATGTCATCGATTGGCTGGCCCGCCTGTGCTTCGGTCTCGAAACGCAGCAGGTCTGTCAGCGTCGATTGCGTTCCTTCGATCTGTGAGGAAAGTACGGCCTCCTTGCGGACATACATATAGAGGAACAGTTCCTGGCGCGGCAGAAGCATCGTGATGCCATCCAGCCGCCCTAAGGCGCGCTCCGCGAGGCTGAGTCGGTCGAGAAGCCCCAGTACGTCGATTGTTGGGACTGGAGGCAGGGGAGGTGGTACGAAGGCGCGGACCGTCTCTCCTGCAACGGGGGTTTCGACAAAGCGGCCAAGGCGTTGGTTGGGGTCTGAATCGGTCATAGCTCACTATGATGCCCCTCTTTTATTTAAGCAATACGGGCTTCGCTTAAATAGTGGGTAGGCTAAGATAAGCGGGTTTAATTAACGTGGTGAGAGTAGGTCAGTGGCAATATGAGCGGGTTCATGGCAGCTTCCTACTGCTCTCGGTTGCAGGAATCCTTCCCGATGCCTGTGCGGAATAGCCTCTTCCAGAGAACACCATCGATCACGAGTCGCCAATCGAGACCTTTCGGCTCATTGGCCCGCATTACGGGCGTCCTACGCGATATGGCAGCTACGCGCACGACAACTCGGATGGCTGAAGAAGGCCAAAGGTCGTATCTGTTACATTCCGAGTCGGGGTTAGTTTCATCAAATCGGCGAACGGAATTCGTGGGTGCTTGTTGTCCATAAATCATCCTGCCCTTTGGTCAGGACCGCGCCCTACTCGGTCGGCTGCATGCAGCCGCCCTCCCCGAGCTGAAACGCTGCCTCTCCCTGCGACGTACCGCTGGCCGTGCCGTCTCCTCCGGAGCCAGCCCGACCAGCCGTCGCATGGTCGTGGCAACGCTTCATCTCGGCCATTCGGTAACGGTCGCTGGGGCGGGGCGGGTCGCTTCAATAGTCTCGTTTTTCCCGTGTCAGCCGGTGTTAGTCCTCGCTTTGCCGGACATGCTGTTCTGCCATCATTGACCGCAAAGGAGTTTCGACAACCGCCGGATCGCTCTGGCCAAAGCTGGCAGAGGGTCGGTGTTGGACGCGATGTAAAAAATCGCAAACTATTGGGATGCCGAAGAGGGTTGGTCCGAAATCGGGATGACCCGCGCCCGGTGCAGATGCCACGGCGGTCTGCTTGAAATCGCTCAGCCAGATGGCACCTCACTCGACCAACTTACCACGGGCAAGCGGTCGCGCCACGTTAGGCAAGGCTCGGCAAAGCGCGAACCCGTCCGGCTGCGGCTCGGGGTGAGAGGGCAGAAAGGACACCGCCCCCGGCAGTTTCATCGGCTGTTCACCTGGGTGTCCTTCGCGGCCACCGCACTTCTCCCGATGTGTTGCTCTGCATGACATGCTGGTCGCAGCTGTCGTCCCGTCCACAAAGGTTGTCGCCGATCTTTTTCCCCTGACCCTACGGGTCATTCCTCGCGCGCCAAAAAGACCGGCGCCTGCCCCTCTCCGCTACGCTTCGCCTTCGGTGTGGCCGGGCCTTGGCCAGCTGCAAGGTGACCATCATTGCAATGCAAACAAGGAGAAGAGCAATGACCACGAACTGCATTAAATTCACCAGCACCGACATCGAAACCGCCAAGGGCGTCGGCTCCATCTCGACCCTGACCTTCGACCTCGACATCACGGTCGAACCCGTCGCGAGCACGAACCCGATGGCCCCCACGCACCGCGTCCTCGGCCGCTCCCCGCGCGGCAAGCTGGTCGAGTGCGGCGGCATCTGGAAGAAGCAGAACAAGGAGACCGGCGCCGACTACTACACGCTGACCATCCGCGACCACGGCTTCAACGCCAACCTCGGCAAGGCCGCAAACCAGGACGATCTGTCCCTGCAGGCTGTCATCCCTTGGGGCCCCAAAGACGCCGCCTAAGCCAACGGCCAGACCGCTCCGGCGGTCTGGTTTTTTCTTGTTCCTGGGAACGACAGCGGTTTGAGTGAACGAACGAAATATGAAGCCCCGAAGCAGCCTATTGCGGGCAACATTGCGAGCTTCATAAGTCCTACACCACCCTTGCTCAGGGCAGCATGACCCCGCGGTTCTGAACGGTCACATACATCAGCGTCCAAGAATTAAGGGAACAGTGACACCCGCATAGCTGTCCTGCACGGTTACACTGTGCTCGGCATCCCGCTCGCGGAGGCCGTGAGATCAGTCTTTGTCTTGGACGAACGGCACGTGCTCAATTGGCGCGACGGATGCTGAGTTATCGGACCTGATGAATACACTCCGCGCGAAAACTCTAAAGATCGGGATGAGACACAGCATCTACATCCCAAAACCGCCGCATTGCTTCCGGAGGAACTCTTGTCAGGTTGGTTGTCGCGGCTGTCTGCGGCTAATTTCTGTCATGCGACGCTTCCTGCTCATGTCTAAATCTGATAGCGCGCCGATCGCCGGACGTGATGCAGATCGTTCAATCATCGCGGCGAGCGCGATGTCAGGCGAAGAGCGCAAGAAGCGGTGCTACGGCCTTCTGCCAGCTGTCACGCGCTTCAAGCCGGCCGATCCAGCCCGCGATTCTGGGGAATTCGTCCAGCGAAATCCCCGCTTGGTCGCGATACATGAATGTGGTCGCCAGATAGAAGTCGGCAAGGCTGAGTGCGCCTGCAATCCAATCCTTATCGTCGAGTCCGGTTTCCAGAACGGCAAGGAACTGATCGGTGGCTTTCCGTTCCGCTTCGACCACAGTAGGATCAGGATCGCCCATGCCGAATTTCTCTTTGAGGAACAGCTCAAAGGACAACTTCTGCATCGCCGGGCCTAGGTGGATGGCTTGCCACCAGGCCCACTGATCGACGAGGGCCCGCGTCTTGAGGCCATCAGGATAGAGCCCTGCCTCGGGCCGGATCCCGGCCAGATAGGCACAGATCGCCCGGGACTCCCAGAGCACGAAATTCCCGTCCTCCAAAACAGGCACCTTTGCATTTGAATTGCGGGCAAGAAATTCCGCCGCGCGGTTGTCCCCGGCACGGATGTCGACCTCGACGATTTCGAGTTCCACGCCCAGTTCGTGCGCCACCGCCCGTACACGCAGCGCATTCGGTGAGAAGTTCGCGTTGTAAAGCCTCATGACATTTTCCAGCATTATTGTTCCTGCGGCGCCTGAAGAAGCGCCGCGCGGTTAGCGGCCAGGAAATCGGCCACCGACTGTCCGGGCTTGCCGGTGAGCGATTCGAGATCGCCGCTGGCCACATCGAGATAGCCCTGCGCGATTGCTTCGTCGAAGGAGGCAAAGACCCTCGCCATGAACTCCGGCAGTCCATTTGCGATCATCGCCTGCACCAGATCCTCGGCGGGCAGGGCGACATAGGGGATTTCCTTACCCGCAATTTCGGACAAGATCGCCGCGACCTCGGCCTGGCTGACCGTCTCCGGCCCGGTGATATCGAGGGTCTCCCTTCCCGTAGCTTTCATTAGCGCCGCGGCTGCGGCACGGGCGCAATCCGCGCGTGTCACATATCCGGTCTTGCCATCTGCTGCGGCGGAGAAATGCGTGCCCATGGCGACGCTCTGCTGGCCGCCCATCAACAGAAAGTCGGTGTACATATTGTTGCGCAGGATCGTATGATCCGCCCCACTTTCCGTGATCAGCTTCTCGGTCCCTTCGTGGTCTTGAGCGAATCCGATTGGACTTTCCGCGACTGGGCCTGCGAAGGAGGTATAGACGATGTGGTCGATACCTACCGTCTTGGCCGCAGCAATCGCATTGGAATGAGCTGCGAGCCGCTTGCCCGGCTCCAGATCGTCGGTGGAGATGATGAGGAGACGCTTGCCGCCCGCGAAGGCTGCTTCAAGAGAAGCCGGGTCGTTGAAATCGCCCTCGCGCGCCTCGACTCTTTTTCCCGCCAGATCGGCAAGCTTGTCGGGAGTGCGCGAGATCGCGATGACCGGCCCGGCACCTGCCTGAACCAGCAGGTCGACCACCTGCCGGCCAAGTTGTCCGGACGCGCCGGTCACGATGAAGGGGCCGTTCTGGATGTTGGACATGGTATCTCTCTTATCTTGATGTTTCTGCAAGCGCGCTTGCGATCAATCGTGGATTTGGGTGGGGGCGGGATTCGCCAGCTTGCCGCGCGCGAAACCCCAGCTTGTGGTCAGGATTTTGATCATCACATCGACCTCTGCCTCATCGCGTGGAGCAAAGGCCATGATCGCATTGGCCGGGATGTATCCGGCCGAGGCCATCGGGTGCTGTTCGCCCCATCCCTTCGCGATGAGTTCCTCAACCGCCGCCAGCGGCAGCATCATGTGCGACGAACCGTCATAGGCGGGATGCACATGCGCAAATTCGCGTCCGATCATGAAGGCTTCGCGCGGGCCGCAGGCATGCGGCCGCGGCAGGACTAATGCCTCGGCGCCGGGGACCGAAATACCCGATCGGCAACGCTCGACGAAGGGCAGGGCGAAGGCCTTCTGCTTGAACAATGCGTGAATCTCGGCCGAGGAGTTCTGCGACACTTGCTCATGCGGGGCGCACTCGGTGGTTTCGGGGCGCGGACCCTGCCGCAAGGGAAGTTCGAAGCACATATCTGGTCCTATCCAAATCTGAACGCGCTTTCGACCGCGCCCAATACGTGATCCTCGAGGGTCTTTTCCCCCCGATCCGCAAGCGCGGCGCCGGCCACGACGTGCAATGGAATTAGATGTTCCTCGCGCGGATTGGCGTCGCGTGCGCCGGGTGCCCGATCCCAAGCAGCCAGCATGGCGCGGCGCGCCCCGGGGTCTTCATGGGTCACCGCACCCGTGAGCCATCGGTCGAAGTCGCCGCCGTTCACCGGGCCATCGGGTCCGCCCCTCATCGCCCGCATCATCTTGCCCATGTTGTGATAGGTGTTGCCGGACCCGATGATCAGAACACCTTCGTCTCGCAAGGGCGCCAACGCGCGACCAGCAGCAAGATGCGCCTCAGCGTCGAGATCGTCGCGCAGGCTCAGTTGGACGGTAGGTATGTCGGCCTCAGGCAAAGCCACCTTTAGCGGAACAAACACCCCATGATCGAAGCCACGCGTAGCGTCGGCCCGGGTTTCAAAACCCGCGCCATTCAATAGCTCGCTTGCACGGGCCGCCAGCGTAGGATCGCCTAGCGCGGGCCAGGTCAGCTGATAAGTATGGGGGGGAAACCCCTGATAGTCGAACAGCAGCGGCGGCGCGGAGTTGGTCTGCACGGTAAACACCCGTTCCTCCCAATGGCCTGAGATCACGAGAAGCGCCTTGGGCTTTGCCGGCAGGCTCGCAGGCAAAGCCTCAAGGAATCTGCGGTGCCTGTCCCAGGTGTCAGGCGGGTTCCAGTCCATGAAGAAGCAAGGGCCGCCTCCATGGGGAACAAACACTGTCGGCTGCCTTTCGGTCATTCTGTCGTCCTTTTGAACCCCAAGCCCGAGGGTGGATGGCCAGCGCCGTGGCAACTCCGCATCGGATTAATTCGTCTCTGTCGGAAACGTCGGCGCATATGCCGACTTTACCGCACGCACGCGATTGGCTGTCATCCACGAGGCGATCAGGAGCACCCAGGTCGCAAGAGCCGGTGGCCAGCCTGGATCGCCCGCGCCCACATGCGCCCCGAACGCCAACACCAGATGCCAGAACATCGCCGCGTAAGCCCAGTCCGCCAGCATCGCCGAAGGGCGCCAGAGAATCACCACCGCGCCGACAATCTTCAAAATCGCGAGCGGCCAGATGATGTATGTGGGATAGCTCAACACCTCGCGATACATGCCCGCGACCATATCGTGGGATGAGATGTAGAAAGTCGCCGCACCCAGATAGACCAGCGCCACAAGGCCGGTCGCGATCCAGTAGACATACTTTGCCACGTTGTCACTCATCACCGCACTCCCTGTTTGCAAGGGCTTGTTCAGCCGCAGTTTCCGCTCTAAGTACCTTTAGGTGTCTTGCATCGTTCGTGAAAGTAGGCACTTAAAAGTAACTAGATTACTTTAACCGCGAGGATAATCCACGATGAAGAGCGTCCAGCCCCCCTCATGCCCGATGGAGGCGCTTCTGCGTGTCATCACAGGCCCTTGGACGATCTATATACTCTGGGTTCTGTCCGAGCAGGGACCGCAGCGTTTCGGCGCGCTCAAGCGTTTGGTGCCCGGCATTTCCACCCGGGTCCTGACCGAGAGGCTGAGAATGCTGGAACATGCTGGCGTTGTATGGCGCGAGCAGGCCATGACCATCCCACCCGCTGTCACCTACGGGCTGACTGAGCGCGGCGCGGAACTGCGCGGCGTGCTGGACAAGCTTGGCTCGATCGCACGCCGCTGGGAGGCCGAGGGTGCCTTTGTCGGGACCGCAAGCGCGGCAGAATGACGGTACCCCTCCTGTTCGCGGGATAATCCCGCGCCCGAGAACAACTCAGGCAGAATCAGACCCGAAGCTCATGACGAATTGAAAACGGCGCTAGAAAAAGCCGCCAAGCGGCGCTTGGTGGGGTAGATCCGCACAGCTTTACGCTTTGCTGCTAAATCAACTTCTATCTACTATACTCACTAGACGGTACAGTAAAGCTTGTAACCGCCTAGTCCTGCCTGGGATAGAGAGAACGAGATGCCCGTGAGAAAAATGGCCGACGTCATGATTGGTGCGCGCGAGGTTTTCTTCCGATGCGGTTACGAAGGAGCCACGGTCGATGCAATTGCCGCTGAAGGAAAAGTGTCGAAGGCAACCATGTATTCGTATTACCCGACCAAGGAGCAACTGTTCCTGAGCGTGGTTGAATCCGAATGCGGTCGGCTTGCGGACGAAATCCTCCGGCCCTTGATCGCGTCTTTGGAGCCGCGCGCCCAGTTGGAAGAACTCGCCCTTCGCATGGTCGACCTCACCTTGGACGACACCTACATCCGTCTCCTGCGAACGTGCGTTGGCGCCTCCGAGGCACTGCCCGAAGTGGGTGAGGTTTATTTTCGCGCAGGCCCGAAACCTGCCCGCGAACTCGTCGGTCGGATTCTGGAGCGCCTTACGCGCGAAGGCGCGCTCGATGTCGATGACGTCCGGCGCGCGTCCGATCACTTCATACACCTTTGCGTTTCGGGGCTACTTATGCCGCGCCTTCTCGCAGTGAAACGAGCTGTCCACCGCGAGCAACATGCGCGCGAAGCGGTCGCTGCATTCCTGCGACTTTACGGTAGCGGCCACAGAGACAAATTTTCAGATTGAGCTCGCTTGCCAAATACGGGGCAGCGCATTAGCTCGCCCAATGACTTAACCGACCGGACGGTACAGGGTGACTGCACAAGTGGAAAAGCAACCGAAGAACGCCTCGCCGAAGATTCTCGGCGCTGCGCGGGCGATTGCGCTGCGAGAAGGCGCGGGAAAGATCACGATCGACGCCGTCGCTCGGGAATCCGGCCTCAGCAAGGGTGGGGTGTTGTACAACTTCCCCACCAAGAAAGCGCTTCTGGCCGGGCTGCTCGACGAAATGCTCGCGGAGCACCGCGAACGTCTGGCGTCGGTCCCGGAAGGGCACAGTTCCCGCACCCTGCGCGGTCATCTCGAGACAGTTCTGCAAGCCGTAAGCACCGATGATGACCTTTCGATGGCTATTCTCGCGGTTTCGGCGTCGGATCCGAATCTTCTGGACCCGCTGAGAAGAGAGCTGTCCCGTGATGTCGAGCGCATCCGTTCGGACGCGCAGGACGACACTGCGGCGATGGTTCTTTTTTTGGCGATCCAGGGTCTTCGTTTCCAGAGGCTTCTTCGCCTCGCGGATGGTGACGACGATCAGCAAGACGCCGCCATCGACAGATTGAAGGACATGATAAATGAGCTTGAATAGAACCAGATACTTCCGAGGAGGTGCCGCTGGATTGGTCGCCCTTCTTCTCGCCATTGTCCTTCTCGTGCAATTCAACCCGGACATCGCATCCAAGGTCTTCGCGCAGACTACGGATGAGGTTTCCGGTGCCGATGCGCAAGGGAGCGCCGAGCAAGACATGGCCCAACCGGTCACGGTCGAAGTATCGCGTGCCGAGCTTCGCGATAGCGATAGGGCGCGCAGCCTGGCAGGCCGCGTGGAGCCCGCCCGGACCGTGGATATTGCCTTTCAGGTTTCGGGTCAGCTTTCCGACCTCGCGGTAGATGCTGGGACTCGGGTCGAGAAAGGCGATTTAATTGCCGCGCTCGACCCAGTCGATTTCGAATTGGCCGTGGATCGGGCGCAGGCCTCTTTCGACCTCGCAAAATCCGAATACGATCGTGCGTTGAGTCTGACCGAGAGGGGGGTGGCGACCGACGCCCGACTTGAAACGAACCGCGCGCAGCTTGCTCAGGCAGAAGTCGCCCTGCGTGAAGCGGAGCGACGCTTGGCTCAAGCCACGATCACCGCGCCCTTCGACGCCATTGTCGCGCGCATCTTTCTGGAGGAGTTTTCGAACGTCACCCCTGCGGCTCCGATTGCCAGGTTGCAGGACATCAGTGAAATGCGGGTGCGGATTTCGCTGCCCGAGGAACTCGCCGCGATGGCACGGGCCCAGCCCGATGCATTCAGGGTAACCGCCTCTTTCCCCGCCGTGCCGGGATATGACGCAACTCTGTATCTGCGGAAATTCGTGACCGATGCAGACCCCACAGCCCAAACCTATGACGTCGAGTTTGCAATCGAGGGCGCCATCGACCCGAGATTGCTGCCCGGAATGACGGCGAATGTGCGCGTAGCCGCCGCCGCGGAGGGTGCGCAATCGCGGTTGGTAGTCGTCCCGGTCTCGGCGATCGACACGACGAGCCGGAGCGAGCCGTCCATCTGGCTGTATGACGAGGGGACCGGCCGGGTGTCCCGTAAGACGATCCGCCTGGGGCTGCCGAACGACGACGAAATCGTCGTGCTTGAGGGGCTCTCCGGAGACGAACTGGTTGTGTCCGGCGGGTGGTGGCGCCTGAAGGAAAACGAAACAGTCGCGGTTCGCGGCCTCTGAACGATCCTGGACCGGAAAACCGAAACCATGACAATGAGTATTTCCCGCGCAAGCATCCGACGTCCGGTCGCCGTTTGGCTGGCAATTATCTTTTGCCTTCTCGGCGGTTTGTGGGGGCTGAACACGGTCGGACGCCTCGAAGACCCGAGTTTCACGCTCAAGACGGCGCTCGTTTTCGTGCCCTATCCGGGCGCGACGGCGATGGAGGTGGAAGAGGAAGTCACCGATGTCGTGGAAAGCGCACTCCAACAGATGAAGCAGCTCGACCGGGTGGAATCGAAATCCATGCCGGGCATGGCCCAGATCACGGTCGAGATCGAGATGACCTATGGGCCCGACGAGATTCCGCAGGTCTGGGACGAGATGCGCCGCCGTATCCGCGACATCGAAGGAGAGCTTCCCTCCGGTGCGCAGTCTCCGATCATCAATGACGATTTCGGCGACGTCTACGGCATGTTCTACGCTGTGACGGCCGATGGGTTGAGCGCCTCGGAACAGCGAGACCTCGCGACTAAACTGCGGCGCGACCTTGTCACCGTCGACGGGGTGGCCAAGATCGAGGTTCAGGGGCTGGCTGAAGAGGAGATCATCATTTCGATCCCTTCGGCGCGCCTGACCGAACTGGGCCTGCCACCGGACCAGATCCTCGGTATCATCGCCGACGAAAACCAGGTTTTCTCCAACGGCGAGATCAGCGAAGGGCTGTCTCGGCTGGGCGTGTCCGTTCCGCCGGGTTATGTCAGCGTCGAGGGCATAGAGGCGCTGCGGCTCGGCGCCCCCGGAGAGGTCGGGCAGATTGCGCTCTACGACATCGCTCGCGTGGTCCGAGAGGAGACAGAGCGGCCGAGCCAGATCGTGCGTCACAATGGCACGCGGGCCTTCACCCTCGGGGTCTCGGCGCTCGTGGACCGCAACGTTGTCGAGGTCGGCAGATCGGTCGAGGCACGGCTGGACCAGCTGAAGACCGAATTGCCGGACGGCGTCGAGATCGTACCGATCTATGAACAGCATAAGGTCGTCGACGAAGCGGTCTCGAGCTTCCTCGTCGGCCTCGGTCAATCCGTGGCCATCGTCATCGGGGCGCTGATGCTGACCATGGGTTGGCGCGCGGGTTTGGTCGTGGGTGCCACGCTGGGCCTCACGGTTTTTTCCACACTGTTTTTCATGTCTGTCTTCGGCATCGAGATGGAACGGATCAGTCTCGGGGCTTTGATCATCGCCATGGGCATGCTGGTCGACAATGCCATCGTGATCGCCGAAGGCATGCTGATTGGCATGGCGCGGGGCAAGTCCGCCGAAGACGCCGCCGCCGATACAGAGACCGCGACAGGGTTTCCCCTGCTTGGGGCCACCGTGATCGGGATCATGGCGTTTTCGGGCATTGGGCTATCGCCAGACGCCACCGGAGAATTCCTGTTCTCGCTTTTCGCGGTTATCGCGATTTCGTTGCTGATGAGCTGGATCCTCGCCGTAACCGTTACACCCTATCTTGGGAAGCTCCTTCTGAAGGCGCCAAGAGACACCTCCAAGGACCCCTATCGCGGCTTAGTCTATTCGGCTTATCGCGGTTTCCTCTGGATGGCGCTGCGCGCCCGCGTGCTCGTAGTCCTGACGGTCGTCGGAATCACGGTCTGGTCGGTCATGGCCTTCGGCCAAGTCAAGCAGGCTTTCTTTCCGGCGTCGAACACCCCGATATTCTACGTCGAATTCCAGATGCCACAGGGCACGGACATTCGAGCCACGAATGAAGAAATGGCCCGGCTCGAGGCGATCATCTTAGGCGAGGAGATAGTGACGGACGTTACAACGCTTGTCGGGCGAGGGGCCAGCCGCTTCATGCTGACCTACAACCCTGAGCAGGCCGATGCGAGCTACGGTCAGCTGATCGTGCGTGCGACCGATGCCACACTCATCCCCGATGTTGCGGCGCGTCTCAATCGCGAACTGCCGGCGCAATTCCCCAATGCTCTTATCCGCGTCGAGGAGATCGTCTTCGGTCCGCCTGCCGGGGCCGATGTCGCCGTTCGCTTTTCGGGACCCGATCCGGTAGTCCTCCGGCAGCTATCGGATAACGCGCTTGCGATCTTCGACGAGGCCGGCACGATCACAAACCCGCGCACAGACTGGCGACAGCGCGAAATTCTCGTCGAACCCATCGTCGACGAGGCTCGCATGCGGTTGGCCGGTGCGACTCGCGGATCGATTTCCGACACCGTGCAATACGGGACCTCGGGCCTGCGGGTCGGCACCCTGCGCGAAGGCGATGCCGAAATCCCTATGTATCTGCGGCTTCCCGAGGTCGAGCGCGACGGGCTGGATCGTTTGCGCGATCTCTCCGTCTGGTCGCCGGGTGCAAATGGCTATGTGCCGATGGCCAACCTCGTCTCCGGCTTTGAGCCCCGCCTCGTCGAGGCCCTTATCCACCGCCGCGACCGTGAGCGTACGATAACGGTCCTCGGCGGTGCAGGCGGCGACCTGACAGCAGATGAGGCCTTTCGCAGTGTCCGCTCTGATATCGAAGCCATTCGGCTTCCCGAAGGCTACACGATGGAATGGGGTGGCGAGTTCGAAAGCGCGGGAGAAGCGCAGGCAAGTCTCGGCAAACAGCTTCCCTTGGGCTTTCTGGTAATGCTGACAATTTCGATCCTGATGTTCAACAAAGTGCGCCAGCCACTGATCCTGTGGCTCGTGGTTCCGATGTCGGTCACGGGGATGGTTCTTGGTCTGCTGTTCACTGGGCTACCGTTCACGTTCACGGCGCTTCTCGGCTTCTTGTCCCTTTCCGGGATGCTGATGAAGAATGCCATTGTGCTGGTGGAAGAAATCGATCAGCAACGCGCCGAAGGTGTCGAGGACTATCAGGCGGTAATCGATGGCTCGGTCAGCCGTTTGAGGCCCGTCGTGCTGGCTGCGGGCACAACGATTTTCGGTATGACTCCGCTCATATCAGACGCCTTCTTCGCATCGATGGCTGTCACAATCATGGGTGGCCTCGCGTTCGCCTCGATCCTGACACTGGTCGCGGTGCCGGTATTGTATGCGCTGTTCTTCTTGATCAAGCCGCCTAAACAAGAAAACGCTCCTTCAGGTTCCCCAGCGACAGCCTGAACGCAGATGCAGTTATAAGCGTTTCTCTGAGCGCCCTCGACCCGTCTTAAGGACGGTGTAGGCATGTTCCGTCGCCTCAAGCGCGCCTTCGAGAAAACCGCCGAATGTCGGAGCCACTTCGGTGCCGCCAAAGACGAGCGCTTCGTCCCACAGGCCTGAAAGAACGCACGGCAGGCCATAGTTCGGGTGGGCAAAAAAGACAGCGAAACTGCGGCTGGCAGCACGCCAGGCGCACTCCCGCTCCATGGTCTAGGCCTTCAAGGCATGGACCGAGGCCCAACTGCTACGCATTCCCGGCAAGGACGGTCTCGCGAAGGCCTTCCGCTATGGTCTCAGCTGCTGGCCGTCATTCGAGCTCTTCCTTGGAGATGGCCGCGTCGGCATCGACGACACCACCGCCGAGCGCGTCATGCGCCCGATCAGCATCGGGCGAAAAAACTGACTTTTTGCAGGCTCCGACAGCGGTGGCGAAACGCTGTCCCGGGCGATCTCCCTTGTCGAGACAGCCAAGATGAACGGCCACGATCGGCAAGCCTGGCTGGCCGAAATCCTCGACCGCATCCACAATCACATGACCAACCCGCTCAACGAACTGCTTTCATGGAACTGGACGCCGATAAACTGATGCGCGGTAACAACCGGGCGGTTACGTTTTTGGGGAAGTGATTACCTTTGAATCTTGAGGTCCGACTTCGCCTTTGCTAGGAATCGAACAACCATTAGAAAATTAGCAAAGTCGAAAGTGCAGATGTCTGGACCCCTTGATCAACTGAAGATTATAGAACTTGGTCACGTAATTGCCGGACCACTTGCGGCAGCTTTACTCTCGGATTTTGGTGCAGATGTCATCAAGATCGAAGCCCCCAACCGGACGGATATGATGCGCGACCTTGGACCCAAGGCAGAGGATGGGGTGGGCGTCTGGTGGAAGACTTTGGGCCGTAACAAGAAAACACTAGGCCTGGACTGGAAGTCCGACGAGGGCCGGGACATCCTGCGAAAGTTGGTCGAAGATGCCGACGTGCTGATCGAAAATTTCCGACCGGGTGTGCTGGAACGTGCCGGTGTTGGGCCAGACGTCTTGCACGATTGGAACCCGGACTTGGTTGTCTTGCGGGTTTCAGGTTACGGACAGGACGGTCCGATGCGCGACGTGCCAGCGTTTGGGCGTGCTGCGGAGGCCATGAGTGGATTAGCGCATCTGACCGGTTTTCCCGACGGGCCGCCGATGCACCCCGGCTTTCCGGCGGCCGACAGCACGACAGGGCTGATGGGCGCTTTGGGAATCATGATCGCGCTATTTGCTCGCGAAAAGGGCATTGCACGCGGTCAGGTCGTCGATCTTGCGGTGTTCGAGGCGTTGCTTCGGTTGATGGACTATCCTGTTCCCGCATTGACGGGCGCGAACCTCTCGCCGCGGCGCAATGGGCTGCGCCAGCCGATGGACTTTGCTCCGGGGGGGATGTTCCGAACGTCCGATGGGGTGTGGCTGACCGTTTCCGCAGGGAGCGCGGAAACCGCGCACCGACTGTTGCGGGCAGTCGGCGGGGACGCCCTTGCCGATGATCCGCGGTTTGCGACACTCGGCGAGATGTCGCAGCACATGACGGTGGTCTTTGACGCGATCAATGATTTCGTCACGCAGCACACGGCTAAGGAAGTGGAGGCGGTATTCGCCCGCCATGATGCCGTTGCCTCGCGTGTGTTGAGTGTCGAGGAAATCGCGACGAACGAGCAGATACGCCATCGCGGGGATATCGTGTCGGTCGCTGGCGAACAGACTCAGGTCATTGGTCCGGTCCCTCATCTCAGCGCGACGCCCGGTCAGCTTCGTTGGCTGGGACGACCGCCTGGCGCAGACAGCCAAAGCATTCTGCGTGATCTTGGTTTTGACGATGAGCGGATCGCTGCCCTATGTGAGGCTGGGCTCGTAAGATTGGAAAGAGGGCGCGCGCTATGACATTTCGATTGACCGCCGACCAACAAGAGATTCGCGACCAGGTTCTGCGGATTTGCGCAAGGTTCGACGACGACTATTGGCTGGATCGGGATCGCAACGGTGGTTTTCCCCATGAACTGCACAGGGCAATGGCCGATGGCGCCTGGCTGGGTATCGCCATGCCAGAAGCTGTCGGCGGCGCTGGTCTGGGGATCACCGAGGCGACCATAATGATGCAGGCAATCGCCGAGTCGGGGGCCGGCGCAAGCGGAGCCTCGGCCATCCACATGAACATTTTCGGGCTCAACCCGGTGGTGAAGTTTGGGACCGATGAGCAGCGCGCGCGTATGCTTGGCCCTCTAATAGCAGGCGATGAAAAGGCCTGTTTCGCCGTGACCGAACCGACGACGGGGCTGGATACCACAAAGCTGAAGACCATGGCGGTGCGGCGGGGGGACAGATATGTCGTGCACGGACAAAAAGTCTGGATTTCTACCGCGCAGGTGGCAGACAAGATGTTGCTTCTGGCCAGAACAACGCGGCTTGAGGATGTGAGCAGCCCGACCGAAGGGCTGAGCCTGTTCTATACAGATCTCGACCGAAATTTCGTTGACGTGCGAGAGATCGAAAAGATGGGTCGAAAGGCTGTCGATTCGAACGAAGTCTTCATCGATGGATTGCCGATTCCGGCTGAGGACCTGATCGGGGAGGAGGGCAAAGGCTTTAGGCAAATTTTGCACGGGTTGAATCCCGAACGCATCCTGGTGGCCGGTGAATGCATCGGTATTGCGCGCAACGCACTGGCGCGAGCGGCGCATTATGCAAACGAACGTGTGATTTTTGACCGCCCGATCGGCCAAAATCAGGGTGTTCAGCATCCACTCGCCAAAGCCTGGGCGCGAGTGGAATCTGCCAATCTCATGGTGATGCACGCTGCAGCCCTCTACGATGCGGGAGAACCCTGCGGCGTCGAGGCGAACGCCGCCAAGCTTTTGGCCGCCGACGCCGCGGTCGAGGCGACCGAAGCCGCGCAAATTACGTTTGGCGGATTCGGATATGCTAAGGAATATCACGTGGAGCGACTGGTACGTGAAGCTCTGCTGTTCCGCATCGTACCGGTGACACCGCAGATGCTTCTGTCGTTCATAGCAGAAAAAGCCCTTGGACTTCCAAAGTCTTACTGATCGGAGATAACGGGCGGGGCTGGTGGGAAAAGTTGTCTTGACCAATTTTCTAACGCCCGTTAGATTACTGGCAGCTGCCCCTAATGGGGAATGGGAGGAGGCGTCATGAATAAGACGCAGTTTGGGTCTTCGAGGGAGGACCTATCAAAACGTGCAACCGTTTACGCAAGCGGTTTATTCACCGGCAAAGTCGTTGTGGTGACCGGGGCCGGAGGCGGATTGGGGCTGGCAATTGCGACCTTGTTCGCAAGGCTCGGGGCCAATCTGGCGATCAATGGACGCAACGAAGAGAAACTGGCTTTGGCCAAGGAGTTTCTTGAAAGTTTCGGGGGCGAAGTTTTCGCTGTGCCTATGACCATCCGGGAGCCTGAGCAGGTCGAGGATTTTGTCGCCAAGACGAACCAGGAGTTCGGGGCGATTGACGTATTGGTGAACAATGCTGGGGGTCAGTTTCCGCAAGCAGCGTTGGAGTTTAGTCCAAAGGGCTGGAATGCGGTCATAGACACCAACCTGAACGGCACGTGGTGGATGATGCAATCCACGGCGCGCCACTGGGTTGCCAACAAGCAATCGGGCTCCATCGTCAACATCGTGGCCGATATCTGGCGCGGCATGCCCGGCATCGCGCATACCTGTGCGGCCCGGGCAGGGGTAGTTTACCTGTCCAAGTCGGTTGCGGTGGAGTGGGCCCCGCACGGTATCCGAGTGAACTGCGTGGCGCCGGGTTGCTGCGAAAGCAACGGTTTCGGGAACTACCCTCCGGAGGGTTCTGCGACCTTTCAGGACTCCAACCCGATGCGGCACGCCGGGGACGAATGGGATGTCGCTGAAGGGGTTGTCTATATGGCGGCGAATTCAGGGAAATTCGTAACCGGAGAAGTTCTGAACATCGACGGTGGGCAGCAATTGTGGGGGGATCCATGGCCAACGGGGCGGCCGGACTACTTCCGGATTACCTGATGTTGGCCGTGAACCTTAGGGGGACAATGATATCTAGATGACGACAAGGATTAACACAGCAATCGGAGCCGATGATGGGGCGATACTGGAGTGCAGCGGGGTCGAACGACGGTTCGGCGGCATCGTCGCTGTCACCGGTGTTGACCTCGTTATTCGACAAGGGGAAATCTTTGGACTTGTCGGTCCGAATGGCAGCGGCAAGACAACGCTAACAAACGCAATTACCGGATTTTACCCGCCAAACGAGGGCAGGGTCCGGCTGGCAGGAAACGACATTACGGGTACGGCGCCTCACAAGGTTGCCAAGCTCGGCGTTGCCAGAACGTTCCAAAATCTTGCCCTGTTCAACGGGATGAGCGTTCTGGACAACATCCTGCTCGGGCGGCACATCCACATGAGCCCAGGCGTTTTGCGTACGGCGCTATATTGGTGGGCAGCACAGCGTGAAGAAATCGAGAACCGTAAAATCGTCGAGGAGGTGATCGAGTTTCTACAGCTCGAGAGCATTCGGCATGAGTTGGTCGATGGTCTTCCGATCGGGTTGAAAAAGCGGGTCGAGCTGGCGCGGGCATTGGTGGCCGAGCCACAGATGCTGATTCTCGATGAACCGATGGCCGGCATGAACCAGGAAGAGAAAGGGTATATGTCCCGTTTCATTCTGGATGCCCGTGCCGAACGCGGCGTCAGCGTTCTGCTGATCGAACACCATATGGATGTCATCACCGGCATTTGTGATCGGATGCTGGCACTGAACTACGGTGAAATGATCGCCAGTGGCATCCCCAAGGAGGTTGTGAAGGACCCGCGGGTCATCGAGGCATATATCGGAGGGTCGCATGACTGATTTTACGAAGAACCGGTCTTCAGGCGGCGAAACGATTGGTGCACTTCTGGCGAAGAACGCGTCGCTCCACGGAAAGGATATCGCCCGTCGCGAAAAAGAGCGTGGGATATGGAAAGAAACCACCTGGGCGGAATACGCCCAAGAGGTGGTGGCCTGTGCGGCTGGGCTTGAAAAAATCGGCGTGAAGCCTGGCAAAGCAGTGCTTGTTCTGGGCGATAACCGTGCGCGGCTCTATGGCGGCATGCTGGCTGTTTCGTTGCTTGGTGCCTACGCCATGCCCGCTTATCCGGGCGCAACTCTTGAGGAACTAAGGCACTTTCTTGGCGAAGTCGAGATCGTCGCGGCCATTGCGGAAGATCAGGAACAGGTTGACAAGATCCTGGAACTGAAGGACGCGGGCGCCGAGGGCATCGACCACATCATTTATGATGAAGCGCGCGGTCTTGGCTTCTACGAGGTTGAAGGGCTGTTGTCCTGGGATCACCTGATCGAAGTTGGTCAGCACGATCTGAACGAAACCCCGGGCCTGCGTGAGGAACTGCTTAGTCGTGCGAAGCCGGAAGATCCGGCCATTTTTCTGCACTCCTCCGGAACGACGGGCGCGCCGAAGGGCATCGTACTGAGTCAGAAGAACGTTCTTGCTGCTGCTCGGAATGGACATGCGGCGGGTGCCTTCGACGAAAATGAGGAGATCCTCGCGTACTTGCCGATGGCCTGGGTGGGAGACTACGCCATAACCGTTGCCGCGGCACTCCTTTGGCGTTTCACCGTGAATGTGCCTGAGCGCCAGGAAACGGTCGTGCGCGACATGCGCGAGATCGCTCCGACCTTCTATCTGGCGGCTCCGAGAAGCTGGGACCAGATGCTGACGACAATCCAGGTGGGTATCGAAAATTCGTCCCCTTTAAAGAAATGGCTGTACCATTTTTTCATGGATCGGGCCATCGCCGCTGAGACACGCAAGCTGAACGGAAAAAGCGGTGGTATATTGGAGCCTTTGGGCCGACTTTTGGGCGAGGCAATCATTTTCGGACCGATCAAGGACCAGTTCGGAATGAGCCGCCTCAAGAACGCGTTCACCGGCGGCGAAGCGATCGGCGAAGACACCTTTGTTTTCTACCGATCCTTGGGAATCAAATTGCGCCAACTCTATGGCCAAACCGAAAACAGCGCGATCAATGCAATTCAGTCTCCGGGTGAAGTGCGCCTTCATACCGTCGGCAAACCCGCGCCCGGCGTCGAGGTGACCATCGCCGAGGACGGGGAGATCCTGGTACGCTCGGACAGCGTATTCGAAGGGTACTTCAACAAACCCGAAGCGACCGCCGAAGCCCTTGAGGGCGGGTGGCTGCATACAGGTGATGCCGGGTATTTGGAGGAAGATGGACACTTGGTTGTTCTGGGGCGCGTCTCAGAGGTCATGCATACGGCCGGAGGCGAGCGGTTTGTGCCAAACTACATCGAGAACCGGTTGAAATTCAGCCCTTATATTAAGGATGCTGCCGTAATCGGCGCCGGGCTGAAGGAACTGACGGCGATGGTCTGCGTGGATTTCGAGGCCGTGGGGCACTGGGCCGAAGTGAACGGCGTACCTTACGTGTCATATGCCGATCTTTCTCAGCGTGAAGAGGTCGCGACGTTGCTTCGCGAGGCCTTCCAACGGGTCAACAAGGCCGTCACCGAACCATTGCGCCTGCAACGCTTTGTCAGTCTGCCGAAAGAATTCGACCCGGACGATGGTGAAATCACACGGACACGAAAACTACGGCGCAAGGTCGTTCAGGAACGCTATGCTGACGTGATCGCGGCGCTCTACGACGGTTCAAAAGAGGTCCATGTAAGCGCGCAGGTGACTTACGAGACCGGGGAAGTAGGGAAGGTCGAAAGAAGCCTTCCCATCAGGGAGGTATAAATGGACTGGGTCTTTCTATCAGAGCTTGCGATCAACGGAGCCTTGACGGGTCTGCTGTACTCGCTATTCGCCATCGGCCTTGTGCTGATTTACAAGGCATCTTCGGTGCCCAATCTGGCGCAGGGCGGGTTGACCATGGTCGGGGCCTATGTGGTCTTGGCGCTGGCACGCGACGTGGGTTTACCCTTGTGGCTGGCCATCCCTCTGGCTGCGGTTGTCATGTTCGGCCTTGGGTTCGGCATTGAGCGTGTTGCTTTGCGCCGTCTCGCAGGTCGGCCGGTTGTCATGATCTTGATGCTGACACTCGGCCTCGACATTTTCCTGCGGGGTACAACGCTTGCGATTTGGGGCGGGACGTCACGTTCGATGGAATTGGGCGTCAGCTATGATCCACTGTTTTTGGACGACATCTTCATCAGCCGCATCCATCTGGTTGGTGCCGGTGTTGCGCTCGCCTTGTTTGTCGCATTCATGCTGTTTTTCCGAACCCGGACCGGGATCAAGTTGCGGGCGATCGCGGATGATTACATGGCTTCGTGGTCGGTCGGCATCTCGGTTGAACGCGGAGTTGGCCTGTCCTGGGCGCTGGCATCTGTTGTTGCTGTCGCCGCGGGCGTTATCTGGGGCGGAATTCAGGGTGTCGATCAGGCGCTGTCGCTGTTGCTGCTCAAGGGTCTGACCGTTGCCGTTCTCGGTGGTCTCGACAGTATCCTTGGCGCCGTGATCGCGGGCATCATCCTGGGCGTCGTCGAAAACGTTGGCGCTGATTTCCTCGATCCGCTTGTCGGAGGCGGAAGCCGTGAGCTTATCGTCGCCGCCGTGCTCATTCTTACGGTCATGATCCGTCCGCACGGGCTATTTGGTCGTCACGACATCGAAAGGGTGTAAGGGATGTTTTACAGACTTTCTGGCGTCCATCACGCCGACTACGTTTCGGACAGCCGTATCTTCAAGGTGCCTGCCGACAGAAATCTGACAGCATTCATCTTTCTGATCGGTCTTGCCGCGCCGTTCATCATTCCGTCGCTTTACCTGAACAGCTACTTGCTTCCCTGGCTGATCTGGACGGCCGCCGCTTTGGGGCTGAACCTGGTGACAGGTTGGGCGGGGCAGCTTCACCTGGGCTATGCCGCGGTCATGGCGGTCGGCGCCTATTCGGCGATCCATGCCGCGCGTTTCGGGGTGCCGTGGGAATTCGCGCTGATCATCGGCGGGTTGACGTCATCCGTGATCGGCAGCCTGTTTGCTTTTGCCGCTTTGCGGGTCAAGGGACTGTACCTCGCCCTTACCACTCTTGCGATGCAATTTGTGATGGACTGGGTTCTGACCCACTCTCCGGCGATCTCGGGGGGCTCACACGCGTCGCTCCAGTCACCGACATTGGCGCTGCTCGGGCAAGAGATTACCACTGATACTGGCTTCTACTATGTCGCCTTCGGCTGGTGTGTCTTGGTGACGATCTTCATGCTTAATCTCAAGCGTACTGGACTCGGTCGCGCTTTGGTCGCTGTCCGTGAAAAAGATTTTGCCGCCGCGATCCTGGGTGTGAACAGTTTCTACTACAAAATTCTCGCATTCGCGACTTCGTCGTTCATCGCGGGCGTCAGCGGTGCGTTGCTTGTTGCCACCTTTTTCTTTCTCGCCGCACCCGAGCAATTCTCGGTTGCCGTTTCGATCCAGGTTCTTGCGATGGTGATCGTTGGAGGTCTTGGCAGCATCATCGGATCCTATTTTGGGGTTGCCCTGATCCTTCTTGTTCCGGGTATCGTGAACGGTCTCGTCGTCACGCTGAGTGAATGGATTGGCATGCAGATCAACGTTGAAACGCTCGCTCACATCCCGAACGCAGTCTATGGCGCACTGATCGTCATTATCCTTCTGATCGAACCACTCGGTTTGGGAAAACTCTACGGCAACATCAGAGACTACCTGATGGTCTGGCCCTTCGATCAGTTCAAGAAATAAGGGAATTGACGATGCAAGAGAAAGTTGAAGCCCAGAACATTCTGTCCATGAACAGTGTCGAGGTGCTGTACGACAATGTAATGCTGGCGATCAAAGGTGTTTCGGTTCAGGTTCCTACAGGCGGGATGATCGCACTCTTGGGATCGAACGGAGCGGGGAAAAGCACCACGTTGAAAGCGATCAGCGGTCTTTTGAAGGCTGAGCGCGGACGCATCAGCCGAGGTGAGATAACGTTCCAGGGAGCGGACATTACCGAAGCGCTCGCGCAAAAACGCGTCGAGATGGGCATCTGTCATGTCATCGAAGGGCGACGAGTCTTCGAACACCTGACCCCCGACGAGAACCTGACCGCCGCCGCGCCGCGCGGAATGTCCCGATCAACGCTGAATGCGGAAAAGGACAAGATCTACGGATATTTTCCGCGGCTTGCCGAACGCAAGAATTCGCAAGCAGGCTATTTGTCGGGTGGTGAGCAACAGATGCTTGCCATTGGGCGGGCCCTCGTGACCCAGCCGAAGCTGTTGATGCTTGATGAACCAAGTCTCGGGCTTGCTCCGTTCCTGGTCGAGGAAATCTTCGGCATCTTGCAAAAGATCAATAAGGATGAGGGCCTGTCCGTCCTGCTGGTGGAACAGAACGCCTTGGCGGCTCTGGAAATCGTTTCGCAAGGGTACCTTATCGAAAACGGCCGCGTTGTTATGCACGGCACCGCCGAGGCGCTCAAATCTAACTCCGACATTCAGGAGTTCTATCTAGGCGGCGGAGAGACCGATTTTCACAACGTCAAGCACTACAGCCGACGCAAACGTTGGTTGAGTTGAGGTACTAATCAGAAGTTGTTCAGGGAGGAACAAATGAAGAAACGTACCAAAGCGTTGGCCGTATTATCAATGTTCGGCGGAGCAATGTTTGGCACCCAGACGCTGGCTGAGCCATTCAAGATCGGCATCTGCTACGATCTCAGCAAGGCCTATACCTTTGCCACGCCGCAGGTTTCGCAGGCCGCGATGGACCTTGCCAAGCTCATCAACATGAAGGGCGGCATCGGTGGGGAACCGGTCGAAGTCATCGTGCGTGACCACGGGAACGAACCGCAGCGCGGAATCGAGTGCTACTCCAAGCTCAGCCGCGAGGGTGTATTCGTCTTCGATACCCTGTCCACTCCGGTCTCTCTGGCTATCCTGCCGCGGGCCATGGAAGACGGGCGTATCCTGATGCAGTCGCTTGTCGGCCGAGGCGATGCCGTTGACGGCACCGTTTTCGAATGGGTCTATCCGGTCGGACCGACCTATTGGGGACAGGCGGCCAATGATGTTGCCTACATAAAGCAATTGCATGATGGCGACTTGTCGGACGTGAAGGTGGGGTTTGTGTATTTCGATTACCCTTTCGGACAGGAGCCGATCGAGATCCTGGAAACCTTGTCCGAAAAAGAGGGTTTCGAGCTTGAGCTGTACCCCGTGCCGCTTCCGGGCAGTGACCAGGCCGGTGTGTGGTCCAAGGTGCGCCGCGACAAGCCCGATCATGTAATCGTCTGGATGTTGGGCGGTGCGCATGTGGTTGCGTCGAAGGAGATGCAGCGCAATCGCATTCCGATGGACAAGTACATCTCGGTCAACTGGTTGAACGAAGTCGATATCGCCAACATCGGTGAAGAGGCCGCCAAGGGTATCAAGCGCGGTACCAATGTCGTGGGCGGTCAGGATATTGCCCTGTATCAGGAAATCATGTCCGAGCTTTATGACAAGGGCGAGGGGTCCGGCCCGATCGAGAAGACGCAGGACGTTTTCTACAACACCGGTCTGGCGATGTATTCAATCATGTTCGAAGCCGCGCGCAGGGCGGCAGAACAGGAAGGCCTTCCGATAACCGCGGAGTCCTACAAAGCCGGACTGGAATCTCTTGAGGGATACGACGCGAACGGGCTGATGGCCCCCATTACGGTGACGGCCGAAGATCATGGCGGCGGCGGTAAGACCCGGATCGAGATGTGGGACGGGGAGACTTGGGTGCCGCAAACCGACTGGATCTCTGAGTACACGGACGTCGTGTGGGACGTGGTGAAAGAAAGTTCCTCAAAATACGAGCAGTGAAAGACAGGTAGCAGGAAGGGTGACGCTACGCAGGGCGGCAGCGGCGCTTACGAAACGGTATCATCGCCCTAAACCCTAGAAACGGGAGAGAGAAAACATGAAAGTCAAACAGCACATTAAGGCAGTGGTCCTTGCTACTGCGCTGGCTGCAAGCGCGACTGTGGCCTCAGCGCAGGACAAGGAGCCGATCCGCTTCGGACTCTGCTTCGACCTCAGTAAATCCTACACGTTCATTTCGCCGCAGGTGGCCCAGGCCGCGCAGGATCTCGCGATGTACACCAACGAAAACGGTGGTATTGAAGGGCATCCGGTTGAAGTCATCATTCGCGATCACGGCAACGAACCGCAGCGTGGCGTGGAATGCTATGAGCAGCTCAAGCGCGAAGGCGTTTTCCTTTTCAATTTTCTGTCCACGCCGGTCACGAACGCGGTTTTGCCGCGTGCCATGAAGGACGGTAACGTACTGATGCAGTCTTTCGTTGGCCGCGGTGACGCGGTGGACGGCGAAGTGTTCGAATGGGTTTTCCCGGTCGGTCCGACGTACTGGCAGCAGGCGGCAAATGACGTTGCCTTCATCAAGGGTCAGATGGGCGGTGACTTGAGCAAGGCGAAGATCGGGTTCATCTATCTGGATTATCCCTTTGGCCAGGAACCGATCGAGATCCTGAAAACGCTTTCCGAAAAGGAAGGGTTCGAGTTGGAGCTGTATCCCGTACCGCTTCCCGGGTCGGATCAAGCCGGCGCATGGAGCAAAATCCGCCGCGACAAGCCCGACTATGTGATCAGCTGGCTACTGGCGGGCGGACATGTGGTCGCCTCGAAGGAAATGCGCCGCAACCGTTTCCCGATCGACCGCTATCTGTCGGTGAACTGGCTGAACGAAGTCGATATCGCCAATATCGGCGCGGAAGAGGCGAAAGGCATCCTGCGCGGGACGAACGTGGCCGGTGGCCAGGAAGTTCCGATCGTCAAGACGATGCTGGACACCTACTATGCCAATGGCAAGGGCAGCGGACCCGAGAGCCTCGTGCGCGACGTGTACTACAATACGGGCATGGCGATCTACTCGGCCGGTTTCGAAGCTGCGCGTATTGCGATTACCGAAAACGGTTGGCCGATCACACCGGAAACCATGAAGAATGCCTTTGAATCGATCGAGAACTTCGATGGAAACGGCATCATGGCCCCGGTTACAGTGACCGACAAAGACCACGGAGGTGGTGGCAAGACCCGGGTCGAACAGTGGAATGGCGAAACCTGGGTTCCGCTGACCGACTGGAGCGCCGACTATCTCGACGTTGTTTGGGATGTCATCAAGCACAGCTCGGCGACTTTCACCGTCGAATAAGACTGGGCTTCCCCGCGGCAGACACGTCGCGGGGAAGCTTTCCGCAGTTAGATTGTCCCGAGAAAGCGAAGCAGGTATCATGAGCCCCATTGACGTGAAGATCGAAGACGGAATTGCAACCGTCTGTATTAACCGGCCCGAACGCAAAAACGCACTTTCCGTGGCGGCTACGAACGGGCTGACCGATGCTTGGGAAAAGATCGAGGCGGATGACAGCGTTCGTGTGGCCATTCTGACTTCGGCCGATTGTGGCGTGTTCAGCGCCGGACTGGATCTGAAGGAAGCCACAAAAATCGCACGCGACGAGGGCGTCGATATTCTGACCAAGATGCGCGACCCGTTTCACGAGACAATGCGCGCCTGCAAGAAACCGATCATCGCGGCGATGACGGGGTCGCTGATGGCGGGCGGAATGATGCTGACTTTGAATTGCGATCTGCGGGTCGGTCTCAAGGGGACCAAGGTCGGTATCACCGAAGTAAAGATCGGTCGTGGATCGCCTTGGGCATCGCCAGCATTGTCCATGCTGCCGCAGCCCATCCTTATGGAAATAGTTCTGACCGGCGACTTGATGCCGATCGAGCGCCTGCACGAATACGGGTTCACCAACTATATCGAAGACACTCCCGATGCTGTCCGCGCACGGGCCTTCGACCTTGCCAAACGCATTGCCAGCGCGGCCCCGCTGTCGGTTGTTGCCGCGAAAGGCAGTGTTCGCGCAACCATGGATCTTGGCTGTGCCGGTGGTCTGGAAGAGGGCAAGCGCCTGCACGAGGTGGTTTACGCCAGCAACGACGCGATTGAAGGCCCAAAGGCCTTTGCTGAAAAGCGAGCACCCGTCTGGACCGGGACCTGATGGAGGCTTGAATGACTGAGCTTATTCGCCTGGACAGGGATGGCCCTGTCGGAATCCTGCGGTTTCTTCAGCCGACAAAACGCAACCCTTACAGCATCGGGTTCGTCGAAGAACTAGTGGCGCTCCTGCGCGAAGCCGAACGGGACGCTACGATCCGTGTCGTTGTTATGACCGGTGGCGATCATTTCAGCAGCGGCGGCGATCTTGTCGGGTTTCAGTCTGAGATCGCGAAAGGCGCAAAGGCGACATCGGAAATGGTGGAGCTGGTTCACGATGGCGGACGCGCGGCCTATCTGTTTCGCAAACCTCTGATTTCCGCGGTATGCGGCGTGGCTTTTGGCGCGGGTTTAAGCCTGGCCTTGTCGGCGGACATTGTCGTTGCTGCCGAAGATGCCCGGCTGTGCGAAGTTTTTGCGCGCGTCGGCGGCTGTCCTGACACGGGATCAAGCTGGCTGCTTCAACAGCGTGCCGGTGCGGGGGTGGCGCGGATGCTGGTGCTCACGGGCCGCGAGATCGACGGACGCACCGCTAGGGACCTGCGCGTTGTCGAAGAATGCGTGCCGGCCAACCAGGTCGAGGTACGGGCGTTGGAAATTGCCCGCGAGATTGCAACGCACCCGATGTTTGGCGTTCAGACCGCCAAGCGTGTGATGCGCGCCGCAGCCGAGTGCAGCTATCTCGAGGCGCTGGATATCGAGCGCGATGCCCAAAGCGTTTTGCTGTGCGCGCATGACTTTCCCGAGGCGATGAAAGCGTTCTCGGAAAAAAGAACTCCAGAATTCAAAGACCGTTAGCTCGGTTGAAACCTTATCGCAAAACTCAAGGAGCCCACGCCAATGAAGGTACTCGTGCCTGTGAAACGCGTGATCGACTACAACGTGAAGGTCCGCGTCAAGGCGGATGGCAGCGGTGTCGATCTCGCCAACGTTAAGATGTCGATGAACCCGTTCGACGAAATCGCCGTTGAAGAGGCGATCCGCCTGAAAGAGGCGGGAAAAGCCGAAGAGGTCGTCGCGGTATCCATCGGCGTCAAACAGGCGCAGGAAACCCTGCGCACCGCACTGGCCATGGGCGCCGACCGCGCCATCCTGGTCGTCGCAGCGGATGACGTGCACCAGGATATCGAGCCGCTGGCAGTGGCCAAGATCCTTGCCAAGGTCGTGGAAGAGGAACAGCCCGGTCTGGTTCTCTGCGGCAAGCAGGCGATCGACAACGACATGAATGCCACCGGCCAGATGCTGTCGGCGATCCTCGGTTGGAGCCAGGCGACCTTTGCCTCGGAAGTGGGCATCGATGGCGACAGCGCCGTCGTCACCCGCGAGGTCGATGGCGGCCTGCAGACCATCAAGGTCAAGATGCCGACCGTCGTTTCCGTCGACCTGCGCCTGAACGAACCGCGCTATGCGTCGCTGCCCAACATCATGAAGGCCAAGAAAAAGCCGCTGGATGAAAAGACCGCCGCCGATTACGGCGTCGACGTCACCCCGCGCCTGACCGTGGTCAAGACGTCCGAGCCGGCCGAACGCGCCGCCGGTGAAATGGTTGGCTCGGTCGACGAGCTGGTTGCGAAACTCAAGGAAAAGGGGGCGGTGTGATGGCTGTTCTTCTTCTTGCCGAAGTCAACAATGGTGAACTGTCGATGGACGCGACCGCAAAGGCGGTCACCGCGTCCAAGGCCCTGGGCGACGTGACGGTTCTGTGCGCCGGCGCATCCGCCGCCGACGCCGCGAAAGAAGCCGCGACAATTGATGGCGTGGCCAAGGTGCTGGTCGCCGAAGACCCCGCGCTGGGTCATCGCCTGGCGGAATCGACCGCCGACCTGATCGTGTCGCTGGCAGGCGATTACGATCACATCGTGGCGCCCGCCACCACCGACGCCAAGAACGTGCTGCCCCGCGTGGCCGCGCTGCTGGACGTGATGATGCTGACCGACGTCTCGGGCGTGGTCGATGCCGACACGTTCGAGCGCCCGATCTATGCAGGTAACGCGATCCAGACGGTGAAATCGGGCGACGCGAAAAAGGTCGTGTCCTTCCGCACCGCCAGCTTCGACGCGGCCGGCACCGGTGGCTCGGCCGCCGTGGAAACCGTGGGCGGGGCCTCCGCTTCGGGCCTGTCGGAATGGGTCGAAGACAAGGTCGCCGAAAGCGACCGTCCCGAACTGACCTCGGCCGGTATCGTGGTGTCGGGCGGCCGTGGCGTCGGCTCGGAAGACGATTTCGCGCTGATCGAGAAACTGGCCGACAAGCTGGGCGCCGCCGTTGGCGCATCCCGCGCCGCCGTCGACTCGGGCTTTGCACCGAACGACTGGCAGGTTGGCCAGACCGGCAAGGTGGTCGCGCCTGACCTGTATATTGCCGTCGGCATCTCGGGTGCGATCCAGCACCTTGCGGGCATGAAGGACAGCAAGATCATCGTCGCGATCAACAAGGACGAAGAGGCCCCGATCTTCCAGGTGGCCGATTACGGTCTGGTCGCCGACCTGTTCGAAGCTGTGCCTGAACTGACCGACAAGCTGTAAGTCCATTGCAAAAATTACAAAAAGGCCCGCCTGTTTTGTCGGGCCTTTTTGTACGAGCCGAATGGGCGGCGCGTTGATTGGAAAAATCCGGATGCGCACGGTCCGAAGCCGTGTGACGCTCCGTCAGAACGGCTCGGGTTCATTGTCGAGAAAAAAAACACTTGTTAGATTTCCTCAATGCAAGCATGACTCGATAGGAATAAAACATGTCTCTGATCAAGAACTCCCCGAGTTGGGCAGTGGATGAACACAAGATGTTCGCCGATAGTACACGCAGGCTTTTCGATGCAGAGATGGCTCCGAAGATTGAAAAATGGGCGGAGCAGGGAATTGTTGACCGCGACTTCTGGAAAACAGTCGGTCAGCAGGGTGTCATGGGTGGCTCGATTGCCGAAGAATATGGTGGTTTCGGTGGCGGCATCGGGTTCGACGCGATTACCGTCTACGAGCAGGGGCGCACCGGTGATACGGGTTGGGGCTATGGGATTCAGTCCATCGTAATCCATTATCTCAACGCATATGGCAGTGAGGAACAGAAGAAAAAGTGGTTGCCGAAACTGGTCAGCGGCGACAGCGTTGCGGCGATTGCCATGACCGAGCCTGGAACGGGCTCTGACCTCCAGAACGTACAAACCTATGCGGAAAAGGATGGCAACCACTACAAGATCAACGGTTCGAAGATCTTTATCACAAACGGGCACACGGCGGATCTCGTTGTTATCGTGGCAAAGACCGATCGCAACGCCGGCGCCAAGGGCGTTTCGTTGATCGTTCTGGAAACCGAGGGCGCCGAGGGCTTTCGCCGGGGACGGAACCTGAAGAAACTGGGTATGAAAGGTTCGGATACTGCTGAGCTGTTCTTCGAGGATGTGCGCGTGCCCACGGCGAACCTGCTTGGTCCGGAAGAGGGGCAGGGGTTCTACCAGCTGATGAAGCAGCTGCCTTGGGAGCGTCTGATGATCGGCATTACCGCGCTCGGTTTTATTGATTTTGCGATCGATGAAACGGTGAAATATGTTCAGGACCGCAAGGCATTTGGAAGCCGGATCATGGACTTCCAGAATACACGCTTCAAACTGGCGGAATGCAAAACCAAGGCCGAATTGCTACGTTCTTTCGTAAATGACGGGCTCGCGCGTCTTGAAGCGGGCGAACTTGATGCGGCCACGGCTTCGATGGCGAAATGGTGGGGCAGCCAGACGCAGAACGAGGTCATGCATGAATGCCTGCAACTGCACGGCGGTTACGGTTTCATGATGGAATACCCCATCGCGCGACTTTATGCCGACAGCAGGGTCCAGATGATCTATGGCGGCACCAACGAGATCATGAAGGAACTGATCGCACGCTCGATGGATGTTTGATCCGTCCGGTGCCGGGTGGGGCTATTCCCTGCCCGGTCCCAGAATTTCGTCGCTGTGTTCCCCAAGTCGCGGGGCCGGGCGATGATCATGTCGCGCAGGGGTCGCCGAAAAGCGAGCCGGCGGGCGTGTCGTCCAGATCGCACCTTCGGTCGGGTGATCAATCCGTTGAAAGAACCCGGTTGCGGCAAGATGGGGATCGTTCGGCAAATCTGACAGGTTGCGCACTGGCATGGCGGGTATGTCGGCCTGCTCCATGAGGTCAAGCCACTCATCTGTGGTCCGGGTCAGCGCAATCTGCGCCACCATATCGTATACTGCGCCGATGTTGCGGCTTCGGGCATCCATGTCAGTGACCCAGACATGGTCGATCATGTCGTCGCGCCCGACCGCCTGAAAGAACCGCGCCCATTGCACGTTGGTGTAGGGCAGAATGGTGATGTAGCCATCTGCGGTCTGAACCGGACGCCGGTGCGGAACCAGCATGCGGGCATAGCCGAAATCCTGCGGAGTCTCCTCGAAGGTGGCGCCATCCATGTGTTCGGCCAGCAGGAAGGCGGCCAGCGTCTCAAACATCGGAACTTCGACATGCTGGGCCTGTCCCGTACGCTCGCGGTGGAACAGGGCGCCCATCACGGCATAGGCGGCGGTCACGCCGCCAAGCTTGTCGGCCAGAATTGTCGGGGCATAAGCGGGCGGTGCCTCGGGGTCGCGCAAGGTTGCCAGGCTGGCCAATCCCGACACCGACTGGACGGAATCGTCGAATGCTGGCTTGGCGGCATAGGGCCCGTCCTGTCCGAAACCGGTGGCGGATACCGTGATCAGGTTCGGGTTTTCCTGGCGCAGGGTTTCGGGATCCAAAGACAATCTGGCAAGCGCCGCAGGCCGGATGCTCGAAATCATCACATCGGCATCGATGAGCAGTTTGCGCAACTGATCGAGACCGGTTTGTGTTTTGAGGTCGAGTACGACACTGCGCTTGTTACGGTTGGTCCCCAGAAAAGCGGCCCCCATCAGCTTGTTGCGCGATGGCTGGACCTGGCGAAGAAGATCGCCCTCGGGGCCTTCCACCTTGATCACATCGGCCCCCAGATCGCCCAGCATCTGCGTCGCCAAAGGTCCGAAAACTACAGAAGTCAGATCGACGATCTTCACGTCTTGAAGGATCGCCGGATTGTTCTCATCGGTCATTTGATTGTCCACTTAGTTGCCTACCGTTTTTTATGAACAACGGCCGAACTCGGCGCGAAGGGCCTTGCCTTGCGCATCGAAGGCCGGGCAGGGGCCCAGTGCCGTTTCGCCGAGGCTGCGCCGGATCGGGGGGGTCGGGACGTTGATTTCACCGGAAGGCGTGCGAATTACGGACCGGTCAAGCTGGGGGTGACCGGACAGGGTCGCCACGTCGTTCACCGCGCCCGAGGCAATGCCCGCAGCGTCAAGCCGCTTCAGCATCTCGGCGCGGTCATGCGAGGCGAACACGTCCTTGATGAGAACTTCGAGCGCGGGTTTGTTTTCAATTCGCGACGTGTTGTCATGGAACCGGGGGTCGGTTGCCAAAGCCGCATCGCCCAGTATGTGTTCACAGAACCGTTGCCATTCGCCGTTGTGTTGCACGGTAATGACGACAAGCTGACCGTCCTTGCATTCATAGGCCCCGTACGGGCAAATGACCGTGTGGTTCAGTCCGACACGAGGTGTCGGCTTGCCAAGGTAATCGTGATACAGCAGTGGAACCGACATCCAGTCGGCCATCACATCAAACATTGCCACGGAAACGCCGCTGCCCTTGCCGGTGCGATCACGCCCGACAAGTGCTTCGCAGATTCCAGCATGGGCTGTCATACCGGTGGCGATATCGCAGACCGACACGCCCACCCGTCCTGGTCCGTCGGGTGTACCGGTCACTGATGCCAGACCGCTCTCGCATTGCACCAGAAGGTCATAGGCCTTGGCGTTGCGCATCGGGCCGTCTTCGCCATATCCGGTGATGTCGCAGGTCACTAGACGCGGGAAGCT
Source organism: Pseudophaeobacter sp. C1-32P7 (assembly GCF_041008775.1). Lineage (NCBI taxonomy): Bacteria > Pseudomonadati > Pseudomonadota > Alphaproteobacteria > Rhodobacterales > Roseobacteraceae > Pseudophaeobacter > Pseudophaeobacter sp. C1-32P7. The sequence goes on along the minus strand of NZ_JAXGFR010000014.1, from coordinate 73,143 downwards.
CTCTCGCAGACTCGCGGAATCGAGCCCCAGCTTGGCCAGCGCGCCCGGCAGCAGGTTCTGAATAAACACATCTGCGTTTTCCAGCATCCTGAGCAGGATTTCACGGTCTTCGTCGGCTTTAATGTCCAAGGCGACCGATTCTTTGCCTCGGTTCAGCCATGTGAAATAGGCGCTTTCACCGTTGGCGGCGGTATCGTAGGCGCGGGCGAAATCGCCTGCGCCCTTGCGTTCGATCTTGATCACGCGCGCGCCGGCGTCGGCCAGCCGCGAGGAGCAAAAAGGCGCAGCGACTGCCTGTTCCAGCGCAACGACGAGTTTGCCGGAAAGGGGGGCTAAGTCTGAACCTGACATGAGTTTCTCTCAATTGATCCTGAAAGGTTGACTAAATCTAACAATTGTTAGAAAGATTATCAATACGCTTGAACAAAGACTGGGTCGCTTGAAGGAGAACGCCTATGCAGGATGCCAAAGGACCAGACCAGCTTTTCCAACGCGCGCTGGCAGAGGGAGAGATCCTGCTGCCCAAGTGCGACGACTGCGGGGCCTATCACTTTTTCCCGCGAGTCCTGTGTCCACATTGTCATGGCGCCGCGATTTCGTGGAAGCAGGCCACCGGCAAGGGACGGGTCTACACCACAACCGTCGTGCGCCGCAGCCAAAACCGCGGTGGCGACTACAACGTGTGCATGGTCGAGCTTCAAGAGGGCGTTCGAATGATGAGCCGGGTCGAAGACATTGCACCGGGTGAGGTCGCCATCGACATGGCTGTAACCGCTTTCGTGGGCGAGGCCGAGGGTGTTCCGGCCGTGCTCTTCAAGCCGTCGGAGGTATAAGTCATGACCACAGAACTTCGGGGGAAATCCGCCATCGTGGGAACCGGTCATGCCGGTTTCGGAGAAGCCCATGGCCTGACGGCCTATGATGTCATGGCGCAATCTGCGCTTGCGGCGCTTGGCGATGCCGGGCTGAAACTGTCCGACGTCGACGGGCTGTTCTGCACCATGATGGAAGACAGCATGCCGGCGCTTATGGCGGCGGAGTATCTGGGCATCCAGCCCCGTTTCATTGATGGCACGATGTCGGGCGGTTCGTCCTTCGTAAACTACCTGACGTCCGCGACCATGGCGCTTGATGCCGGTCTGTGTGATGTCGCTCTTATCGTCTATGGCTCCAACCAGCGCACCGCATCGGGCAGACTCGTGACCGCTTCACGTCCGCCGGCCTACGAGGCGCCATATAATCCGCGCTATCCGATCTCGGCCTATGCGATGGCCGCAGCCCGGCACATGCATGAATATGGCACCACCCGAGAGCAGCTGGCCGACGTGGCCGTTGCTGCGCGGGCATGGGCACAACACAACCCCGAAGCGTTCGAGCGCGGCCCGCTGACCCGAGAAGACGTGTTGGGCGCGCGCATGGTGGGCGATCCATTGACCGTGCGCGACTGTTGTCTTGTCACCGACGGCGGTGGCGCGATCGTGATGGTCCGCGCGGACCGCGCACGGGATTTCCCCAAGGTGCCTGTCTATGTGCTGGGCAGTGCGACGGCAAGCTCGCACCGGCAGATTTCCCAGATGAAGGATTTCACCGTGACCGCGGCCCGCGACTCGGGCGCGCGCGCCTTTGCGGCGGCCGGAGTGACCCCTGCGGATATCCAGGCGGTCGAGCTCTATGATGCCTTCACCATCAACACGATTTTGTTTCTCGAAGATCTTGGGTTCTGCGCCAAGGGCGAGGGAGGGGCCTTTGTCGAGGGCGGACGCATCGCGCCTGGCGGCGTCTTGCCGGTGAACACGAATGGCGGCGGCCTGTCCTGCGTGCACCCCGGGATGTACGGCATCTTCACAGTGATCGAGGCTGCTCGTCAGATCCGTGGCGACGCGCCGGGCATTCAGTCGAAGGATATCGACCTGGCGCTGGCGCATGGCAACGGCGGTGTGCTGTCCAGCCAGGTCACGGCGATACTTGGATCGCAAAACACGCTCTGACGGCAACTAAGGGAGGAAAGTAAATGCCATTGGATTTCGAGGCACTGTCGAACTGGGACTTTGAGGAAATCGAACAGACGCTGACCGAGCGGGATACCATCCTGTATGCACTCGGCCTTGGGTTCGGCGAGGATCCGACCGACAAAAAGGAGCTGGCCTATGTCTATGAGGACGGGCTCAAGGCAGTTCCCTCGATGGCGGTCATTTTGGGGTATCCCGGCTTCTGGCTGCGCGATCCCAAGACCGGCGTAAACTGGCAAAAAGTGCTGCACGGAGAACAGTGGCTCGACATCTACAAGCCGCTGCCGACACATGGCCGGATTGTCGGCCGCAGCAAGATCGACTTCATCGCCGACAAGGGCGAGGGCAAGGGAGCCGTCATTTACCAAAGCCGTGATATTATCGACGCGGACAGCGGTGAAAAACTGGCGCGCGTGGCGATGTCGGCTTTCTGTCGCGGTGATGGGGGGTTCGGCGGTGAGAACCAGGCAGGTCCGGCACCCGCAGTGCTACCTGACCGGGCGCCTGATCACATATGTGATATCGATACCCTGCCCCGCCAAGCCCTTATTTATCGTCTCAGCGGTGATTTCAATCCGCTTCACGCTGACCCGGATGTGGCCCGTTCTGTCGGGTTCGACCGCCCGATCCTGCATGGTCTGGCGACCTATGGGCTGGCGGCCCGGGCGATTCTAAAGACGTTGCTTGACTATGATTCTGCCCGGCTTGTCGGTCTGGATGTTCGGTTCTCGGCTCCGGTCTATCCCGGCGAAACCGTGCGGTTCGAAATCTGGGAAGAGGACGGCGAGGTCCGGTTTCGAGCGTCTATTCCTGCACGCGACGTGGTTGTTCTGAACAACGGCGCAGCGCGCTTCGCCTGAGGCAATGAAGATGGCTCAACCTCTCAAGGATATCCTGGTGCTGGATTTCAGCACCCTTCTTCCCGGTCCGATGGCGACGCTCATGCTGTCCGAGGCCGGCGCCGAAGTGATCAAGTTCGAACGGCCCGGAGTCGGCGAGGACGCGCGCCAAACCGAGCCCAGGATCGACGGAGAGAGCATCGGATTTGCCGTGTTGAACCACGGCAAGCGATCGGTGGCCATCGACCTCAAGTCAAGGGGCGCAGTGGAACGTCTGCGCCCTTTGATCGAGAAGGCCGATGTTCTGGTAGAGCAGTTTCGTCCCGGCGTGATGGACCGGCTGGGGCTTGGTTATGAAGCGTTGCGAAAGATCAATCCCGGTCTCATCTATTGTTCGATCACCGGCTATGGCCAGACCGGACCAAAGGCCAGCGCCGCCGGCCACGATCTCAACTACGTCGGTGATGCGGGTATCCTGTCGCTCAGTCGCGGACCGGATGACCAGCCAACAGCCCCGTTCGGGCTGGTCGCCGATATCGGAGGCGGAACCTATCCTGCGGTGATGAATATCCTGCTGGCCCTGATTGCGCGGCAGGCAAGCGGGCAGGGGACGCATCTGGATATCGCAATGGCCGAGGGGGCGTTCGCCTTTGCCTATTGGGCCCATGCCGAAGGTGTGATTGCCGGGCAGAACATCGAAAGCGGTTGCAGCCGTCTGACGGGTGGCCTGGCCCGTTATCGGCTTTATACGGCTGCGGACGGGCGTCAGATCGCCGTCGGCGCGTTGGAAGAAAAGTTCTGGCAGTCGTTCTGCGATGTCATTGGTTTGCCGGTGGCCCTTCGCGATGACTGGTCCGATCCAAATGCCTGTGCCGCAGAGGTTGCACGTCGTCTGAGGGAACACCCCTCGACCCATTGGGAGCCTTTGCTGGCTGCGGCAGATTGCTGCTGTTCGGTCGTGAAGACGCCCGCCGAGGCGGCGCGTGGCCCGCATTTCAAAGCGCGTGACGTGTTCGGGCGGACCGTAAAAATCTCCGGCCGGGACGCGCCCGCTTTGCCGCTGCCAATTGCCCCGGAGTTCCGTTCTTCCGGAAATTCGGTCGGAGTTGCAGCCACTCTGGGCGAAGACAATACGCGTTATGGCTTGGACCAACCAAAGACAGAGTAAATCCCGTTGACGGGCAGGTTTTGAATCGGTAATCTAACAATTGTTAGAAAAAAGGAGGGTCCAATGGACAAGTCTGACGATGACCTGCCGACTGAAGCTGAGCGTTATGTCATGCCATCGCGCTTTGTGGAAAGCGATAGCTTGGAAGTGCAGGGTTTCGTGACATCGGCTTTGCGTGATCTTCCTGTGGGCGCAACCAATCGAGATAAGGCGATCCGCCTGTTCGAAGCGGTGCGCGACGATATTCGCTATGATCCCTATTGTTTTGCGCTGGATGAGGACTCTTACCGTGCCAGCCGTATCGCTGGGGCGGAAGCGGCGTTTTGCGTTCCCAAGGCAATTCTTCTGGCGGCTTGTTTGCGTGCTGTGGGTATCCCTGCCGCTCTGGGGTTCGCGGATGTGCGCAACCACCTGAATACACCCAAGTTGCAGGAGTTGATGGGGACCGATCTCTTTATCTACCACGGCTATGTTCAGCTGTGGTTGGGGAATGAGGCCTACAAGGTGACACCTGCATTCAACATGGAACTGTGTGAAAGATTCGGGGTCAAACCCCTGGTCTTCGACGGCTATCACGACGCGCTCTTTCATGAGTTCGACGAACAGAATCACCGGCACATGGAATATGTGAACGACCGTGGTCTCTATTTCGACGCGCCGATGGGTGAGTTCCTGGTGGCGTTCAAGCAAACCTATCCGAAGCTGGAAGAATTCAACCGCATCCGAATATCCAAGGATGCGAGCGGATACGATGACGGTTTCGCAAAGGAGGGTGCCTCTTGAGGTATCTGGAAGACTTCTCGCCGGGCCAAGTCTATCGCTTTCGCAGCGCTCCGATGAGCGCGGATTCAATAAAGGCCTTTGCCAAGGAATGGGATCCGCAGCGGCTGCACACCGATGAAGACTATGCAACCGCCATACATGGCAGCCTGATCGCCTCGGGCTTTCAGACCATGCTTGAGGTGTTCAAGCCGGTCATGACCGAGATGATGGTCGATGTTGCCAATATCGGCGGCATGGGCTTTGACAATTTGCGCTGGCTGCGGCCTGTGCACCCGAACGAACCCCTTGATGTCGAACTGACGGTCAACTCGGTCACACCGTCAAAAAGCAAGCCCGACAGAGGTGTTTTGCACTATACGCTCAGCGCCAGAAACCCCGAGGGCGAGGTCGTTTTTTCGACCGACACCCCCGTGATGATCCAGCGAAAACAAAATGACACAAACTGATATCCTTTCCAGCGAACAAGAAGACCTTCGCCTGTTGCGCGAGAGCGTGCGCACGTTGTTTGAACGGGCGGGCGGAAGTGACAGAGCCCGACAACTCCGTGATGCCGGGGGCGGTTTCGATCCGGAGATGGTCCGGGAACTGGCCGAGGCCGGTGTTTTCGGCGTGGCGGTGCCCGAAGATCAGGGCGGGCTTGGCATGGGCCTAGCCGCCGGGGGTGTCATCGCCGAGGAAGTCGGCCGTGTGATTGCCCCGGAACCGGTCGTGTCGACGATCGGTCTGAGCCTCGGCCTTCTGCGCCGCCTTTGTCCGGATCATCCGAAGATGGCACAGCTCATCGGCGGCGAAATTTCATTGGCGGTTGCCTGGCAGGAACGCGGCCCCGACGGGGCGCCTGCCGATGCGACCTGCCGATACGCGGACGGAAAGCTGACCGGTAGCAAGGCCTGGGTCGTCGGTGCGATCGGTTCGCACGGGTTCCTTGTCGTGGCCGAACAGGATGATGGTCCGGTTCTGGTTCTGGCTGAGGCAGACGCGCAGGGGCTTGTCATCGACAAGCGGACGCAGGCGGATGGCAGCTCTCTGGGCGAGCTTTCGTTTTCGGGAACTCCGGCCGCGGAATTGGCCAGCAGCGGTGCGGTTCTCACTGCACTGGCCGAGGCTGTCGCCGATGCAACGGCGCTTGCCGCGGCCGAGCTTGTCGGCCTGAGCGAGCGCGCCTTCGAGATCACGCTCGACTACATCAAGACGCGGGAGCAGTTCGACAAGCCGATCGGATCATTCCAGGTCATCCAGCACCGTGCCGTCGACCTCAACGTGATGTGCGAGGTCGCGCAGGCCGGAGTGCGGGAGGCGCTTGCGCAGATGGACAGCGAAACCGATCCGAAGGTTCGGGCCCCGATTGCCAGCCGCGCCAAAGCGCGCGCCGTCACGGCCGCCAAGAAAATCACCCGCGACGCCATCCAGCTGCACGGGGCCGTCGGGTACACGGATGAGTTCGATATCGGGCTCTACCTGAACCGGGCGCTGGTGCTGTCGGCCTGGTTGGGCGACGATGCCTATCACAGGCGGATATGGTTCGAGGCACGCGAAGCAGAGGGGGCAGCACAATGACCGACTGGAACGCTATGACCGATGCAGAGTTCCGCAAAGAAGTGCGCCAGTTCTTCGAGGCGGAATATCCCGAGGAGCTGCGTCACCTGCCGCACCGACCGAAGTTCGCCGAGATCGAACATTGGCACCGCAAGCTTCACGCCAAGGGCTGGGTCGCGCCAGCCTGGCCCGCTGAATTCGGCGGTATGGGGCTGAACGCCGCCAAGTTGCTGATCTTTTACGAAGAGCAGCAGCGCTGGGGCGTCAATCGCGGCCGCGACATGGGCGTGCAGATGGTCGGGCCGCTGATCATCAAATTCGGCACCCAGGAACAAAAAGATTACTGGCTGCCGCGTATCCTGAGTTGCGAAGATATCTGGTGTCAGGGCTATTCGGAACCCGGCGCCGGGTCCGATCTGGCGAACCTGCGCACACGCGCAGAGATTGACGGCGACGACTTTGTCATCAACGGACAGAAGATCTGGACCACGATGGCGCATGACGCCACGCATATTTTCATGCTGGTGCGCTCCGATCCCGATGCGCCGAAGAAACAGCAGGGCATCAGTTTCCTGCTCGCTCCGATGGATCAACCCGGAGTCGAGGTGCGCACCATCACGACCCTGTCGGGCGAGACCGAGTTTTGCGAGGTCTTCTTTGACAATGCACGGACGCCCCGCGAGAACCTCGTGGGCGAGCTGAACAAGGGTTGGACGATGGCCAAGGCTCTCTTGAGCTTCGAACGCATTTTCATCGGTTCGCCAAGTCTGGCCCAGAACGCTCTGGGACAGCTTGAAAGCTTTGCCCGTGGCCGTGGCGCGTTTGACGATCCGGTGTTCCGTGACCGCTTTGCCCAGGCGGCACTGGATGTGGAAGATCATGCCGCGCTTTATGCCCGTTTTGCAGATCAGCTCAAACGTGGCGAGACGCTCGGTGCGGATGTGTCCATGCTGAAGATTTGGGTGACTGAATGCTTCCAGCGCATCACCGAGCTGATGATCGAAGCAGCCGGTCCCGATGGCGGCTCCATCGGGCCGCTTCAGGTCGGCAACGTAAGTGTCGATGTTCTGGCGAGTTTCTACAAGGCCAGACCTACCACGATCTACGGTGGATCGAACGAAATCCAAAGAAACATCCTGTCCAAGGCCGTCCTGGGACTGCCTGGCTGACTCAATACCCCACGGAGGAAATAGAACCATGTCGGATCGTTATGCAAAATACGATAAACTGAAATTTGACTACCCGGCGGATCGCGTCCTGCGCATCACGTTCGACCGGCCCGAGACATTCAACTCGGTCGATGCCGAAACCCACACTCAGATGACGGACATGTGGATCGATATCGACCGTGACCCAGACATCAATTCGGTCATCGTGACCGGTGCGGGCAAGGCATTTTCCGCCGGGGGTGATTTCAGCCTGATCGAAAACATGATTGGCAATTCGCACGAGATCATGAAGACGTGGAAAGAAGCCAAGGATCTCGTCTATAACATCATCAACTGCAACAAGCCGATCATTTCCGCGATCAATGGCCCTGCGGCCGGCGCAGGCCTTGTGGTTGCCATCCTGGCCGACATCTCGATCGCCGGAAAGAAGGCCAAGATTGTCGATGGTCATCCCCGCCTTGGTGTTGCCGCCGGTGACGTCGCGGCGATTATCTGGCCGCTGCTGACCTCGATGGCCAAGGCGAAATACTATCTGATGACCTGCAAGCCGGTGTCGGGCGAAGAGGCCGAGCGTATCGGTCTGGTATCAATGTGCGTCGAGGATGACGAGCTGCAGCAGATCGCGCTGGATACAGCCGTCGAACTGGCCAACGGCTCGCAAAGCGCGATTCGCTGGACCAAGTATTCGCTGAACAACTGGCTGCGCCAGGCCGGGCCGATCTTTGATGCGTCGACCGCGCTGGAGATGCTTGGCTTCATGAGCGAGGACGTCAAGGAAGGTGTGTTGTCGCACCGCGAGAAGCGCGCGCCGAACTTCCGTAAGGACTGCCCGCTTTAACGCCCGATTGGACGAGGAGGCATGGAAATGTCTGATGATATCTACAAAGATATAGCTCAAGCCTATGCCGCTGCGGCCGAAAAAGCTCCTGGCCTGAAATCGCGATTTACGGCTGCCGGATTCGATCCGGCAGCTGTCACATCGGTGGCGGACCTCTCGCGTCTTCCAGTGATGAAAAAAGAAGAGCTTCTGAAGATCCAGCGCGAGAACCCGCCCTTTGGCGGGTTCCTGGCCTCGGATCTGAAGGATGTCGGGCGGATCTACGTGTCCCCCGGCCCGATTTTCGAACCGGCCCTTTCGGACGGTGGCGGCCACGGCCTTGACCGGCTGTTCAAGGCGGCAGGCGTGGGGCCGGGGGATATCATCCTGAACACCTGGATGTATCATCTGGTGCCCGCGGGGCTTTTGTTCGACGAAGCGGCACAGGCCGCAGGCGCCACGGTGATCCCCGGAGGCGTCGGCAATACGGAGCTTCAGGCACAGATCATCGCCGAAACCGGCGTGACTTCGATCTGCGCTTCGACCGCGTTTTTCCTGACGCTGGCGGACAAGGTGATCGAAACCTATGGCCGCGACGCATGGAAGGTGAAGACAGCCTTCCTCGGCGGTGAGATGGGCGACTGGATGGCCAAGCGCCGCCGGATCGAGGCCGAATACGGCGTGTCCACCTGGGCCGCCTATGCCACCGCCGATCTGGGCCTTGTCGCCTATGAGGATGGCGGCGAAGGCTACCTGGTTCATCCCGACCGCGTGGTGCAGATCTGCGATCCGGTCAGCGGCGAACAGGTCGCTCATGGCGAACCTGGCGAGGTTGTCGTGACCGCGCGCGATGCCACCTGGCCGATGATCCGGTTCGGCACCGGCGACAGCGCCTTTGCCCTGGAAAGCAACGCGGATGGCACCGTCAGCCGGATTTCAGCATTGCAGGGACGGGTCGGGGCAGCGGTCAAAGTGCGCGAGATTTTCGTTTATCCGCGCGTGGTTGAAGAAGTTGTCATCGGCACGCCGGGCGCAAAGGCCGCGCAGGCCGTGGTAACGCGCGAGAACGATCGCGACATGATCCGCCTCTCGCTTGTGCTGGAAGACGGTGCCGACGCTTCCGCCGCAGAAGCAGCCGCCGCTGATACCTTCAAACTGCATGCACGAATTCGTGCTGACGAGGTGAACATTGTTTCGGAACTACCCGAAAATGCAGAACTGATCGTCAACCAAAAAGACCGCTGAGATCGGGTTCTGTGCGCTTTGCCTGAATCCGACCTTTTAGCCGACACTGGCACGCGGGTTTTCGTGGACCCAAGACTTTCAACTTGGCGAAGGTCTTGGGGATCCCGGCCCCGCGCGCCCGTGGGGTGTCGCGGAAAGCGGCACAGGTCAAACGTGGTCGAAATCGACTGTCAGTTTTTTGGTTTTCGGACGGGCCTGGCAGGTCAGGACAAAGTTCTCCTTCAACTACCAAGGCTCCAAAGCATAGTTCAGCGTCATCTCTGCCTCGCCTTCGATAACTTTGGCGCGGCAGGTGGAACACATTGCGCCCTTGCAGCAATAGGGTAGTTCGATACCTGCTGCGGCGGCGGAGACCACGCTTTCCTGATCAGGTGTCATCACAAAGCTGCGGGCGGTGCCATCATGGATCGCCGTGACCTGAACTCCTTCTCCAGTGGCGGCTTCCGCCGTAAGCGGCGCAAGCGTGACGGTGGCGGTATTGTCAGCATCGGCGGGAGCGAACAGCTCGTCATGAAAACGGTTCTCTTCAACGCCTAGGTCGCGGAGCGCGGTCTTGAGTTCCTGAATCATCTCGGCGGGGCCGCAAAGAAAAGCATCTTCTATTTCTGCCGGAGCGAACAGGGCACCGGAGAACTTGCGCAGCTTTTCCGCATCAAGCCGGCCCGAGAATAGTGGGGAATCGGTGCCTTCGCGCGTCAGTGTATGAAAAAGAGAGAACCGTCCGGGATAGGTATCCTTGAGATCGTTCAATTCGTCGCGGAAGATGATGGAACTTAGCGTTCGACTGCCGTAAAAAAGGATGAAGTTGGCCCCGGCCTCGGTGGCAAGCACCGAGCGGATGATCGAAATGATTGGAGTAGTTCCACTGCCCGGGGCCAGGGCGAGATAGGTGCGTGGTCCGCCTTGTCGTATCTTTGATCCGAATGTGCCTTCGGGCGTCATGACATCAAGTTCGGTGCCCGGTGGCAGTTCGCTATGAACGAAAGAGGAAAACGCTCCGCCTTCCAGCAGCTTGACCAGAACGCGCAACTCGCCATCGTCTCGGCCGGAGCTGACCGAATAGCATCGCCGCACACCATCGATATCATCGGCACGGCGCAGCGTGACGTACTGGCCCGGGATGAATTGATAGTCGTCCGCCAGATCTTCGGGATTGGGCGAGCATTTCGCCGAACTGCTGGCGGGGCAGGATGTCGACGTCACATTGGCCGCCCGCCGCGTCGCCCGCTTGTCTGAGCTTTCCGCAAAGATAGCGGCGGAAGGGGGGCAGGCCGATGTGATAGAGATGGACGTGGCGGACCCGAAGTCGGTGGAAGCCGCGCTGAAGGGACGGGTCTTTGACACTGTCATCAACAATGCCGGAACGACGGCATCTCTTCCCGCATTGGAACACGGGCCGGCCGAAATCGACGCGATCATAGACACAAATCTCAAGGGCGCATTTCATGTCGCACGTATCGCCGCCAAAGCGATGATTGATGCCGGACGCGGGGGCTGTATCGTCAATGTCGCCTCGTTTCTGGGCACACGGGTGGCCAGCCATGTGTCCGCCTATGCCGCGTCCAAGGAAGGGCTGATTCAACTGACCCGGTCTCTGGCGCTTGAATGGGCGCGGCATGGCATCCGGGTGAATGCCATCTGCCCCGGTTATATCGAAACCGACCTGAACCGTGAGTTTTTTGCCACTGACGCGGGACAGGCATTGATCAAACGCGTCCCGCAGCGCCGGTTGGGGCATGATCCGTTGGCCGCCCCCCCCGGACCGGGGGCCTACGATAAGGCGACCGGGAATCCCCGGCCGCAATTCTTAGAGTCACGATTTCAGAACGCGTTAAGCCCGGTCAGGTTGCGCCCGATGACCAGTTTTTGGATTTCGGTGGTGCCATCGGGAATCGGCATGACCTTTGCATTGCGGAAGTGCCGTTCAACGTCGAACTCTTTGGTGATGCCGTTGCCGCCGTGGATCTGCACCGCTTTGCCGGCGATTTCGACGGCCATTTCGGTTGCATACCATTTCGCCATCGAGGTCTGGGTGTCACAGCGCACGCCCAGGTCCAGAAGTTGCAGCCCGCGCTGGCACAACAGGCGCGCGGCATCCAGGTGCGTGGCCATGTCGGCCAGGTAGCCTTGAATCAACTGGTGCCCGCCAATCGGCTTGCCATGCTGCTCGCGTTCCTGGGCATATTTGACCGCACATTCCAATGCCGCCTGACCAATGCCGATGCTGGTCAGGCCAACAAACACACGCGCGCTCTCAAACAGTTTCAACGTCTGGAACAGGCCGCCGCCTGCATTACCCAGAACATGCTCGGCGGTGGTTTCCGCCCGGTCGAAAAACAATTCACAGGTCGATGCACCGACAAGTCCCATCTTGCGCAATTCGCGGCTCTCATAGTTGCCGGTGTCGCGGTCGACGATGACCATGGAAATACCGTCGTCCAGATTGCAGACAACGATGGCGAAATCCGACTGGGCCCCATTGGAAATCCAGAGCTTCTGGCCAGTGACGAAAATCTTATCGCCCTCTCGGTCCGCACGTGTCTTGACCTCGCGTACGTTCGAACCGACCTCTGGTTCGGAAATACAGGTGGCACAGATCCGTTCGCTGCGCAGGAGCGGCTTCAGATAGGCCTCTTTCTGCGCCACATTTCCCAAGAGGTTGACCGCGAACACGGCATGACCCTGAATCAGCACCGCGATTGCCAGATCGGCCCATATCCGGGCCAGTTCCTCGTATAGGATGCCATAGGTCATGCGGTCGATTCCGGCACCGCCTTCCTCTTCGGGGATCAGGCCGCTGATCAGCCCGAATTCCTCGACCTTGGCGAACAGGGACTTCAGGGTTTTCGCATCGGGGGGGTGGCCGAGGTTCTCGTATTTCTCGGCCAGCGGCGCGAACTCTGCCTCGGCCATCTTGCGGAAGTTTTCCAGCAACATGCGTTGCTCATCTGTATAGATTGCCTGAGCGGCGGCGATCACGTTTTCCATGGTTCGTCTCCTTGTTTCAACGGCCCAGAATGATGACGCAGGCGGCCGCTTCTTCTACCCCGTGCAACCCCCCGCCGTTTTCGGCGATGGCATTCTTTGCCCCTTCGACCTGGCGCGCGCCAGCTTCGCCGCGCAGTTGCGTGACCAGTTCGAAAACCTGCCCTATCCCTGTGGCACCGACCGGGTGGCCCTTGGATTCCAACCCGCCCGAGGGGTTCACCGGAATGCGTCCGCCGATCTTTGTCTCGCCGCGCAGACTGGCGGGACCGCCCTCGCCGAATTCGACAAATCCGAGGTTCTCGATCTGGATCACTTCGCCCACGGCCGTGGCGTCATGCACTTCGGCCACCGATATATCCTCGGGGCCGATCCCGGCCTGTTCATAGGCCTCAAGCGCGGCAAGCCGGGTCAGGTGGTTCTTGTAATCTTCCGGCGGACGATCGGTGCCCGAGCGCAGGATCGCGGCCTTGACCTTGATCGCGCGCGCGGGATCTAGGCCCAGACGTTTTATCCCCTCGCCGGTGCATAAAACGGCCGCAGCGGCCCCGTCCGAGATCGGGGCGCACATCGGCAGGGTCAGCGGATAGGTGATCGGCGGCGCGGCCAATACCTGATCGACGCTCATGGCTTCTCGGTATTGCGCCAGTGGATTATGCACGGAATGCGCATGGTTCTTGGCGGCGACGGCGGCGAACTGTTCCTGAGTTGTGCCAAAGGTCTTCATGTGCAGCCGGGCGAAGCCTGCGTAGACATCCATGAACACGCTGTAGGGCTTGGGCGATTTCGATCCTTCGGGTTCCTCGACCCCTGCACCCAGATCGGCCAGCCGTTGCGCGACCTCTTCGCTGTTGCTGACGTCCCAGCCGCTGTCGAAGGCCGAAAACATCAACGCACGGTCGTCAGAATACATCTTTTCGGCGCCCACGGCGAGACAGCAGTCGCCATTGCCGGCCTTGAGGAAATCGACTGCCAGTTTGAACCCGGTCGAGGCGCTGGCGCAGGCGTTTTCGACATTCACCACCGGAATGCCCTGAATGCCCATTTCACGCAGCGCGATTTCGCCGCGGATCATGTGCTGGCCCTCCATGTGGCCCTGCACCGCGTTCGAGAAGAATGCGCCGTCGATACGATCTGCCGTCACTCGGGCATCGGAAAGCGCGGCGGCGACGGCCTCGCCGGTCATGTCCTTGATGGTTTTGTCCCGGAACTTTCCGAACGGCGTCATCCCGACGCCAACGATGTAAATGTCCTGCATCGTTTGTCCTCCTGACCTAGTATCCGCGAAACTGCGGTTTTCGTTTTTCATTGAACGCCGACAGACCCTCGTGCATGTCCCAGGATCGCATGTGCGCGCGCAGGTTCAGCATCTCTTCGGAAAGCGCGGCGGTTTCGTCCACGTCCAGCGACCGATTGGCAACCGTCTTCATGCGGCGTAAGACCGCCGGGCTTTTTTCTGCCAGCCTGTCGGTAAAGGCCTGCACCGCTTGTCGCAGGTCTTCGTCCGCGACGACCTTGTTCACCAGTCCCCAGTCCATCATGTCCCGTGCCGAAACGTTCTCGCCCGAGAACAGCAGGTATTTCGCGCGGTTCAGGCCAATCCTACGCGGCAGGATCGCCGCACCGCCGGCCCCGGGAAAGACGCCAAAGTTGGAATGTGCGTCGCCCAGTTGCGCGCTTTCGGCGGCAAAGACCAGATCGCAGGCCATCACCATTTCCAAACCGCCCGCCATCGCCAGCCCGTTCACTGCGGCGATCACCGGTTTCGGGCCATGTCGCATCAGCCCAAACGTGTGATCGACAAGATCCAGAAGATCCGGCTCGCCTGGTGCATGTTTGGCGCCAGCAACTTCTTTCAGATCGGCACCGGCGCAGAATGCCCGGCCAGAGCCGGTCAGGACAATTGTACGCACCCCATCGTCGGCCAGCGCCGATTCCAGTGCTGCCGCCATCTCGCGCAGCATCTGCGTTGACATTGCGTTGAGCTGTTCGGTGCGCTGGAAGGTAATCCATTCAGTTTTTTCGACCCGCTCAACGAATAGCGTCTGCTTTGCTTCACTCATGCTAAGCTCCTGATAATTATACATATTATTGGTTTTTCGCCTTGTCTTTTGCGGCGATTTGCGCTGCACTCGGGCGGACCCGCACGTGGAAAACAAAAGAGCTGGAGATTGATATGAGCACTACACCCCTGGCCGGCCTGAAAATTCTCAGCCTTGCCGAACAGTTTCCCGGTCCCTATGCCACAATGCTGTTGTCCGACATGGGAGCCGAGGTGATCATGATCGAACGACCGGGTGTCGGCGATCCGGCCCGGCAATTTCCGCCCTTGTTCCGGGCACTGAACCGAGGCAAGCGCAGCGTTGCGTTGGATCTGAAATCGGCCGAGGGGCTGGCACGGTTTCGCGAACTGGCCAAGGAATCGGATGTCATCGTCGAAGGGTTCCGCCCTGGCAAGCTTGCGGCCTTGGGTGCCGGTTTCGAGGACATGCGTCGTGTCAACTCGCGGCTGGTTTATGTATCGATTTCGGGTTACGGGCAGGACGGCCCCTATCGTGACAGGGCTGGCCATGACCTGAGCTATGAAGGGGTTGGCGGTTTGCTGGCCGATCAGGCCGATGCAAAGCAGCCCGGCCCTGTGCCGCCGATCCCCCTTGCGGATGTTGGCGCGGCGTTGTTCGCGGCGATCGCAATCCTGTCGGCGGTGGTGTCGAGCCAGCGCACAGGGCAGGGGCGTTACGTGGACGTGTCCATGTCGGATGCGGTGGTTTCGATGTTGACCGCATTCCTCGTTCCCGCCGCCAATGGAACACCGCTGGGCGAATTTATCGCCGAGCCGGGCTATGGCGTGTTCACCTGCAAAGACGGCAAGCTCTTGACCTTGTCCATCGCGCATGAGGACTGGTTCTGGAAACCGTTCTGCGATGTGATCAACAGGGCGGATCTTGCGCCGTTGACAGGCCGCGACCGTGTCGCCCGCAAGGCCGCGCTGCGCGAAGAAATCGCGGCGATTTTGGTCAACAAGACGCGCGCCGAATGGGGCGACCTTCTGGATAAGGCGGGGGTGCCATGGGGTCCGGTCAATTCCCTGGTCGAAACGTTGGACGACCCCCATGTGCGTGCGCGCCAGCTGCTGCGCAAGATTACGCATGACGGCGGCAAGGCCGAGACTTTTATTGTCCAGCCGTTGAAATTCGATGGTTTCGAAACCGCGATACCGGATCTGCCCCCCGAGCTCGGGGCAGATAATGACAGCGTTTTTTCGGACAGCTCCAACTAGAGGCGGCAGCCGTCCGATGGCGGCTCTAGCAGGCAAAAGAATACCCGCCATTCACCGGATAGGTTTGACCGGTGATCCAGCTGGCAGCATCCGAGCAGAGGAACAGGATCATTCCGGCGGGGTCTTCCGGCTCGCCCAGACGGCGGATCACGTACTGCGACAATGCCCGCTTCTCGGTCTCTGCATCCGGGATCAGGTCGGCGACAGCCGGAGTTCTTGTGCCCCCCAAGGCGACGCAATTCGCGGTGATCCCGAACCGGCCGCCGGCCTTTGCAATTGCCCGCATGAAGCCGGCCGCACCGGCCTTGGCCCCGGAATAAACCGCCAGATGCGGTTCACCGACACGGCCGGCGTCGGAAATGACGGTCACAATGCGCCCATAGCCACTGTTAACCATCAACGGCATGGCGTGACGGGTGCAGTTCAGCACCCCATCGAAATTGGTGGCCATCCAGCGGCGCCATTCGTCGGGATCGGATTCCCAAAAAGGGACCAGATCGTCGAGCCGCGATGTCGGCCCGGCGTTGCCCGCATTGTTGACCAGAATATCCACGCCGCCAAATGTGGTCTGCGTTTCGGCAAACGCCGCGCCAACCGCGTCGAAATCCGAGACGTCGAAGGCGAGTGGCAGAGCCTTTGCACCCGCTGCCTCCACTTCCGCGGCAACGCTTTCGGCCCGTTCGGCGTGAAAATCGTTGACAACGATGGCACCGGCTCCGTGTTCCGCCAGATAAAGCGCGGCTTGCCGACCAACGCCTTGCCCCGCTCCGGTTACAAATGCGGTACGACCTTTGATGGAAAGCAGGTTACTCATCTTCGTTCCTTTCTATCCCAGCCATCTCTTCCGGCGGCGATAGTGTTTGATATCTCGATAGCTTTTGCGCTCGCCCGATGCGGTGACGCCGAGATAGAATTCCTTGATGTCCTCGTTGTCAGCAAGCTTGTCGGCAGGGCCGTCCATCACGATCCGGCCGTTCTCCATCACATAGGCATAGTCGGCGATCGATAGCGCCGCGGCGCTGTTTTGTTCGACCAGGAAGAAGGTCGTGCCTTCTGACTTGAGCTGCTTGAGCACTTCATAAACATCCCGGATCATCATCGGGGCCAATCCCAACGACGGTTCGTCGATCGCGATGATCTTGGGGCTGGCCATCATGGCCCGGCCGATCAGCAGCAGTTGTTGTTCGCCACCAGACATGAAGCCAGAGGTGCGGTTGCGCAGGTCCGCAAGCCGGGGCATCAAGGTGTAAACATGGTCCAGGCGCTTTTTCAGCTCGGCGGAGTTGGGCACCATGTGCCCGCCGACGATCAGGTTTTGCTCTGACGTCAGATGCCGCAAAACGCGCCGCCCTTCCATCACATGGATGAGACCGTTCTTCACGACTTCCGAGGCTTCCATGTTCTGAATGGGAGTTCCGTCCAGAACGATGGACCCCGCCGAAACGGTTCCATCCTCGGATTTGAGCGTTCCCGAGATGGCTTTAAGCGTCGTGCTTTTTCCTGCGCCATTGCCACCGAGCAGAGCAACACATTGTCCCGCACGGACTGTCATGGACACGCCTTTGAGCGCCAGGATGACGTCGGAATATGTCACCTCTACGTTGTTGAGTTCCAGCATGGTCATATTGCCCGGGGCTAAGGATCAGAACGGGCGCCGCGACTGCGGCGCCCGGATTAATTCACCATTTCTCAACTTGCGGAACGTCGACACCCGTTGCCGCGATGGTGATTTTCCCATCTTTGACGGTGCCCACATTCACTTTGAGGCCTTCCAATGGGAACGGTGCTTCTGGCGTAAAGGACAAGGTCGGCAGGAACCCATGGGTTTCTTCGGTGGTGATCGGTTTGGCAAAAAGCGCCTCACGTACCATCTCTCCGGTCAGGCCCTCGGCGCCGTTCGCCTCGATCGCGTGATCGATCACGGTCACGGTATAGAGACCCTGAGATACGCCCATTGCGGTCACGACGTTCCAAGGTGCTTCGAGTCCGTAATCGGCAACCAATGTCTCGTAGAATTGTCGCGCGGGAGTGTCCTCATCGGCCGCAATCGCCATGCCGTAGGCTTCAAAGTCCCCCTCCATTTGCTCAAGCCCGCCAAGCGCGCCACCCGAGGCTGGAAGCCCGTTATGCGAACTCATCATGATCGGGATGTTCGCCCCGTTGGCCTGCAGCCCACGTTTCGCGGCAACCACGATAGAGGTGTTAGTTTGGATTACCAGCGCCTCGGCCCCGGCTCGTACAACGCGGCGCATTTGCCCCGTCAGATCGGTGGGTTGAACTTCGGTATAGATGACCTCGACGAGGTCGATCTCCTCGGGGTGCTCTTCGGCATAGAGTTCAAGGCCCTTTGCCATGTCGACATAGGCAGGCGATGCTTCGGAGGCGAGGATCGCAACCTTGAGCGGTTCGTCTCCTCCGCGCTGTTCACGCATCCAGTTCAGAAAGCCGACACTTTCGTGCGAATAGGTCGGGCGTGGGTTGAAAATCCAGGCATCCGGTTGCCAGGCAAAACCGTAGGCCGCTGTGGCCATGAACATCGGGATTTTGTCTTCCGGCAGGCGTTCGGAAAGGGCCGCGACGTCAGGCCCGCCGAGGCCGACAACCGCAATCGGGTCCAGTTCCGATTTGATCCCGGGCCAGAGACTTGCCACCTGTGCCGCGTCATAGCGGGTTTCGTAGTTTTTGTAGTTCAGCGTGACGCCAAGTTCCTTGCCGCGGGTTTCATTCCACCAGGTGAACACAGCTTCGCGTCCGCCTGCCAGGATGGGCATGATGTCAGCATAAGGGCCGGAAAAGTCCGACAGCAGGGCGAGATTATAGGTCTCTTCGGCCTGCGCCTTCAAAGGCATGGTCGCCGCGGCCGCCAAGGCAGCCGCTGCCAGTAAGCCGCGAAGACCTCGATTCGATTGGTAAGTCATATTCTTCCTCCCAGGTTTAGAGCCGCTCTATTTCTCAGTAAGGAAACGGCCAGATACGGTATGACGACTTCAGGATGTTCCAGCGGTGCATCAGCCCCTTGGGTTCGAGGATCATAAACAATGCGATCACGCCGCCAAGAACGACATTCATGCCAGCGAACACGATGTCACCGCCAAGGAATGATACCGAGTCGGCGATATTGGGGCCGACCGTCGCGATAATTTCCTGGATGATGCGGATAATGAAGACGCCGATCAGGGCCCCCACGATTGAACCCATCCCGCCGACGATGATCATCGCGACGAAGAAGATCGAGTGAAACAGGGTGAACTGGTCTACCCCCACGAAGCGGATCAGATAGGCCCAAAGCGCCCCGCCGACGCCCGCATAGAAAGCGCCGATCAGGAAGGCATTTGCCTTTGTGGCCGCGACATTGATCCCCATTATACCCGCGGCCACGTCATCATCCCTGACCGCCACGAAGGCACGGCCGAAGCGTGACCGAACGATCCCGAACGCGCCCGCCACCATGATCGCGGTCACGGCGAAATTCAGATAGAACTGCGAAGATTCGCTGACAAATCGCAGCCCGAAAAGCTCGGCCGGGGGCACGGTGATACCGTTCGACCCACCCAGCCAGGTTGACGGCAGGTTCAATACGGCAAAGTGGAACAGGAACTGAGCTGCAATCGTGGTCAGTGCCAGATAGAACCCCTTGATCCGCGCCGCGGTCAAGCCAAAGAGAAAGCCGAACAGCGCAGCCGAGAGCCCGGCCAGAGGAATGGTCAGCAGAAACGTAAGGCCGGTCTTCGAGGCCAGTATCGAGGCCGTATAGGCGCCGACCCCCATGAACGCCGCCTGACCCAGGTTGATCTGGCCCGCATAGCCGGTGCAGATCTGAAGCCCGACGGCGATGACGGCGCTGATCATCATCATATTCAGGATAGCGATGATACGGCTGCTCACCAGGTAAGGCGCCAACAGCAGTAGAGCCATGAATACGACGAGGGCCAGAAACTGCCAGCGCGTTCGGATCAAACGTCTGTCACTGCGATAGCTTGTCGGGAATACGCCAGAAGGATCCATGGATTACACCCGTTCGATTGTGCGCCAGCCGAACAGGCCGGTCGGCCGGATCAGCAGAATGGCAAGCATTATGATATATGGAACGACACTGCCGAGCGAGCCACCGATCAACGGATCAAGGTAGTTGGTGGTCAAGCTCTGCGCGATGCCGATGATTATTCCTGCCAAGATAAGCCCGCCGATGGATTCCAGCCCGGCAAAGAGCGCCACCGGCAGGGCCGCGAACCCGATATCCGAGGCCAGGAAGGTCAGCGATTTGCCGCTGAGAAAGATCATCGCACCAATTGTGGACAGGATTGCCCCGAGAACCCAGGCAACGGCAATCGAGCCTTTCACCGAAATGCCCATCGAGGAAGCTACGACGTGGTCCTCCGCCACAGCGGTCATACGGAGGCCGGACCGGGTCCGGTTGAAGAACCACGACAGGCCGACGGCCGCGACAATGGTGATGATCCCACCTATCAGGAGGTTCATCGGGATCAACATATCGCCGAGGAACAAGGGTTTCAGCGGAAAAATGATCGGGAAGGGTCTTACCGCGGGACCGAACACAAGCAGCACCAAACCGCGCAGCAGGATCAAAAGGCCGACGGTGACCATGACCATCGAGAAAACCGATTCACCGATCAGCTTTGTCAGGAAAATCCGTTCGATTGCGTACCCGACCAGCCCGGCCAGAACCAGCGAAAGGGGTATCGACAACCAAAGGCTAAGCCCCGCTTGCATCGTTGTGAACCAGACGATGAACCCGCCGATGATCACAAGCTCGCCCTGCGCGAAGTTGAACACCTTGCTGGCGCGGTAAATCACAACAAAGCCCATGGCCACCAGCGAATACAGAAGGCCGATCAAAGCCCCGGTAATGATGTCATTGATGAAATAGACCATTGTCGCCGACCTCCTTTAAGATTTGGACTGCCGCTTGGCAGCCTTCGATGCGTTTTCAACATCCGACACGCGAACCGTGGTCTTGAGAACGCCTTGACGGCCGTCCTGATAGGTCACAGCGATTTCGAGATCTGTCTCGTCATCGCCAGCATAGATCGCCTCGACGAGCTTGGCATACCGTTCCTCCAGAAAGGCCCGGCGAAGCTTTCGGCTGCGGGTCAACTCGCCTTCATCCGGGTCGAGTTCCTTGGGAAAATTCGCAAAACGTGCCACGCGCGAGCCTTCGGGCAGGAGCGCATTGATGCGCGCCACTTCGCCTTTGATAAGGTCCAGAACTTCGGGTTTCTGCGAGAGATCGGTGTAGGTCGAAAAGCTGATCTTGTTCTCTTCCGCCCAACGCCCGAGAACTTCCATATCGATATTGATAAGCGCGCTGACGAAGCTCCGGGTTTCGTCGCCCAAGGTCATGAGATCCTTGATGAAGGGGCTATACCGCAACCGCGTTTCGATGAATTGCGGCGGATAGCTGTGCCCATTTGCCAGGCGGCGCATATCCTTGACACGGTCAAAGAACAAAAGCTCGCCGTCGTCGGTCATCGACACCGCGTCACCGGTCTTGTACCAACCGTCTTCGGTCAATTCCTCTGCGGTCTTTTCGGGCTTGCCGTGATAGCCACCGAAGCCCGATCCGCCACGCACCTGAAGCTCCCCTTCGTCCGAGACCCTGTATTCCAGCGGTTCGCCGTAGTTCGTGTTGCTTTGCATCCAGCTGCCGCTGGTTTCCAGCTGATAGCTTTCGCCGACATGCGCGGTCAGAAGGCCGATTTCGGTCGCGCCATACACGTTGCGCAGCTTAACCCCCATCGCGTGGAACATACGAAAGACGTCAGGTGCCATCAGGGCGCCGCCGCTCATTGCGTTTTTGGCCTTACCAAGGCCAAGATTGTCGCGCAGGTGATGCAGCACCAGAGCTTCGGCAAAGGGAAGCTGCAGGCGTGCGGCAAGGCTGGGGCTACGCCCCTCCAGCCGTTCCACATAAACGTCGTGGCCGACCTTCATGCCCCAGTTGTACATCGCATTGCGGATTTTGCCCGCCCCCAGCATCCGGGCCTGAACGATGGAGGCGAGATTTTCCCACTGGCGCGGGCTGAACACCAGTGCGTCGACCGCCAGTTCGCGAATGTTGGTCAGTACGTCTTCAGGGCCTTCGGGGAAATTGACGACCATGGGCGCGATCAAACCGATCGACAGGCCGAAAATCTGTTCCGTGACCCAGGCCGGCGAAATGTAGGTCAGGTATTCGGTGCCCGGCGCGATTTCGATTGCCCCCATCACCCGCGAGCAATTGTCGAACAGGTAGCGATGGCTGATGACAACGCCCTTGGGTTTTCCCGTGGTACCCGAGGTATAGGACAGCAAGGCGGTATCGTCCGCCCGTCCACGTTTTACGTGTTCTTCAAATCTGGCGGGTTCCTTGGCGTGGATCTGACGCCCTGCCGCGCTCACACTTTCAAACGAATGCAACAGGGGATGATCATAGCCCCACAGACCGGAATCGTCCCAGTAAACGACCGCCAGGGCGCCCGAGTACTTGCCCGCAATCTCGATGCATTTATCGACCTGCTCCTGATCCTGCGCCAGAAAAATCCGCGTTTGCGAGTCTTCGGCCAGATACAGAATCTCTTCAGCGTTTTGATCCGGATAGACAGACAGGACTTTGCCGCCTAACGACTGGACGGCGTATTCAGCCCAGAAATGTTCGGGTTCGTTTTCGCCAATCATCATGACGGATTCGCCAGCCGACAAGCCCAGGTTCTCCAACCCGAGAGCCAGGGCGCGAACCCTGTCAAGAACATCGGCCCAGGTGAATTCACGCCAGATGCCCAGGCGCTTGTGCCGTTCGGCGAGGTTGGTCGGTGTGGATGTCGCTCGCGCGAGCAAAACCTGCGGCAGGGTTTCGCTATGTGTCACTGCTGGGTCCGAAAAGACCATTGCTGTCCGTTGTTTGACCATGCCGCTACCCCAGATATGCCTTTATGACAGCCGGGTCCTTCTGGATTTCTTCCGGGGTGCCTTCGGCGATGACCCGCCCGAAATCCAGCACCACGATCCGGTCGGCAAGGTCCATCACGACGCCCATGTCGTGCTCCACCAGAACTACCGGAATCTTGCGCGCCTCGCGCACATCGAGAATGAAGCGCGCCAGGTCTTCTTTTTCCTCCGAGTTCATGCCGGCCATCGGTTCATCCATCAGCAGGATCGACGGTTCCTGCGCCAATGCACGGCCCAGATCGACACGCTTGCGCAACCCATACCCCAACGTGCCCACGGGCCGGTTGCGGATTGCCTCGATCTCGAGAAAATCGATGATCTCCTCTGCGGCTTCACGATGTTCCGATTCCTCGCGCATCACGGGACCGAACTGGAAAAAGGCCTGGACTACATTCGATTTCATCAGCATGTGGCGGCCGATCATAATGTTTTCCACCACCGTCTGCCCGGCAAAAAGATGGGTGCCCTGAAACGTCCGCGCCAGACCGCGCCGGGCGATCTGGTCAACACGCAGGCCGGTCACGTCCTGCCCGGACAATTCGACACGGCCCTTCTGCGGACGGTAGAAGCCCGCAGTCACGTTCAGAAGTGATGTTTTTCCGGCTCCGTTCGGTCCGATAATTGCAAGCAATTCATCGTCGGCCACAGAAATGCTCACATCGTCGAGCGCGGTCACACCGCCAAATTTCAAAGTTGCACCACGCACCGCAAGCGGTGAGGATACGTGCCCGTTATTCGTGGTCATGTTGCGGCCCGTGCTTTTGCCCCACACCTCATGGAGGCGCGCATAGCCTGACCGCACGGTTTTTCGTTGGTTACGAGTTTTCCTCGCATTGTTCCTCCTCCCACCTCTAAATTCAGAGGTTTGCCTGGTTTATTTACCAAGTTTCTCCGCCATTCCTAACAGATGTTAGAAAATTTGGTCAACAATTGAATTCGCTACCGAAGAAAAACGATCAGACAGCCGCGTACTCTGCGGAAAAGCTTCGAAGACCGTTTTGATCCTGACACCAGACTGTCCCGGAGGTGCCGGTCTCTTCATTGTGCAGTTGCAATTCGCAGGGCAGGGTGAGTGGCGCGAGTCCGCGAAAAGAAAACCGGTGAGGCGATGTTTTCAACGCATCCGCCGCCAGATTCAGAAGTAGCGTGGCTTGCAAGGGGCCATGGACAACAAGCCCGGAATAGGCTTCGGTTTCGGTGGCGTAGATGTGGTCATAGTGAATGCGATGGGCATTGAACGTCAGCGCCGAATAGCTAAACAGCAGAACAGGATCCGGTGTCAGGGTCGATCTGAGCGTGGTGGGGTCACCCGCGTCAGGTGCGCTCTCGCCCGTGCGGGGGGCGGAAATCTCACGATAAACGATCGTTTGCTGCTCCCGGATACAAAGCCGGTTGCCACTCAGATACTCATGTTCGACGGTCACAAAGACCAATGGTCCACTACGGCCCTGCTTGGCCACAATATCCCTGATCGAAGAGCGTCGGGTGATGGTTTCGCCGATTTTCAGCGGCGCGATATGCGTAACATCGCCGCCAGCCCACATGCGGGCGGGCAGCGGAACAGGGGGCAGAAATCCACCCCTCGCGGCATGGCCGTCTTCTGACAGGGCGGTCGCTGGCACGGTATCAAGGGCAAGGCACCAATGAATTCCCAGCGGGACATCGCCCGCTCCATCCCAAAGATGCGGACCGAGCGTGGCGCGGAATTTGTCGATCAGCCCGTGCGTCAGAACATCTTCCTTAGTCTCGGTGCGTCCCAGCCAGGGCGCCAGCGCGTCAAGGTCGATCTCACCCATAATCCTAGCCTTCAGAACGATCTTGGCATGCCGAGGATATGTTCTCCGACATATGACAGGATCAGGTTGGTCGAGATCGGGGCGACCTGATAGAGGCGCGCCTCGCGGAACTTGCGCTCGACATCGTATTCCCGTGCGAAACCGAAGCCGCCATGGGTCTGAATGCAGGCATTGGCCGCTTCCCAGCTGGCCTCCGAAGCCAGCAGCTTAGCCATATTCGCCTGTGCTCCGCAATCCAGCCCAGCATCGAACCGCCTGCAGGCTTCAAAGCGCATCAGATTGGCGGCCTCGATGTTCACATAAGACCTGGCGATAGGGAATTGCACGCCTTGGTTCTGGCCGATGGGACGGTCAAAGACCACGCGGTCACCGGCATAGGCGCGGGCTTTGTCGACGAACCAGTATCCATCACCGATACATTCCGCCGCAATCAGGGTCCGTTCGGCGTTCAACCCGTCAAGAATATGGTAAAACCCGCGCCCCTCGGTGCCGATCAGGTTCTCGGCGGGGATTTCCAGGTTGTCGAAAAACACTTCATTGGTTTCGTGGCCGGGCATATTGGCGATGGGGCGGACCTCCATCCCGTTGCCGATAGCCTCTTTCAGATCGACCATAAAGATCGACAGGCCCTGCGACTTTTTCTTGACCTCGCTCAGCGGCGTGGTGCGTGCCAGCAGGATCATCAGGTCGGAATGCTGGATACGGCTGATCCAGACCTTCTGGCCATTGATCTCATACCGGTCACCTTTCTTGACCGCGGTGGTCTTCAGTTTGGTGGTGTCGGTCCCGGTTGTCGGTTCGGTCACGGCCATGGATTGCAGGCGCAACGCGCCGCTGGCGATGCCGGGCAGGTATTTCTGCTTTTGCTCATCCGAACCATGCCGCAGCAGCGTGCCCATGTTATACATCTGCCCGTGGCAATGGCCCGCGTTTCCGCCGCAGCGGTTCACCTCCTCCATGATGATCGAGGCTTCGGTCAACCCCAGACCCGAGCCACCGTATTCCTCTGGGATCATCGCGGCAAGCCAGCCCTCGCGGGTCAGCGCATCGACGAATTCCTCGGGGTAGGTTTCGTCTTCGCCGAACTTGCGATGATACTCTGGCGGAAACTGCGCGCAAAGTGCGCGCAAGGCGTCGCGCAGATCGGTGTGAGTGTCTGGGGCTGACGTCTGCATCGGTTACTTCGCTCCCGGACCCGACGTTTCAAGAATTTCCTGCTCGGCACGCTGCCAAAGCTCATAGGAAATCGGGTTTTCGCTCTCTTCGAGGATATGACCGACCAGACCGATGGCGCGTGCCATGACGCCAAAGCCCCGCACGATCTTCCAGGGGAAGCCAAATTCACAGCAGATCGCTCCGATCGCCCCGGTGGCGTTGATCGGCAGCATCTTACCCGATTTTTCTTCGGCAACGGCCTGAATTTTCTGGATCAACTCGATGTATTCACCGGACTTGCCGTTCTCGGCAGCGATCTGGAACAGGCGAGGTGTGCGCGGATCGACCGGCTTGTGCACCGGATGGCCCAGCCCCGGCACGATCATCTTGCGGGCGCGGAATTTTTCCACCGTCTCGACGGCCAGCGCATCCAGATCGACACCGGTGCCCAACTTGTCCTGTGGCAGTGCCTCGTAAAGCATCTTCGAGGCACCCTCCATAGAACCGACAAAGACGGTGCCCAGCCCGCACAAGCCAGCCGCCACAGCCGCCTGAAGCGATTCCGGCGCCCCCATATAGGTCATCCGCGCCGCCAGGGCCGAGGGCGTGATACCATGTTCGACCAAGGTAATGACGATAGCGTTAAAGACGCGGCTTTCCTCGGGCGTGGCCTTGCGACCCGTCAACTGCAGAAACGCCAGATCGCCGAGGTTCATGTGGCCCAGGATCTCGTTGGGCAGATCGAGCCCACGCACGCTGATCTTGTCAGAGGTGCTCCAGGCAATGTCGGAGCTGATTTTTTCTTTGCGTTTTCCCATCAAACCGGATCCCACGAAAAGACATCCGCCGAAACTTCGAGCGGCGTGAACTGTGATTTGAGCGCGGGAATGGCGCGCTCGGCGATTTCATCGGCGGTCCAGCCATCATCGGAATGAACCGACCGCACCGGGCGGGGCTGGTTGAACAGGAAGATCTCGTTCTTGCGAACCGCAAAGATTTGTCCTGACACGTCAGCCGCGCGGTCGCTCATCAGGAAACAGGCCATCGGTGCAACCTTGGCCGGTGTCATCTCCTTGATCTTTTCGACCCGTGCCACCTGTTCCGGGGTGTCTGTCTTGATAGACGAGATCATCCGGCTCCAGGCGAAGGGCGCGATGCAGTTTGACCGCACGTTCCAGCGTTTCAGGTCGAGCGCTACCGATTTCGAGAAGGCCGCGATGCCCAGCTTTGCCGCCGAATAATTCGCCTGCGCCAGATTGCCGATCAGCCCCGAGGTCGAGGTCATGTGCACCAGAGCACCGCCCTCTTGCTCGCGGAAATAATCGGCCGCCGCGCGGCTGGTGTTGAAGGCGCCATAGAGATGGACCTTCACCACCGCGTCGAAATCCTCGTAGGTCATTTTGTGGAAGAACCCGTCGCGCAGGATGCCGGCGTTGTTCACCACCGCGTCGATGCGGCCGAATTCCTTGACACCCGCCTCGATCATCGCGCGCGCGGCGTCCGGATCGGTGACGTTGCCGCCATCGGCGATCGCATCGCCGCCCGCCGCCTTGATCTCTTCGACGACTTTCTGCGCCGCAGTTTCTGTCTGACCGGTGCCTTTCAGGGATGCGCCCAGATCATTGACCACCACGGCGGCGCCTTCTGCGGCTGCCATCAAGGCGATATCACGCCCGATCCCACCGCCGGCCCCGGTGACCAGAACGACCTTTCCGTCAAGTGCTTTTGTCATCTTCTTGCTCCCTCAGCGTGACTTGCGGTATTTGTCCAACCCGCCGGTGTGCATGACCCGGCCCATGAGCGGCACACCGATGATCTCTTCTGCTTTGACCGCCGCTGCGATCAGCTTGTCCAGATCAATGCCGGTTTCGATGCCGAGCTCGTGACACAGGAACACTGAATCCTCGGTGCAGACATTTCCTGCGGCGCGCGCGTGGCCGTGGCCCGCGAAAGGACAGCCGCCAAGACCGGCGACGGAGCTTTCGAACATGTCCACGCCCATCGACAGGGCCGCATAAACGTTGGCGATCCCCAGCCCACGTGTGTCATGGATGTGCATACCGATGCGCGCCTCGGGCGCCAATTCGCGCAGGGCGCCGATCATCCGTTTGACCGCCTCGGGGTTTCCCCAACCCATGGTGTCGGCGACCACGAGGATCGGCACGGGGATGTTCTCTTCTTCGCATAGCTGAAGGATAAAGCGGAAATCGTCCAAGATGCGTTCTTGGGGGATGGGGCCCTCGAGGTTGCAGCCGAAGGCGGTCATCACATAGGCCGCGTCGACGGTATATCCCTCTTCCTTGTAAAGACGGACCCAGTCACGTTGTTTTTCCCGCATCTCGGCCGAGGAACAATTGTTGTTCGATTGGGCGAATGCTTCGGAAGGATAGAACAGCAGACGCGGGTCGATATCGACCTCATGCGCGGTCAGGGCCTTGCGAAACCCTTTGTCGTTCAGCCACAGCGATGTGTAGTTCACGCCCGGTTTGCGCTTGATACGCTGGAACAACTCGCCGGTGTCCGCCATCTGAGGAACGTATTTCGGGCTGACAAAGCTGCCGACCTGAATGCGTTTCAAGCCGGTTTCGCTGAGCATGTCGATCAGTTCGATCCGCTCTTCGATCGGGTAAATCTTCTTTTCGATCTGAAAACCCTCACGCGGGCCTTCTTCACGAAATTCTACGAATTTGGGAAAGTCGCTCATTTCATCACTCCTCGGATGGCAGGATCTCGGCGATGACCTGGCCGCGATCGACCATGTCCCCATTCGAGACGGATATATTGCTGGCGATCCCGGCCGCGGCCGCCCGGATCGAGATTTCGAGTTTCATGGATTCCATGACCGCGACCACGTCGCCTTCGGCCACGCTCTGACCATCGGAGACCTTGATTTCGACAATCATGCCGGTCAGCGGAGAGGTCACGGCGCGATCCGCCGCGGCATTGTCGCCGGCAAAGGCAAGGGGCGCGGCGGGCCGAAATACCAGGCGGCCTTCGGGCGTATCCAGTTCGATCACGCCCGCGTGCAGGCGCGCGTCGATCAGATGGACGGTGTCGCCTTCGCCGACACGCCAACGGCCCGGGGTCAGTTCACGTGCCGACAGTATCAGCGCCTCGCCTTTCTCCGAATGGATGGTGTACTTGGCACCCGGTTTGACAGGACTGACGCGCAGTTCTTCGGATACCTCGTCAGAATCGGTAAGCGTCACGCGCTGCCCCGCTTCAATCGCATCGCCGCCCAGTCCAAGCCGCCAGCCGGTAAAGGCATCACGGTTGGTCCAGGGATTGGCGTTTGTGTCGCTGCGCGACTGGGTCACGAAGAGAATGGCAGCGGTCGCCTTCCACAGATCGGGGCGGGTCAGGCCGGGTGCCTGTGTCAGCTCATCCAGCCTGCCGTCGATCCAGCGGGTATGCACCTGCATCCGTTCGAATTCATGGTTTCGCGCCAGCGCCGTTAGAAAGGCGCGATTGGTCTCGACACCTTCGACCGCGACATGATCAAGCGCCGTGGCCAGACGTGCCAATGCGGTTTCCCGGTCGGGCGCGTGCACGATCAGCTTGGCGATCATCGGGTCGTAGTAGGGCGTGACGGCATCGCCTTCTTCGACGCCGCTGTCGATGCGCAGGCCCGATGGCAGGCTGAGCGTGGAGAGCGTGCCCGTCGACGGGGCGAATTGCATCGCCGGATCTTCGGCGTAAAGCCGCGCCTCGACCGCGTGGCCGTTGATCGTCAGATCGTCCTGCACCAGTCCAAGGCCCGCGCCTTCGGCAATCCGCAGGTGAAGCGCGACAAGGTCCAGCCCGGTGATCGCTTCGGTGACGGGATGTTCCACCTGAATGCGCGGGTTCACCTCAAGGAAGAAATACTCGCCACCCGCGACCAGAAATTCGACCGTGCCCAGCCCGCGATAGTCCAGCGTTTCGCCCAAGCGCACCGCGTCGCGTGCGATGTCGTCCAGAAGCGTTCGGGGCAGACCCCAGGCCGGGGCTTCCTCGATGACCTTCTGGTGGCGGCGCTGAAGCGTGCAATCGCGTTCGAACAGATGCACCACATGGCCTTTGCCGTCACCTGCGATCTGCACTTCAACATGGCGCGCCTCGGGCAGGAAACGCTCCAACAGCAGCCCTTCGGAGCCGAAGGTGGATTTTGCTTCGCGCAGCGCGCCTTCGATGTCCTCGACCAGCGTGGTTTCGTCAGTGACGAGCCGTTGTCCGCGCCCACCACCGCCGCCGACCGCCTTGAGCAGCACCGGCAGGCCCATTTGGCGCACCTCCTCGGCAATCTGCTCGGGATCGGACCGCGCACCTTCGGCGCCCGAAATCACCGGGACGCTGGCCGCCACGGCGGCCTCTTTGGCGCTGGCCTTGTCGCCGAAACGTTCAAGCGTTTCAGGCGTCGGCCCCATGAAGATCATGCCGGCGGCTTCGACCGAACGAGCAAAATCGGGGTTTTCGGCCAGAAAGCCATAACCGGGATGGATCGCATCCGCGCCCACTGATTGCGCAGCGGCAATCACCGCGTCGATTTTCAGATAGCTCTCGGATGCAGGTCCGGCGCCGATACAGACAGATTTGCCAATCTCGCGGACATGCAGGGCATTGGCGTCGGCCTGCGAATGCACGCCGACGGGAATGATACCGCTGGCCCGCGCAGTGCGCGCGATCCGGCAGGCAATTTCGCCGCGGTTGGCGATCAGAAGCGTCTTGATTTTCACGGTTCGCTCCTCACATCCTGAACACGCCGAATTTGGTATCGACCTTGGGTCTGCGCGATGTCACATCCAGCATCAGCGCCATGACATCACGGGTCTCACAGGGCTCGATCACGCTGTCGATCCAAAGGTTGGAAGCAAAATTATAGGCTCCCTGAAAATCTTCGTATTCCTTGCGGATCGGTGCCTTGAAGGCTTCCTCCTCCTCGGGGGTCCAGCTTTTGCCTTCGCGTTCGTTGATCTGCGCGCGGACCTGAGCCAGCACGCTGGCGGCCTGTTCCGGCCCCATGATCGCCGACCGTCCCGTCGGCCAGGCAAACATTGCGTCCGGCTGGAACGGGCGGCCCAGCATGGCCAGGTATCCCGCCCCATAGGAGCCGCCGGTGATAATGGTGAATTTCGGCACCCGGGCCGAAGACATGGCCGTGATCATCTTGGCGCCAGCCTTGGCAATGCCCATCTGCTCGACCTCGCGGCCCACCATGAAGCCGTTCACATCGGCCAGGAACAGCAGCGGAATATCACGCTGGACGCAGAGATTGATGAAATGCGTGGCCTTCAGTGCGGCTTCGACGAAAAGCACGCCTGTATTTGCGAGAATACCGACCTCGTGGCCGTGGATGCGGCCCCAGCCGGTCATGATCGTGTCGCCATAAAGCGGTTTGAATTCGTGAAAATCGCTCTCATCGACCAACCGAGCCACGATTTCGCGGTTGTCGGTCGGCACCTTGGGGTCGCGGCTGATGAGTCCATAAATCTCTTCGACCGGGTAGGCGGGCGCACGGGGCGTTTCGGGCGTCTTGCGGGGTTGGGGTTTTTCGCCAAGATGGCTGACAATTTCGCGCGTGATGGCCAGAGCGTGGGCGTCATCTTCGGCCAAATGGTCTGTCACACCGGAGACGGACGAATGCATCTTGCCGCCACCCAGTTCTTCGGCTTCGACCTTTTCGCCGGTTGCGGCAAAGGTCAATTCCGGTCCGCCTAGATACATAAAGCCCTGACCGCGCACGATCACCACTTCGTCACAGAGCGCGGGGATATAGGCACCACCCGCGGTGCAGGGCCCCATGACCACGGCGATTTGCGGCACACCATCGCCAGACATGCCGATCTGTTGGTGAAAGATGGAGCCGAACTGGCCTTCGTCGGGGAAAAGGTTGGCCTGGTCGGGCAGGAAGGCACCGCCGGAGTCCACGAGGGTGATGACGGGCAGGCGGTTTTTCCAGGCAATTTTCTGTGCCCGGACGTGTTTGCGGCAGGTGATCCCGAAATAGGTGCCGCCCTTTACGGTGGCATCATTGGCGATGATCATGCACTGACGGCCTTCGATCACGCCAATACCGGTGATGATGCCGGCGCCGGGTGGAACTCCCTTGTGCATATTCAGTCCGGCCAACTCGCCGAGTTCCAGAAATGGTGTGCCCGGGTCGATCAGTCGTTCGATCCGTTCGCGCGGCAGGATTTTGCCTTTGTCCACATGACGTTTGCGCGCCATTTCGGGGCCGCCGACGCGCTGTAAGAGCCGGAGGGCATGTAGTTCATCGACCTTTTCGCGGTAAGACACGTCGTTGGCGCGGAAGTCGTCCGACGCGGTGTCGAGAAGGGATTTCATTCTAGTCATGGCAGGTCTGGATATTTCCTGAGAACGAAGGCGACCTTGGCGGCGCCAGGTTTTTCGAAAGTGTCGGCCGCAACCAGGTGAACGTCGGCCTTGAAGACCAAGGATTCGCGCAGGCGCTGCTCGATTTTCTTTTTGAGGGTGACGTCATCGGCCGGATCGCGATTGGGGCCGCGTTCGACAATCACCGTCAGCGCGCCCTGCGTGGTGTGGCCCTCGAAATCGGCCACGATGCGCATGACGCCATTGGTGTCCGGCACCATTTCGGTAATGACGCTGTTGATCGCCGACGGGAAGACATTGGCCCCCCGGACGATCAGCATGTCGTCGGTCCGGCCGGTACAGCGGATCTTCGGCCCGGTGCGGCCGCAGGAGCATTCGGTATCGATCACTTCGATATAATCGCCTGACCGGAACCGCACGAGCGGGCTCGCCTGGCGGCCGAGCGCGGTATAGACCATCTCGCCCTCGGCACCTTTTTCCCAGGGGATGATTTCGCCGCTTTCGGGGTCGAGCAATTCGGTGATGATATAGTCCATGTTGACCATGTGCATACCCGACTGGGCGTCGCACTCGGCCCAGTATGTCACGCCCAGATCGGTGCCGCCCAGCATCTCGGTGCATTTCGCACCCCAGGCCTTTTCGATCTTTGCCCGAATTGCGGGAATGCCGCCGCCGGGTTCGCCGCCGACGATCACGCGCTCGATACCCAGTTCGCTGGCCTTGCATCCCAGCACCTCGGGAGCCTTTTCGGCCAGGTGCAGAACAAAGTTCGGAGCGCCGACCACGCAACGCGGCCGCGTGTCTGCGCAGGCGCGCAGCAGACGTTCTGCACCGCCATCCGCCCCCACCGGCACATCGATCGTGCCCATGTACTGCAATCCCTGCATCACCGGGATGCCGCCGACAAAGCCCTTGGCCAGCGAAAACGCGTGCAACACCATATCGCCCGGTCGCACCCCGTTGGCGAAGAAGCAGCGCGCCGTCATCTCGTGCCACATTTCGGCGTCGGATTCGGTCAGGGCCACATACGAGGGGCTGCCGGTGGTGCCCGACGAGGCCTGCATCTGGATGATGTCCGACATTGGTGCCGCGCGGTGCTTGCCGAAGGGCGGTTCCGCAGCAAGGCTTTCGCGGATCTCGGTCTTGTAGGTGTAAGGCAGCTTCTGCAGGTCTTCGATGCTGCGAATCTCGTCGAAATCGACACCGGCGTCGGCGAACTTTTCCTGATAGAAGGTCGAATTCGACTTGAGATAGGCCATCTGGTCACGCAGCCGCTCTTCCTGAATACGGCGCACCTCGTCGAGCGGCGTGCCCTCGATCGCGTGCCAGAAGCGATCATTTACCTTGTCGGCGGCATCCTCCCGCCGGAAGCGCATTCCAAATTGCATGTCGTTCTCCGTTCCAAGCCGTGGCGATCAATAGGATCGTGGCAGGCCCATGACCTTTTCGCCGATAAAGCTCAGGCACAGTTCGCGGTTCACCGGCGCTGTGCGCAGCAGGCGGACCAGCGGGTACATTTCGTAAAGTCCCGTATCTTCGGTAAAGCCCGATCCACCATGCGCCTGAAGCGCCGCGTCGACCGCTTCGATCCCGGCTTCGGCGGCGGCATATTTCGCCATGTTCGACGACGCACCGGCAGGCAGCTTGTTGTCGAACTCCCATGCCGCGCGCCGGGTCATCAGACTGGCCATCTCGACCGCTGTGTGCGCCTTGGCCATCGGATGCTGCACGCCCTGGTGCGCACCGATGGGTTGGCCGAACACATTGCGCTCGGAGGCATAGGCCACGCCCTTGTTCAGGGCGAACCGGCCGATGCCGCAGCACAAGGCGGCCAGGATGATACGCTCGGGGTTGAGGCTGTCGAACAGGATCGAGAACCCTTCGTCCACCTCGCCGACCACATCCTCGGGGCCGAGATCCACATCGTCGAAGAACAGTGTCCACTGCTCCTCGGGCAGGGGGATCGAGATCTTCACCCGCTGCTTGTCGACGCCTTTTTTCTTCAGATCCACGGCGAACAGGGTAAAGCCGTCGGTCTTGCGGCTGACCTCGGTATGCGGTTTGGTCCGCGCCACCACGAGGCAGTAGTCGGCCACTTCGGCCCCGGTGATGAAGGTCTTTTCGCCCGACAGGCTGAACCGGTTGCCTCGACGCTTGGCCAGCGTAGTGGCCTTCATCGTGTTAGACCCGGCCCCCGGTTCGGTGATCGCGAAACAGAACTGGATATCACCGCGGCAGGCAGCCGGCAGCAGTTCTTTCTTGTGGAACTCGCTCCCGTGGCTG
Organism: Pseudophaeobacter sp. C1-32P7; assembly: GCF_041008775.1. NCBI lineage: Bacteria > Pseudomonadati > Pseudomonadota > Alphaproteobacteria > Rhodobacterales > Roseobacteraceae > Pseudophaeobacter > Pseudophaeobacter sp. C1-32P7. Next base: position 38,800 of record NZ_JAXGFR010000014.1, on the reverse strand, counting down.
GCGATATGGGCCAGCGACATGGTCGGCCCGACCACCATCATCAAAAGAGGAATGCCGTGATTGGCGGTGCCCTCCATGAACAGGGCCATTTCGGTCATACCAAGGCCCGCGCCGCCATATTCCTCGGGCACCATGATGCCGAGGAAGCCGTCATCGGCGATCTGGCGGAACATTTCGTGCGGAAACTCGTGCTTGCGTGCGTGTCTCAGCCAGTAATCGTTGTCGAACTTCTGCGCCAGCTGGCCGCCATAGTCGTAAATCTGGCGTTGTTCGTCGTTCAAAATGAAATCCATGCTTCGTCCTCAAGCCTTGAATTCGGGGGCGCGCCGGTTCTCGAATGCATCGAGGCCCTCGGCCACGTCATCGCTGGGCAGTGCGCGCACGGCGGCATCGCGCTCAAGCCGCATCTGCTGGTCGATACCAAGGTCCGCGCCTTCGCGCGCCAACCGCTTCATCTCGGCGATGCCGGGACGTGAACGGGTGGCGATTTTCTCGCAGTATTCCAGCGCAGACTTGTGCAGGTCCGCATCCGGCACGATGTAGTTGACCAATCCGGCCTCTTTGGCCTCGTCCGACTTGAGCCAGCGGGCCGAGAACATCAGGTCGAGCGCCCTGCGCTGCCCCATCAACCGTGTCAACCGCTGCGAGCCACCCCAACCGGGAATCAGCCCGAATTGCGCGTGCTGATCGCCAAACTGGGCGCTTTCGGCCGCGAAACACACATCGCATGCCAGCATCAGTTCGATCCCGCCGGCCAGACACAACCCCTGCACTGCCACCACGACAGGGAGGGAGGAGGTTTCGAGCGCACGCAGGTTGTTCATGCCAAAGGCGATGAAATGGTCCAGCGCGGCGGGATCGTTCAATTTACCTTTCACTTCCACCAGATCGGCACCGGTGCAAAAGTGCTTGCCCTGCGCCCGGATGAGGATCGCCCGAATAGCGGGGTTCGCCTCGAATTCCGCACGCGCGACAGAAATACGCTCATGCACCTCAAGTGACAGGCAATTGAATTTCTCGGGGCGGGCCAGTTCGATGATGCCGGTGTTGCCCTCGGAAGTGACGAGGATGGGGTCGCTCATTTCGAGGCTCCCTTCGCCTTCTTGTCATACTGCAGCGCCATGCGACCGACCTTCTCGCGGGCGATCACCAGCTTCTGGATCTGCGCGGTGCCGTCACCGATCTGCAAGCCGAGCACATCGTTGTAGCGCTGGTGGTGGGGCAGGTCGGTGGTGTAGCCGTAATGTCCGTGCAGGATCAGGCACTGGTGCAGGATCTCGCAGGCGGTTTTGGGCAGGTACCATTTGCACATGGCGGCCTGAGAGGTGTGGGGCAGGCCACGGTCGCGCAGGTCCAACGTGTAATAGCAAAGCTGGCGCATCATGGTCAGTTGGGTCTCGGCCTCGGCCAAGGGAAAGCTGACACCCTGATACTGCACGATCGGGGCTCCGAATGCCTCGCGCTCCTGAACGTAGGCCCAGGTTTCATCCACCGACGCTTGCGCGGCCCCCAGGCACTCCAGCCCGATCAGTGCGCGGGAATAGTCGAAGCCCGCCATGATCGTGCCAAAGGCATGGTCCTGTTCCGCCATCATGTTTTCAGCCGGCACGAAAACATCGTCAAAGAAAACCGAGCCGCGCCCGACAGGCTTGGTGCCGATGTCGTCAAAATGGGTGCGCTTGATGCCTTCCTGGTTCAGATCGACGAAAAAGGCGCTGACCCCGCGTGAGCCGCCATCAGGATCGCCGGTACGGGCAAAGACGACCGCCGCATCCGCCTGACTGGCAAAACTCATGGATGTCTTTTCACCGTTCAGCCGCCAGCCGTTGCCGGATTTCTCGGCCCTCAGAATCAGGTTCGCCGCATCCGAACCGCCGCGCGGCTCTGTCAGGCCCAGGCCAATGACCGCATCACCCGAAACAACCTTGGGCACCCATTCCGACGCGATGTCCTTGGAGGCATGTTTGGCAACCATTCCGCCCATGAGAGAGCCCAGAAGCTGCACGTAACTTGCGTTGAAATCGGCATAGGCGATCTCTTCGACGATCAGCCCTGACGTGACAGAGCTTTCGCCGAGACCCCCGAATTCCTCGGGCAGATCGGCCCCGATCAGCCCCAGTGCGCCCATCTCCTTGATCAGCGCACGGTCGAATGTATGGCCGCTGGCGCGTTCTTGATATGTGGGCGCAAGCCTTTCAGTTGCGAAGCGCTTTGCGGTCTCGCGAAACGCCTTCTGATCGTCTGTAGGCTGGAATTGCATCGGTGCTCCTCCCCATGAGCGAAAATCTTCTTTCCAAAAATCTAACAAATGTTAGAATGTAGATCAAGTGCAGTTTTGAGGAGGAGAACCAAAGTGAAAAATAGACCAGATGGAAGCTTTGAAACCATGCTCTCGCCCATCCGCGCAGGCCAGCATACATTGCGAAATCGTGTCATCATGGGGTCGATGCACACGCGGTTGGAAACCGAGCCTGACGGCATAGCCAAACAGATCGCGTTTTACGCCGAGCGTGCGCGGGGGGAGGCGGCGATTCTGGTCACCGGCGGGTTTTCGCCCAATGCCGAGGGCATATTCGATCCAGAAGGTCCGAGAATCGATGACCCGGAAGAAGCGCTTGACCTGCGCCCGATCTGCGAGGCGGTGCAGGCCGAAGGCAGCCTGGTCTGCGCGCAACTCCTCCACGCCGGGCGCTATGCCAAGATCGAAGGGTGTGTGGCCCCGTCGCCGATCCGCGCCCCGATCAACCGTTTCATCCCGCGTGAAATGACCGAAGCCGACATTCTCCGTACCATCGAGGATTTTGCCGTAGCGGCCGCCAATGCGCTGGCCGCAGGCTTTGATGGCGTCGAGATCATGGGGTCCGAGGGATACCTGATCAACGAATTCACCGTCACCCACACCAACAAGCGCCAAGACGACTGGGGCGGCAGCGCCGCGAACCGCCACCGATTCCCGGTCGAGATCGTGCGCGCGGTGCGCGAACGTTGCGGCCCCGACTTTCTGGTCATCTACCGGATTTCGGCGGCCGATCTGGTCGAGGGCGGCGCGCCCGCCGAAGAAATTGCCGCACTGGCCCGCAAGATCGAGGCTGCGGGTGCGGATATCCTGAACACCGGCATCGGCTGGCATGAGGCCCGCGTGCCGACGATCGCCTACCCGGTGCCGCGCGGTGCCTGGCGCAAGGCGGCAGCCAACGTCAAAGCGGCGGTGTCGATCCCGGTAGTCGCCTCGAACCGGATCAACACACCCCAGCTTGCAGAAGACATACTTGCCTCTGGCGATGCGGACATGATCTCGATGGCGCGCCCGTTTCTGGCCGATCCGCATTTCGTGAAAAAGACGCGCGAGGGCCGCGCAGACGAGATCAACACCTGCATTGCCTGCAACCAGGCCTGCCTGGATTTCATTTTTTCGGACCGGCCGGTCGGATGTCTGGTCAATCCAAGGGCCGGGCGTGAAACGGAATTCCGGGATACGCCAACCGACACGCCAAAGAAAGTGGCCGTCGTTGGCGGTGGTGCCGCGGGCATGGCCACAGCCGCCGAGGCGGCACGGCTGGGCCACGATGTCACCCTGTTCGAAGCGCAGGACAAATTGGGCGGTCAGCTGAATCTGGCCCGCGCCGCACCAGGCAAGGACGAATTCGACGAAACCCTGCGGTATTATGCCGGTCAGATGCAGAAACACGGGGTCACGCAGCGTCTGGGACAGCGGGCAGAGGCGAGCGATCTTGAGGGATTTGACCATGTGGTCATCGCCACCGGGGTCACGCCGCGCATTCCCGACCTGCCGGGTATCGACCATCCCAGCGTCGCGACCTACGCCGAAATTCTGTCCGGTGACCGCGAGGCGGGCGACCGTGTCGTGGTGATGGGGGCGGGGGGCATCGGTCATGATGTGGCCGAGTTCCTAGTGACCAAACCCGCCGAGACCGCGAATTCCGACGTCTTTTGCGAAACCTGGGGAGTGGACCCCGAGTTTGTCTCCTCGGGTGCCCTGGCGGGCGACCCTCTGGCACCGAAGCCGTCGCGCCGCAAGGTCGTCATGCTGCAGCGCAAGACCGCTAAACCGGGCGCGGGGCTTGGTGTTTCGACAGGGTGGATCCTGCGCAACGCGCTGCGCAAACATGGGGTCGAGGCAATGGGCGGGGTGACCTATGAACATATCGACGATGCGGGGCTGCACATCGTCGCGGACGGAAACCCGACGGTCATCGCAGCCGATACAATTGTGCTGTGCACCGGTCAGGAACCGGAACGGGCCCTGGCCAAAGAGGTTGTAGCGCGCGGCGTCCCGGTTACGATGATCGGCGGGGCAAAGGAGGCCGCCGAACTGGATGCGCTGCGCGCCATTGATGAGGGCGTGCGCCTGGCGCAGGATCTCTGAACCGAGGCTCGGGCAAGGGGGAAACTATGCTGACCGACGTCATCCGCGCGGGGCGCGCTGATCTGTATTCGATCTTTCGAACCCGCGCACATGACTGCGCCCGCGCCCTCGCCATCGAGGACGGCAGCAGAAAACTGACCTATGCAGAACTGCTGGAGCGGGTCGATCGTCTGGCGGCTGTATTTCTGGCACGAGGCGTGGCGCCCGGAGACAGGATCGCGATCCTGTCGCATAACCGCTCAGAATACCTGGAGGTCGAACTTGCAGCAGCGGGAATCGGCGCGATCGTCGCCTGTCTGAACTGGCGGCTTGCCCCCGATGAACTGCGGCACTGCATCGATCTGGTCGAGCCGGTTCTCGCGGTTGTCGAACCGGAACTTTCAGAAGCTTACCGCGCCGTCGCGTCGACACCCTGTCTAACCGTCGGGCCAGACCTGGAAACGGCCATTGCCGGGGTCGAGCCGGACCCGCGCACCGGAACCATGGTTGACGACCCCGAGGCCGGTCTGACGATCCTCTATACCTCGGGGACCACGGGCCTGCCCAAGGGGGCGCATATCAGCCACCGCGCGCATATCGCCCGATCCATGGTTTTTGCGGCCCAGCTGGCGCTGGATCCCGGCGACGGGTTCATCGCCTGGGCGCCGATGTTCCACATGGCCTCCACCGATCATGCGCTGGCAACGATCCTGCGGGGCGGGACCGTGGTGATGGTGGACGGGCTGCAGCCCGCCGTCATCAACGAGGCGCTGTCACGCCACAGGATCGGCTGGTTCGTGATGATGCCCGGGGCACTGGAGGCTTTTATTAACGAACGGCACGCCAACCCTTTGCCGCTGAAGGGGATCAAGGTTTGCGGCGCAATGGCTGATCTGGTGCCGCCGCATCAGATCGCGGAACTGACCGGTCTTCTGGACACGCCCTATCTGAATTCCTTCGGGGCGACCGAAACCGGCCTGCCGCCGGGAACCGCCGATCTGATCGCGCCGGGTGTGACCCCGGACCGGCTGTCCAAGCGCATCAGCGCCTTTTGCGAGGTGCGGCTGGTCGATCCCGACGACCGCGAAGTCCCCGATGGAACGCCGGGCGAAATGGCGCTTCGGGGTCCGACGCTGTTTTCCGGGTACTGGAACGCCGACGACACCAATGCCCGTGACTTTCGCAACGGCTTTTTCCACATGGGCGATCTGTTCCGGCGCAATGCGGACGGCACCGTCGACTTTGTGGATCGGGCGAAATACCTGATCAAGACCGGAGGTGAAAACGTCTATCCGGCGGAAATCGAACGTGTGCTTCTTTCTCATCCCGATGTGATCGATGCCGCCGTGGTAAGGGCCTTCGACGCGAAATGGGGGGAAAGCCCGGTGGCCTTTGTCGCCTGTGACGATGACGGGCCGGATGCCGAGGCGCTGCTGAACTTGTGCCGCGAAAGCCTCGCTGGCTATAAGCGACCACGCGAAATTCGCTTCATCGCGTTCGAGGATTTTCCCAGATCGACCAGCGGCAAGATCCAGCGGCATATCCTCGAAGCCCGGCTCGCAGATTAATTTTCGCTCTGACCCGATCGTCAGCCAGCCACGCCAGTTCGCCCCAATAGCGATAAAAGCGTTCTTATCCTCGTTGCCACGAGCTTCTTATCCCCGCCCTTTGGAGTAACCCCCTGAAAGTGATCCACCATCTGGGATAGATTGACCCGCGATTGAAGCGCAGCCCTCTGTCGGACTACACGGCTAGGGTTTTCCGGGTGTTTGAGCTCAGGAGGATTCGTAGATCCCTGAGCCATTCATCAGTGCGATCGGTGGTTTGTTCCCGGTTGCGCTGTGGGGGCAGCAGTAACCCGGCGCATCGCACCGACGGGCATGGACTGCCGGCAATTGCCGGTTGGGGCTGCTGCGGGCCTTCAAGGGAAAGTCGGCGACTATCCGATGTGCGGGACAAAGCGGACATTCGCCAAGCGACCTCAAACGTCCGGTTCTGTACTGCGGCCCGACAAAACGATATCAAGTGATCAGCGGTCAGCCGATCGCACCTGTGTAACTGTCTTCTTCGGCCCTCCTGTCTGCATGATCTGGGACAGGTAAGAATTGCGCCGTCTGATGAAGTCACGCAGAAGGGTCGGGTAATCTTCACTGACGGCATTCTTCACAGAAACCCGACGCTCCAGTTCATGTCGCCAGGCCCTTACACGGGCAAGCCCTGTGAAGACGCCAAACTCTCCGATGGTGTCAAAAACGTCGAAATAGCGGAAGACCGGGCCGAATACGACATCGACGAGGCTGAACCGGTGGCCATCGAACCATGGTCCCTCCCCAAGCTCCGCGTCCAGCCGAAGGAACTTTGCGCGGAGCGCCGCCACTTTTTCTTCCAACGCTTTCTCGTTCGGCGCCGAGTAGAACCCCGCAATGTCGTTCAAGACAGCAGATCCAAATTCAATCCAGGCACGGTGGCGGGCGCGATCGAGAGCGTCGTGCGGATGAAGCGCGTGGGGTTGTGTATCCTCAAGATATTCGAGGATAACCGCAGATTCGAAAATCGGCGTCCCGTCCACAACCAGGACAGGCGTCTTGCCCAGCGGAGATATGGCAAGAAACCAGTCGGGCTTGTTCGAAAGATCGATGTCAGTTCTCTCGAACGTGACACCTTTCTCAGTGAGCGAGATCGCCGCGCGCTGCACATATGGGCAGAGCGCATGGCTAATGAGGTGGAGGCTCATGTTGTCTCTCCCGCCATCTGCACGTTACCGGGCGCGAAGGAAGGGCTGAGGGCGAAACGGCCGTCGCCCAGAAGCCCTTGCACGATGGCAAGCAGCGTCAGATAGGCCGGGTATTCCCACCCGCCGTTCTCGTATCCGAACATCCAGCCGTTTCCGGAGTGAGCCCAGGTCGCACCGGCCAGGATGGGCACGGTCGCCGACGCGACCCACCGAGCCTGTACGCCGAGGACCAAAAGGGCACCGGCAATCGCCTCGACTGCAAAGACCATATAAGCAAACCAGCCGGGCAGCCCGATCGAAATGAAGAACTGCGCCGTTCCGGGAAGTGTGAAAATGAAGAGCTTGAGAAACAGGCTGTGCGCCAGGAACATGATCCCGAGTGCTATACGGAGCAGGAATATCCCAAATTCTGTGAGGTGCGATTGTGACATGATATGATCCCATATGTCGATGCAGTTGCATCTATATATAGCGCGTCACATGCGATGTCAAGGTTGATGCACTTACATGTACATGATAGGTGCTGGATATGAACGAGATTGACCATGCTACTGAGGCCGCCTGGACAGCCCTCATGACTAAAAGCCGCGTTTTGCTTGAGGCTGTCGAAACGTCTCTGAAATCGGCAGGATACCCGCCAATTGCATGGTATGACGCGCTTCTCGAACTCGAGAAGGCTGGCCCGGACGGACTCCGGCCATTCGAACTCAAAGACCGGATTTTGTTACCCCAATACGGTACCTCGCGGCTGCTGAACCGTATGGTGAAAGCAGGGCTGGTGAACCGACAGGACTGCTTGGAAGATGGGCGAGGTCAAAACATTTCTATCTCTGAAAAGGGTAAATCTGTCAGGAGGGCGATGTGGCCGATCTATGAACGGGTTCTGTCGGAAAGGATCGGCGCAAAGCTGAAACCCAAAGACGCCGCTCAATTGGCCTCGCTACTCTCAAAGCTCTGAAGTCTAGGTCGACTGACGCGAAACCTGTCTGTGACTTTCCACGCTAAGTGGCCCTGAATTTTTTTCACGTTAATTGGCCGACAGTTGCCTATGTCGGTGTGCGAAGGGTGTTTCGGGCTGTTTCGACGTCCTTTCGCATCCAACAGACCTCTGCGTGATCGTTGATAAATCCCATGGCCTGCATGAATGCATATACGGTGGCCGGCCCCACGAATTTGAAGCCAAGCTTTCGTAGGTCTTTGGACAGGGTCTCGGACGCTGGTGATTTGGACCGCATTTGTGGCAGTGCGTCGTCCTTGGCAGGTTCATATAGCCAGATGAATGCGGCGAAGGAGCCTTCCTCTTGGACGACCTCGAAAGTACGGCGAGCGTTGTTGATCACGGCTTCGATCTTGCCTCGATAGCGAACAATTCCTTCATCGGCAAGTAGGCGCTTAATATCGTTGTCGTCAAAGTTCGCAACTCCCCGAAAGTCGAACCCGGCGAAGGCAGCACGAAAGTTCTCGCGCTTGGCCGGAATGGTGCGCCAGCTCCGCCCTGACTGGAAACTCCGGCGTGACGGCAGCCCATCGGCACCGTGGGCGTCCATCCGTTCCAATTACGGTTGCAGCATCAGGCCGCTGCCGCATAAACTTGAACAGAAACTGAACCAGATCCTCCGTTACGATACAGTCTCAGCTCTCCGAAAAACCCTGACGAGGGACAATCGGCGACCGCACTGCTAAAGGCTAACATTACCGCTTGGCAGGTCTGAACCTGCTGGCGGCGATCTGGATACCGCGCGCGCCTACGGGAAACGGTTGGCCGAGGTCGCGAGCCGCTGGAACAGCTGATCCAGCTGTCTGAATAATCGGCCCGGCCGCCCGGATCGGATGTGCTGCGGCCGGGTTGCGCTCAGTCCGCGACCCCCGCCCGCCCGATCAGCGCCATGAGCGTTCCGGTCATCGTTGCGACGAGCTTTTCATCCTGGCTCTTCACGGCATAGGCACGCGCCTCGCATATGGTCAGCGTCCTGCCTGGTTTCACCACGTCAGCGACGAAGCGAAACCGTTCGCCGTCCGCCGGGTTGAGTAGGTTGATCTTGAATTCGGCCGTCAACACTGCCGCGTCCGCTGGCATCAGCGAAAAGGCCGCGTATCCGCAGGCGCTGTCCAGCGCTGTCGACAGGATTCCGGCATGCAAAAACCCATGCTGCTGGGTCAGTGCAACCTGATGTGCCATTTCCAGAACGATGCGGCCGGGTAACAACTCGGCAATGCTGATCCCCAACGTGTTCATCACCTTCTGGCGATCGAAACTGTTGCGCACGCGTGCGTCATAGTCGGGGTTTTTCGGTTTGAATTGTGTCATGGCGGGTCTTCCTCTTCGATTTCATTCGTCAATGACCAATCTTAGGCGGTCTTTGAGGCGCGTATCTTGTAGCGAAAGGTCAAAACGACGCGGAATAGACAGAGCGCGCAACGCGCCGGGCGGTTTGCCGGCGAAGATCCGGCAAGCGGCGGACAAGTGAGATTGATCGTAGTATCCGGCGTCCAGCGCCAGATCGCTCAGCAGCAGGGTCTTTGACGCAAGCTGCCCGAGAGCCCGGCGAAAGCGTCGCAAGGTCGCAAGCCGCCGCCGCGACACGCCGGTTTCCGCCCGCACCTTTCGACGTTTGGTCCGGTCGCTGTAAGCTCCGGTTGGTGCGGCAAAGCGCAGGTCTCTCGCAAGGCCGTCAAGCACCGCGATGAGCGCAGGCAGGTCATCGTCCCCGTTCTGAACCCGGGCCAGTTCTGAGGCCAGCATGTCCAGCCCTTTGGAGTCGGGAAATCGCTGCGGTCGTGACGACAGTCGCAGCCCGGCCACGACACCCAGGAATGGCCTTGGGCGGGGCGAAAAATAGGGGCGCGGTTCTGCCAGCGATACGCGCCCGCCGCCGCTGTCGTCGCGCGTTACCGAAAGGGTAAAGAGGTCGGTTGCGAACCGCCCGTGTCCACCACCGCTCAGCACACCGGTATCGCGGAACACGAACAAATGGTCGATCTGTTTGGCCGCTTCCTCAGGCGGAGCCAGTTCGAGATAACGCGGCGGCTCCATCAGGTTACTTGACGAAAGCATCCCGGTTCTCGGCGACGAAATCGGCAAATCGGCGCGCCGGGCGTCCCATCACATCACTGACCGTGGTCTCGATGCCGGCAAGGTAGCCCTTGGGCGCGATGGAAGCCAATTCGACCATGGCTCTGGCGACCTCGTCCTGCATTCCGCCAGCCACCATGCCCGCCTTGGCATTTTCGGCCGACAGGGACACGCACGACACTGTTCGTCCCGTCACCCCGGACAGAAGGGCCGCGATGTCATCCCCTGCAAGAGCTTCGGGCCCGGTCAGGCCAAGAGCCTTGCCTTCGTAACCCGGAGCGGTCAGCGCCTCGGCGGCGACATCCGCGATGTCGCGGGCGTCGATCCAGGCCACGGGGCCGCCCAGATCGTCATAGTACACGGCGTCCTTTGCAATGTTGCCGGCCTGCCACAGCAGGTTCTGCATGAAATAGGTCGGCTGGACAAAGGTCCAGTCAAGGCCGCTTTGCTTCAGCAGCTCCTGGGTTTCGGAATGCCACTTTCCAAAGGTCAGCCCCGCCTTGGGCGACGCGCCAAGCCCCGTGGCCACAACGATATGGCGCACGCCCGCGGCCTTGGCCGCCTCGATCACGTTCGCCTTCCACTGGCGCATGTTCAGATGGGCAGGCGTGACCAGGTATATCTTTTCTGCCCCGTCACAGGCCCGCGCCAGCGCGGCAGGGTCCGTGAAATCCGCTGCGACCGCCTCGCATCCTTTGGCCCTTAGCGCATCTAACTTGGAGGGGGCGCTGGTGACAGCGCGCACGGACGCGCCTTTTGCCAGAAGCGTATCGACGAGGGGCGCGCCAGTCGTGCCCGTGGCTCCGAAAACAGTGATCATGACTTTTCCTTTTGCAGGTCTGCGATGGGCTGAATGGTTTCCGGGTTGCTGATCGACGACAGATCGCCCGGATCTTCACCGAGAAAGGCGGCACGCACGACACGGCGCATGGTTTTCATGCTGCGGGTCTTGGGCAGCGCTTCGACAAAGTGGATCTCGCGCGGGCGGAAGGGCTTCGAGACGATCTCTCCGACACGATCCTTGAGCCGGTTCACGAGCTCCGCGTCCGGCGACACATTTGGGGCCGCCACGCAGACGCAGACGACGGCCACGCCCTTGATGTCATCAGGTGCCGCGATGGCAGCGGCGTCCACCACCTCTCCGGTTTCGGTCAGGGCCGCCTCGATCTCGGGCGGGCCGATGCGTTTGCCGGCGATGTTCAGCGTGTCGTCCGACCGGCCCAGGATATACCATGTCCCGTCCGGATCGCAGCGCACCCAGTCGCCGTGCCGCCAGAGGCCGGGGAAGGTGGACCAGTAGGTTTCAAGGTAGCGATCGCGGTCCCCCCAGATGGCCGGGGTCAGACCCAGAGGCGGCTGGGTCACGACCAGTTCGCCGACCTCGCCCGGTGCGGCTTCGCTGCCGTCCTGGCGCAGAACCTTGGCCCCGACACCCAGGGCCTGGGCCGAAAATCCGCCGGGCTTGAGCTCGTGCAGCACGGTCGAGGTCAGGATCGCGCCAAAAAGCTCGGTCCCGCCCGAGATGTTCAGCGGCACGGCGCGGCGGCGACAGATATGATCGAGCTGCCAGAGCCAGGCATCCTCGGTCCAGGGCTCGCCGGTCGAGGCGACGATGCGCAGGGACGACAAGTCGTAGCCCGACAAAGATTCAGTATCCTGCGTCATGAACTGCCGTACCAGGGTCGGGGCCACGCCGAGATGCGTGACCTCCATCTCGGACGCAAGACGCAACAGCCTGAAGGGATCGCCGGGCATTGATGGTGCGCCCTCGGCCAGCACCAGAGTCGAACCGGACAAGAGCACCGACAAAAGGGTAAGCGGTCCCATGACCCACCCCATGTCGGTCATCCAGAGGTGCCGGTCATCCCGTTTCATGTCGAGGCAAAGCAGGAAATCGGCCGTGGCCTTGGCCTGCACGCCCAGATGGGTATGCACGACGCCCTTGGGCCGTCCGGTGGTGCCTGACGTATAGGCGATCAGAAAGGTGGCTTCGGCCTTGACCGGAACGGCGGCAAGCTCCGGACTGGCGCGGCCCACGGTTTCGCTCCAGTCCAGATCGCGGGCGGGATCGGCTACCGCACCGCCGAACCGTCGCAGGCTGATCACGGTATGAACCGATGGCACGTCGGTCAAAGCCTGGGCGAGGCTCGCCTCCATCCAGACCGGCTTGCCTCGCCGGGGTGTGGCATCCGCTGTCAGCACCGCCACGGCATCCGCGTCGTTCAGGCGCGATACGATGGCATGAGGCGCAAAACCGGAAAACAGCGGCACCGCAACCGCGCCCAGCCGGGCAATCCCCAGAAGCGCGGCCTCGATTTCGGGGATCATCGGCATATAGATGCCCACCGCCTGACCGGGCCTTACACCGCGCGTGGCAAGGGCCGAGGCAACGCGGGAGGCTTCGGCGGTAAGGTCGGAATAGGTCCAGCGGCGGCGGCTTCCGTCTTCGCCGACCCAGTCGATTGCGACCTTGTCGCCCAAGCCATCGACAATTCGGGCGTCAAGACAGGTTTCCGTCAGATTCAAAGTACTCCCGACGGCCCACCGGATCGATTCGGGCCCTTCGGAGATATCTCGCAACCGGCTGTAGGGCCGCGCGAACCGTATCCCGGCATGGTCAATGATCCGGCCCCAGAACCAGTCTGGGTCTTCATTCGAACGGCGGACGAGTTCCTCGTAACTGTCAATGCCGCAGCCCGTCAGAAATGCGGTCAGAGTGCTTGTCCGCTGGATGTCAGAGCCTGGCTGAAACATTCGCAACCTTTCTAGAATGAAAAAGGGCCGCACAAAAGGCGCGGCCAGTCGGGGAGGTAACTCTTTTGGCACGGTTTGGCAGCAACGCCTGGTGTCCGGCGCTGCTGTCATGGCTTCAACCGTGCATGGACAAGCCGCCCGAAACCGAAATCACCTGGCCGGTAATGAACCCTGCGTCGTCCGACGACAGGAAGCAGATGATGCCAGGGTAATCCGTCGGCTGCGCCAGGCGCTTCATCGGAATCGCCCGCTTGAGACCTTCGGCGATCTTTTGACCTGCCTCGCCCTCGGCAAATTGAGCGAACAGAGGTGTGTCGGTCGGTCCCGGGGCGACCGCATTCAATTGTATACCTTTGCGCGCCAGCTCGCGCGCCACGGTCTTCGTGAACGAAATGATGCCGCCCTTGCAGGCTGAATAAACCGCCTCGCCGGATGACCCGACACGACCAGCGTCAGAGGCGATGTTAACCACGCGACCGCCGCCGCTCTTGACCATGCCCGGAAGCACCGCGTGATGCATGTTGAGCGGGCCGTAAAGATTGATGTCGATAACCTTTTTCCAAAGATCGGCATCGGTGTCGAGAAACATTCTGCTGACGTCCCAGCCGGCGTTGTTCACCAGCACATCAATCGGGCCGCCGGATTCGAACTCGGCCACCGCCGTGTCGACTTGACTACGGTCGGTGATATCTACCTTGAAGGCCTGCGCCTTCCCGCCAGCCTCGGTGATCAGTCGGACAGTTTCCTCCGCCCCATCCTTGTTCAGATCGAAAACGGCAACTTCGGCGCCCTCTTCGCCGAACCGTTCGCAAACTGCGCGGCCAATGCCGCTTCCACCGCCGGTCACAATGACCCGTTTTCCACTCAACCCTCGCATGGAGGTCCTCCTCTTCCGATAAACCTTTGTCAAGAACTTGATTCGGAACGTTCCTTGGATTATTCTAACATTTGTTAGATTTAATGCAATGGACAGTCTCGTGTCCCGCAAGTATCGAAATGAAATGGTACACAAGACTGACCCCCCCAGGACACTGAGCGAAGACTTGAGCAAGTCTGAGAGGACACGTGAGGGTATCCTTTCGGCGGCTGCGCGACTTTTTCGGTATGAAGGCTATCACGCAACGACTATGCGCGACATCGCGCAGGAAGCTGGCATTGAGGCCGGCAGCATTTATTATCATTTTCAATCCAAGGACCAGATTCTGAGCGAAGTTCTCGATCTTGGCGTCCGTCAACTATATCAGGCGGTCAGTGAAATCGTTCGGTCGGCACCGACAAGTTCGGAGGATTTTCGCAAGACTTTCGGACTGCTGATTGAAACACACCTTGCCTACCTATTGACCGACAGCGACTTTACGTCAGCCAATATTCGGAACTATCCGATGTTGTCGGACGAAACACGCGCCCCGCATCGCGAATTGCGTGCATCATATGCGGGTGCCTGGGGCAAATTCCTGAATGACGCCAAACGCGCCGACCACCTTCGAAGCGACATACCCACTGCTGTGATCCGCCAGTTCATCCTGAGTGCCATGAACTGGACCGTAGAATGGTACGATGTCGACTCGTATCCGGTGCGCATACTCGCGGAACGAATGAGTAAGCTGATACTTGACGGAATGTGTCCACATCGCAAGGCGGATACCGAAGGCTTGAAGCTGTGCCCCGCCACTACCGCCAAAACCCCGGATCCCGACAGCAAGGCGGCTAAGACCCGTGCAGAAATTCTAAAGGCCGCAGCGCGCGTTCTGAGGGACAATGGCTACAAGGCGACCACGCTGAGAAAGATCGCGGAAGAAGCGGACATGAAAGCGGGCAGCGTCTATTACCATTTCAACTCCAAAGAAGCGATCGTTGACGAAGTTCTAAACGCCGGACTGAGGGACTTGCTATCAGGTGTCGAAGCCGCCGTTCGGAAATTCGATGCCCCGTACGATCATCACGCCAAGATAGCGACTGCAATCTGGGCGCACCTGGATTTCCTCTTCAAGGCAAGTGAATTCACCTCAGCGAATATCAGAAGCTATGGAATGCTCCCCAATCATTTCAGGGAGAGGCACAGGGGTATTCGCCATGAGTATGGAAAACTCTGGGATCGGATACTCCGTGAAGCTCAGGACGACGGTGCCATACGGTCGGATATCAAGATCGTCCCCTTGCGCCAAGTGATGTTGGGTGCCTTAAACTGGACGGTGGAATGGTTCGACCCGAACAAGGCAGGAGTGGAAGGATATCTATCACTGCCTGAATTCTCCAGCATGCTCATCAATCTGCTATTGGAAGGCATTTGTAACCGGGAAGCGACCCCGTCCACAGGACAAGGTAGCCCTGAAAGCGGTTGCCCCGGTCAGACCAGAAGGAAGTGATACAGCCCTTCGGCAACCGCCTTTTCCCGATCCGTCTGCCAGCTGAGCACGCTGACGCTTGCCATCCGCTTGCCTTTGCGCGTGACGTTAGCGCGCGCAAAAAGCGGTCCCTTCACACCGGGTCTGAGGTAATCGACGGTCAGGTTGATCGGCTTGGCCGGAACGTCGGCGAAATCGGGCTGTACCGCGATGGCGGCAGTGGCCTCCATAAAACTCGCGATTATGCCGCCATGGTAGTACTCCATGATCGGGTTACCGATATGGCGGTCATCAAAGGTCATTTCCGCCTCAGCATGGAGACTGTCTAGACTTCTGACCTCAAAGTTGAGAAATCGGAAGAACGGCACCCGGGATACATTGGCATTGACAGTTTGCACGTCCATCACGAGGTTTTTCCTTTTGTCATTGCGTCAAACAGGCTGGTTTCGCCGCGCGTCAATGCAAACGAGGCGGTTCCCCTAGCTATTTCAGCATCCTCATGGCCCGCGAACCAGACGCTGCCGGAATTGAAGGCGATGTGGCGGGTCTTGCGAAAACAATGCGCTTGAACGATGACATCCGCGCGCGAACGGGCCGGGCGCAGGTAATCAACTCTGAGGTCAAGAGTGGCCATGGTACTGACGCCTTCGATGGCAACAAAGTTCGCCAGTCCAAAGACACTGTCCAGAAGTGCCGTCAGGATACCACCGTGGAGCAGCGATTGTTCCGCATCGACGCAAAAGTCCGGATTGAACGGCATCCGAACCCGAACACCTTCCGTCGAGACCTCTTCGATCTCAAGCGCCATATGCGTTATCAGACCCTTGCCGCGCGCATTCCACATCTGCGCGATTTGCTCCATCTTCTTTTGGGTGATGTCTGACATGCGATCTTTCCTTTAACGCCCCGTGAAATTGGGTTTTCGTTTTTCGACGAACGCAGCAACCGCCTCGTGGTGGTCTTCGGTCTGATGCATGAGCGCCTGATAGGCCGCCGCGGAATTCAGGAAATCCGGCAGGTCCATCCGTTCGGCATTGCGCATCAGACGCTTGGCGACCCGCACCGCGCGCGGCGGTTTCGCGGCGATGACAGCGGCCCGTTCACGGGCCCGTTCCATCAATTTTTCATGAGGCACAAGTTCAAGCACCATACCAAGCTCCAGCGCTTCCTTGGCCTCGACCATGCGCCCCGAGAAGGTCAGATCGGCGGCCTTCTGGTGGCCCAGACGACGCAACAGGAACCAGCTGCCCGCATCGCCCGGAATGATTCCGAGATTCAGAAACACCTCGCCGAACCTTGCTTTTTCTGACGCGATGCGCATGTCGCACATCATGGTCAGGTCGCACCCCGCGCCCACCGCCGGGCCGTTGACTGCGGCGATCGTCGGAATATCCATGTTGTAGAGCGCAAGCGGCAGCCGCTGCACCCCATCAACATAACTCTGCGCCGCCGCCAGCGGCTCCTTGCGGAACACGCTGTCGGGATCGTTCATCTCCTTGATGTCCCCGCCTGCACAAAAGGCCGGGTCGGCCCCGGTCAGGATCATCACGCTGACCTGAGGATCGGCCTGCACCTTGGCGAAGGTCTCCAGAAGGGCAGCGATCATGTCGTTGCCGGTGACCGGGTTGCGCCGCTCGGGGTCGTTCAGCGTAACCGTAGCGATCCTGTCGGAAATCTCCAGAAGGACGGGCTGTTTATTCATTCTTGCCATCTCCCCGTTCGCGTTTCTCGAACATCGCGGGGTTGATCATGTCCCGCGCGTCATGACCCATATGCAAGGTTTCACCGCCGTCTACATAAATGTCTTCTCCGGTGATGAAACCGCCAAGTTTCGAGGCCAGGAAAATGATCGTGCCTGCGATGTCCTCGGCCGCCCCCATCCGGTTTAGCACCGAGCGGTTCAGCTTTTTCCACTGTTCCGGCGGAATCGGATAGCGGCCAAGCGCATCGGTCTTGATCGTGCCCGGCGCGACACAGTTCAGCCGGATGCCGTACTCGCCCCATTCGGCGGCCAGCGTTTTCATCATGCCCGTCACACCGGCGCGGGCGGCGACGGTGTGTGTAAAGCCGGTAAGCGCGGTGCGCGCAGAGATGGCGGTGACAAACACAACCGATCCACCATTGTCGTACATGAAGTGATCCGCCGCTGCCCGGGTCATCTGCCAAGATCCGATCAGGTTGTTGCGGATCACGGCTTCGAAGCCCTTGTTGGTGATATCGCGGGCGGCCGCGATATACTGGCCGCCGGCATTGTTCACCAAAACATCCAACTGCCCATAGTGGTCCTTGATCCGCCCCATCGCAGCTTCGATACTGTCTTCGTCGCGGGTGTCTCCGGGCACGACAAAGGCCTCGCCCCCCGCCGCCCGGATCATTTCGGCGGTCTCTTCCAGCGGCTCTTCGCGGCGCGCGAACAGCGCAAGCCTTGCCCCGCAAGCGGCCATTTCGATCGCCGTCGCCCGGCCCATTCCAGATCCGGACCCCGTGACCAGGGCAACTTGACCCGCCATGAGATCCGACGCGTAACGCCTTGATTTCGCTTCGCTCATGTTCCGCCCCTAGTTCTTCAGCAATTCGCCAGAGATGATGAGTTTGCGAACCTCCTGGGTGCCTGCGCCGACCTCAAGCACGCGACCGGTCCGGTATAGCCGGTTCACTTCTGTATCACGCATGTAACCCGAGCCGCCGTGAATCTGGACAGCTTTGTCCAGCACGAAGGATGTCGCCTCAGCGGCCTTGTAGATCGCCGCAGCGGTGAGCTTGTGTATTTCGCCGCGCCCGCCTTCGCCCTCTTCGAGGCCTTCACACATGGCAGCGGTGCGCAAGGACAGGCTCCGCGCGGCCTCGATCTGCGTATACATGTCGGCCAGCATCGCCTGAACCATCTGAAAACTGGCGATCGGTTTGCCGAATTGCTGGCGTGTCTTGGCGTAATCGATGGAAATATCCAGCGCCCGCTGCGCAATGCCCAGAGCGTTGAAACAGACGATGGCACGTTCCAGATCAAGTCCGGACATGGTAACGGCAACCCCGCCATCCAGCTTGCCGACCATGTTTCTGGCCGGAACACGGCAATCTTCGAATACCAGTTCGCCCGTCGGCGAGCCCCGGAATCCCATCTTGTTCAGCTTCTGCGCCACCTTGAAACCGGGCGTGTCGGTTTCCACGATAAAGGCGGAAATGCCCTTGGCCCCTTTTTCGGGCGATGTCTTGGCATAGACCAGCACCAGATCGGCAATCGGCCCATTGGTGATGTAGATCTTGGCGCCGTTCAGGATGTAGTCGTCGCCATCCTTTTTGGCCGTGGTCCGCATCGAGCCAAGCGCATCAGACCCCGCGCCGGGTTCGGTCAGACCCAGGGCACCCACCAGCGTGCCGTCGCACAGACCTGGCAGGTATTTTCGGCGCAACTCGTCATTGGCGTTGCGATAGATATTATTGACGCAGAGGTTGTCGTGCGCCACATGGGTCAGTCCGATGGCCGCCGAGGCGCGCGACATTTCCTCGGTGATGATACAGGCCGAGGTAAAATCGAGCCCGGCACCGCCGAATTCCGTCGGCACGTTCAGTCCCAGGTAGCCCATTTCGCCCAGCTTGGGGAAAACCGAAGACGGCAGGTCATCAGTATCGTCCATTTCCGCATTCAGATGGTGGAATTCGGACATGAAGAACTTGCCGGCCTGATCGGCCAGGGCCTGCTGTTCGTCCGTCATGAAATGTGTTGGCAGAGCGGTGTCGTTGCGCAGTTGCTTGTTCATTGTCTCGTCCCCCTCAGGCGCGCAAAAGTTCTTCGGCAATGATGATCTTGCGGACTTCGCTTGTTCCCGCGCCGATCTCCAACAATTTGTTGGCGCGGAACAGCCGGTTGATCTCGGTGTCCTGCATGTAGCCAGAGCCACCATGAATATGACAGGCTTCGGTCACCGCCTTGTTGAATGCCTCGCCTGCGTAAAGACAGGCCGCCGCGGTCAGTTTGTGGATTTCGCCACGGCCCCCGGCCCCTTTTGGTAGGCCCGTACAGGCGGCCAGTGCCCGATAACCGAATGCGCGCGCGGTTTCGACCTCGGTGTAGATCTCGGCCAGTTTCGACTGCATCATCTGGAAACTTGCAATCGGTTTGCCGAATTGTTCGCGAATCTTGGCGTATTCCAGCCCTAGTTCCAGGGCGCGTTCGGCCATGCCAACGCAGACTGAGGCAACCATAGCACGCTCCAGATCCAACCCGCTCATTACCACCGAAACGCCGGTGTTTTCCGGTCCAACCATGGCGGATGCGGGTACGCGGCAATCCTCAAACACCAGTTCTCCGGTTGGCGAGCCGCGAAAGCCCATCTTGTCAAGCTTTTGCGCCACCTTGAAACCGGGATTGTCCGTCTCGATGATGAAAGCAGAAATGCCCTTGGCGCCCTTCGACTTGTCGGTTTTGGCATAAAGCAGGATCACATCGGCAATGGGGCCGTTGGTGATGTAAATCTTCGAGCCGTTGATGACATAATCATCACCGTCGCGGCGGGCAGTTGTGGCCATGGATCCGAGCGCATCGGATCCCGCACCCGGTTCGGTCAGGCCCAAAGCACCAACCAGCTCGCCCGAGCAAAGGCCCGGCACGTATTTCTTCACATGCTCTTCGGATCCATTGCGCAGCAGGTTATTCAGGCACAGGTTGTCATGCGCCCCGTGTGAGAGGCCCACAGCCGGATTCCACTTCGAAATCACCTCGGACACCAGCGCCTGGGTGAACTCGTTCTGTCCCGATCCGCCAAGCTCTTCGGGTGCGGTAATCCCCAGCAGGCCCAGCTCGCCCATCTGCTTGAACAGATCATCGGGCCACCATTCCTCGTCATCCATACGCGCTTGCAGTGGGTGTAGCACCTCGCGCGACACCCGATCCACGTGATCGACGATCTGCCGTTGCTCATCAGTCAAAGAATAGTTCGCCCTGATGGCTTCCAGATCAGCCGAGATGGCCTCACTTTGAGTGGTCATATCATCCTCCCGAAAAATGTCGTCCGCCGTGTTGACCAAAATCAAACATATGTTAGAAAATAGATCAAGCCAAGCTTTTGACGACCTGACGTAAGAAAGCGCGGTGTCCTGCAATACAGAGGGGGGGGAGCTTCGGAAATGACTGAGAGCGTTGTTCAATCGCAGGCGCTCGGCAAAGAAGTGCGTATCACGATTCGACGTCCTGACAATCGAAATGCCCTCAACCGTGAGGTCGCAGACGGGATCATGGCCGCCATATGTGCTGCCGAGAGGGACAGCGATTGCCGCGTGATCGTTCTGACCGGCGAGGGCGAGCGCGCCTTCTGTGCCGGGGGCGACATCAAGGCGGGGGCGGATGGCGGCCCGTTTGTTCAGGATCCGGCGGACCCGGATCATTTTGCCGGAAGGTTGTTCGAGACGATACAGGCGTGCCGAAAGCCAACGATCGCGCGCATCAATGGCGTCGCTATGGGGGCAGGAGCGGGCATCATCTGTGCCTGCGATCTGGCTGTGATGGCGGATCATGCTCGCATCGGAACGCCGGAAGTGAAGGTGGGTCTGTTTCCCATGACGATCGTGCCACCCATGATGCGCGTGCTGCCCCGGCGGAGGCTGATGGAGATGTTCATCACCGGCGTTCCTCTGACGGCCGAGGAAGCCCTGCAGTTCAATCTGGTCAACTATGTGACCGATGCCGCGGGGCTGGACGACAAGGTTGCAGAACTGGTTGCCCAGATCGCCGCGCAGTCGCCGAGCGCGATCCGGCTGGGAAAATACGCCTGTCACGCGATGGAGGACATGACCTATCCGCAGCAGATGCGGTTTGCAGAAACACTGTTACCGCGTGTGGCGCAGACCGAAGACGCGCGCGAAGGCTTTGATGCCTTTATTGAGAAGCGCAAACCCGAATGGACGGGCCGCTGATCAAACGGGGAGGAGAGGAATATGTCGGAACGAAAGCTGCGCATCGGATGCGCGTCGGGTTTCTGGGGCGATACGCCGGAAGCGATCGGTCAACTGGTCTCAAAGGGCGAGATCGACTATCTGGTGTTTGACTATCTGGCAGAGGTGACAATGTCGCTGATGGCGCGGGCCCGCGCCAAAGCGCCCGAGTCGGGCTATGCGCCGGACTTCGTCAAGGCGCTGGCACCCTGGTTGTCGGATATCAAGGCAAAAGGGATCAAGGTCGTTGCCAATGCAGGGGGCGTGAACCCGCGTGGCTGCAGCGATGCGCTTGCCAAAGCCGCCGCCCAGGCCGGGATCGATCTGTCCGTCGGAGTCGTGCTAGGCGATGACCTGTTGCCCAGGGCCGATGAAATTCGCAAAAACGGTCAGACGGAAATGTTCTCGGGTGTCGCATTTCCAGATGATATCTGGAGCATGAATGCCTATCTGGGTGCCCGCCCCATCGCTGCCGCGCTGGATGCCGGGGCCGACATCGTGATCACCGGACGCTGCGCCGACAGCGCGGTCGCGCTTGGTCCCCTGATGCATGAATACGGTTGGGGCGACGATGACTGGGACAAGCTCAGCCAGGGATCGCTGGCCGGCCACCTGATCGAATGCGGCCCCCAGGGAACCGGCGGCAACTTCACCGACTGGCAGGACGTGCCGGGTTGGGACAATATGGGCATGCCCATCGTCGAGGTGTCCGAAGACGGCAGTTTCATCATGACCAAGACGCCTGACACCGGCGGGCTGGTCGTGCCCGGGTCAGTCGGAGAGCAGATGCTCTATGAAATCGGGGACCCGCGCGCCTACCTGTTGCCCGACGTGATCTGCGACTGGTCCGGGGTCACCCTGGAACAGGTCGGACCCGACCGGGTGCTGGTCAAGGGCGGCAGGGGGCTTGGGCGCACCGACAGCTACAAGGTGTCGGCGACCCATGCCGATGGCTGGCGCGCGGTCTCTACCCTGACACTGGCCGCGATTGACGCACCCGCCAAGGCCGAACGTGTGGCCGAGGCGATCCTGACCCGCTGTCGCCGGATTTTCCGCGACCGCAACATGGGAGATTTCCGGCAGGTCAGCGTCGAGGTGCTGGGGGCCGAGGCGGCCTACGGCGCAAATGCGCGCGCCCGGACCCGCGAGGTGGTGCTCAAGATCGGCGCGGTCCATGACGATCGCGCCGCGCTGAACATCTTTGCCGGCGAAATCGCACCGATGGCGATTTCGACCGCGCAGGGTCTGACCGGGTTCTTCGCCGGACGGCCAAAGGTGCAGCCGGTGGTCCGTCTATTTTCCTTCCTTCAGAGCAAGGCCGAAACCCCCGTCGCGGTCGAGGTCGACGGCAAGGATGTGCCCGTGAGCGTGGCCACTACGCCAGTCCACCTTGATCCGCCTGCCGCACCGCCCGCAGATAGCCGCGAGCCCGGTCCGGACGTTGTCAAGGTCCGCCTCGTCGATTTGGCCTGGGGCCGCTCGGGCGACAAGGGGGACATCGCCAATATCGGCATCCTCGCGCGCAAGCCGGACTACCTACCATATATCCGCTCGGCTCTCAGCGAAGAGGTGGTGAAGGACTATTTCGCCCATGTCTGCGACGGCAGGGTAGAACGGTTCGACTTGCCTGGAAGCCATTCGCTGAATTTCCTGTTGCATGAATCGCTTGGCGGTGGCGGCATCGCCTCGGTCCGCATAGACCCGCAGGGCAAAGGGTTCGCGCAGATGCTGCTTGATATCGAAATTCCCGTGCCAGCCGATCTGGCCGCACGTGACGGACTGAATGCCGCGGCCCGGAACTAAGAGGACGACACCATGACCATTTCGAAACTCCTGGTCGCCAATCGGGGCGAGATCGCGGCGCGCGTGTTGCGCACCGCTAAGGCCCGCGGGCTTGCGACTGCCGTGTTGCGTCATGTCGCCGAGCAAGAGGGGCCGGCGCATCTGATCGCAGATGAGGTCGTGATGATCGACGGCCCGACGCCCGTGGCCGCCTATCTCGATATTCCTCAGATCGTCGAAGCCGCCAAAGGGATCGGCGCGGACGCGGTTCATCCCGGCTATGGCTTTCTGTCAGAGAATGCCGGTTTTGTCGCGGCGCTGGAAAAAGCCGGAGTGACCTTTGTCGGCCCGACGTCCGAGGTCATCGACCTGATGGGGGACAAGGTCCGCGCCCGCGCCTTCGTCGAGGAACGCGGGTTTCCCGTCGCCCCCTCGGCCATCGAGGATGATGATCCGGCGAGCTTTGTCGAACGCGCCCGCGCCGTTGGCTATCCGCTGCTCATCAAGCCCTCGGCCGGCGGTGGCGGCAAGGGCATGCGCGTCGTACGCGAGGACAGCACGCTGGAGACCGAAATCGAAACCGCGCGCCGCGAAGGCGAACGATATTTCGGCGACGGGCGGCTTTTCGTCGAACGCTATATCGAACGCCCGCGCCATATCGAGGTGCAGGTGATGGGCGACGGACAGGGCAACGTGGTCCATTTCTGGGAACGTGAATGTTCGATCCAGCGCCGGTTCCAGAAGATTATCGAGGAAACGCCGTCACCGGCGCTGACCCCCGAGCAACGGGATGAGATCTGCGAGACCGCTGCCGGAATTGCCCGCGCCGTCAAATACCGCGGGGCAGGGACTGTCGAATTCATCTATGCACAGGATGGGGCCTTTTATTTCCTGGAAATGAACACCCGCCTTCAGGTCGAACATCCGGTGACCGAGATGGTAACCGGCTTTGATCTGGTTGCCGAGCAGCTGCGTGTCGCGGCGGGCGACGGGCTGAGCGCCGTGCAGGCGGATATTCCCCAAACCGGACACTCGATCGAACTGCGCATCTGTGCCGAGGATGCGACCGCCGATTTTCGCCCCGCGATCGGCAATATCCTGCTGCTGGACGAACCCCAGGGCGAGGGGATCCGCGTAGACAGCGGCATTCTGGATGGCGGCAAGGTAACGACCGACTTCGACCCGATGTTGTCCAAGCTGATCGTGCATGGCCCGGATCGCGCGCAGGCCATCGCCCGTGCCCGGAGCGCGGTGCAAAGCTATGTGATTCTCGGGGTAACGACCAACACCGGTTACCTGGATGCAATCCTTGCACATCCGGATTTCGCCTCTGGTGACGTTTCAACTGGCTTCCTGGCTGAACAATCCGAAACGCTAACCGCGCCGGGCGAAGATGTCTCTGACTTGCTGATAGCGGCGGCGGCCCTATCGGACGAGCGCCTGGTGAGTGACGTAATGCAGATACCGGAAATGTACCGCAAGATGGGTGGGTGGAGAAACTGATGCAACGGATTTTTCAGATCGACGGAGAAGAGACTGATTGCTGGCTGGGTCATGATGGCAGCCGGTTCGTGCTCAACACCCCCACTGGCGCTGTTGCCTGCCAATTGGATCCGACGGGTCTGCCGGGCGGTTACAAGCTGCGGGCCAAGGGTGTTGTGCGCGAATTGCGACTGGCCGTGGGGCCGGAAGCAACTTTTGTGCACATGGACGGGCGAACCTACGAAGTCGGGCGGGTTGATCCCGCCGAACGCCTGGCCGGAAGCGACGGTGGCGCGAGCGACGACCGATTGGTGGCGCCCATGCCGGGTGTCGTGGTGTCAGTTGCGGTTAAACCCGGCGATGCGGTTGAAGAAGGCCAGCCACTTCTGGTGATCGAAAGCATGAAGTTGGAAACCACACTGACGGCGCCGCGCGACGGGGTCGTTGCCGAAATGCCATTCGCCGAAGGCGACAGTTTTGGTCTGAAAGACATCCTGGCCCAATTGGCTCCGGAGGAGGAGTGACCATGCGCAGAATTGAAAGTCAGATCGACACCAATGCCGCCGACTACAAGGCAAATTTCGCCGCCATGTCTGAACGGCTGAAGGAATTCCACGCTCGCCAGCACGCGGCGCGTTTCGAACGTCCGCAACGCGATATCGACCGCCTCGCCCGCCAGAACAAACTGGGCGTGCGCGAGCGGTTGAAACTGCTGCTGGACCCCGGCACTCCGTTTTTGGAATTTTCAACCCTGGCGGCCTGTCGTGAATATGACGGGGTGGTGCCCGGCGCAGGCGTGGTTACGGGGATCGGCATCGTGCAAGGCCGCGAGGTCGCCATTCATGCCAATGATGCCAGCGTCAAGGGCGGTGCCTGGTATCCGCATACCGTGAAAAAGGTCGTGCGTCTTCTGGATGTCGCGCTGGAAAACCGTCTGCCGGTCATCCATATCTGCGACAGCGCGGGCGGTTTCCTGCCGCTGCAGCACGGGGTGTTTCCCGACCGGTATCTGGGCGGGCGGGTGTTCCGCAACCAGGTCAAGCTGAGCCAGGCCAATATCCCGCAGATTGCCGTGGTCGGCGGACACTGCACGGCTGGCGGTGCCTATGTGCCGACGCTGAGCGACTACAACATCATCATCGAAGGCACAGGCGCGATTTTCCTTGGCGGTCCCCCGCTGGTCAAGGCGGCTACCGGCGAAGAGGTCGGTGTTCAGGAGCTTGGCGGCGCGGTCATGCACACCTCGGTATCGGGCACCGGCGACTATCGCGCCGCGACCGAACAACACGCCTTTTCACTGGCGCGCGAGATTGTCAGCCAATGGATGCGCACCCCGAAAACGATCATCGAAACCGCCGCTTTTGAAGAGCCATACTACGACCCCAAGGAGCTTTATGGGATCATCCCCAAGGACCGGAAAACCCAGTTTGATATGCGCGAGGTTCTGGCGCGGATCGTCGATGGCTCGCGCTTTCACGAATACCAGCCCGACTATGGCACCACGATGGTTTGCGGCTTTGCCCATATCTGGGGTTACAAGGTCGGCATCCTTGCCAACAACGGGGTGCTGTTCAACGACAGTTCGCTCAAGGCAGCGCATTTCATGCAGTTGTGCAACCAGAACCGCACGCCTCTGGTCTTTTTCCAGAACATCACCGGCTATATGGTGGGCCGCGAATACGAAGAACGAGGCATCGCCAAGGATGGCGCCAAGATGCTGATGGCGCAGGGCGGCTCGGTCGTGCCGAAGTTTACCGTGATCGCCAATGCGTCTTACGGGGCCGGCAACTACGGGATGTGCGGACGGGCCTGGGACGCGCGCACGCTGTTCATGTGGCCCCAGGCCGAGATCGGCGTGATGGGGGCGGATCAGGCCGCAAATACCATGGCGGACGTCAAGATTCGGCAGCTTCAGCGCGAAGGCAAAGAGCTGACCGAAGAAGAAATCGCCGCGATCCGCGAACCGGTGCTGGAAAAATACAAGCGCGATGTCGAGGCTTATACCTCGACCTCGGAATTGTGGGACGACGGCATCCTCGATCCGGCGGACACACGCAACGCGCTTGGCATGTCGATTTCTGCCTCGCTCAATGCACCGATCGACGATCCGCACTACGGGATCTTCCGTCTGTAAAGGCTTGAGGGACGGCACACCGGGTCGGGGAGTGCCGTTCCGCGTCAAGGCGCTTCCATCTGGTGCTTTCGGAATCTGAAGTAGTCCTGACCGGTCCGGTTCCCGGACCGGTCAGGACGATGTCCGCCGCGCCTCCTGAATGGAGACGACGTCAGAGGCCGCCATGCCGGGCCGGTTTGCCTCGACCGCCTTCAGCGGCTCGACCGGCGTCAATCCGGCCAGACAGTCGCGCGCAAGTTGCTGGTATTCCGCGGTGCCGCGCGTTTTCCACGCGATTTCTTTCTCGCTGACCTCGCGGATCACCTTTGCCGGCGATCCCACCACCATCGAACGCGGCGGAATCACGGTTTCGCCACGCACAAACGCCTGCGCGCCGACAATCGATTCCGCCCCAAGCTCTACACCATCCATAATGACGGAATTCATTCCGACCAGAGCGTTCCGGCCCACTGTGCAACCGTGCAGGATCGCGCCATGGCCGATGTGGCCGTCGCTTTCCACCACGGCGTCGCGGCCGGGAAAGGAATGGATGATGCAATTGTCCTGAACATTGGCTCCATCCCCGATCACGATCCTGCCGAAATCGCCCCGCAAGCTTGCTCCGGGGCCGATGTAGCATCCATGACCCAAGATGACATTTCCGATCAGAACGGCCTGGGGGTGGACATATGTATCCTCGGGCACGACGGGTATAAAACCCTTGAACTCATAACAGTATGCCATTCCGACCACCTTTCGTAAGCTGAGTGCTAAACGCTTGTCAGCGGTTGCGCCGGGACCAGAATCCCTCAATTGTGCCGCCGATCAGGGCGTGTGGCCCGAAAACAAACACAAGTTAGAAAATAGCGCAAGCTCCCTACGTCACAGCTTGGCGATATTGACACTTCCCAAGGTTGGGATTTAAAATCTAACAAATGGTAGAAAATAGGCTGGCGGACCGATTAGGGTGGCCTGACCGAACTTGGGAGAGAGAGAAATGACAGACAAAGCCTATGTTGCAGGCGTTGGGATGGTCCCGTTCCAGAAGCCGGGAAAATCCGAAAGCTACGATGTGATGGCGACCGCTGCGACCCGGTCCGCTCTGGCAGACGCGGGGTTGGATTATGATAAAGTCCAACAGGCCTATGTTGGCTATGTCTATGGCGACAGCACCTGCGGTCAGCGCGCCCTGTACCATGTCGGAATGACAGGCATCCCGGTTCTGAATGTGAACAACAACTGCTCGACCGGATCGTCCGCCCTGTTCCTGGCCAGGCAGGCAGTTGAAAGCGGCGCGGTCGAATGTGCTCTGGCACTTGGGTTCGAACAGATGCAGCCCGGCGCAATCGGTGCGATGTTCCATGACCGGGTCAGCCCGTTTGCGGCATTCGACAGTGAAACCGACGATCTGGTTGGCCGTTCCGAAATCCCGCTGGCACTGCGGTACTTTGGCGGTGCGGGCAAGGCGCATATGGACGAGTTCGGCACACCCGTCGAGACCTTCGCCAAGATCCGCGCCAAGGCCAGCCGACATGCTGCGAAGAATCCGGTTGCCCTGTTCCGGCAGGAGGTGACGGCGGAAGATGTCATGGCCGCCCAGGTCGTCTGGCCCGGCGTCATGACCAAGCTCATGGCCTGTCCGCCAACCTGTGGCGCGGCGGCGGCGATCATTTGTTCCAAGGAATTCGCCGACAAGCACGGATTGGACAGTTCCGTTCGGATCGCGGCGCAGGCCATGACAACAGACGGACCGGAAACTTTCGAAGCCCATGACATGCGCGAAGTGGTCGGCTTTTCGATGGCCAAGCGCGCCGCCGATCAGGTTTACGAGGACGCGGGCATCGGGCCCGAGGACGTGGATGTGGTCGAACTGCACGACTGTTTCGCCCACAACGAGCTTATCACCTATGAGGCGCTTGGCCTTTGCGGTCGCGGCGAAGCGGCGAAATTCGTTGATGATGGCGACAACACCTACGGCGGAAAATACGTGACCAACCCGTCGGGCGGTCTTTTGTCCAAAGGCCATCCGCTTGGGGCGACCGGCCTAGCGCAATGTACCGAGCTCGTTCAGCAGCTTCGCGGCCAGGCAGATGCGCGCCAGGTTGATGGCGCACGTCTGGCGCTTCAGCACAATCTGGGCCTCGGCGGGGCCTGCGTCACCACGCTTTATGAAAAAGCCTGATAGCGCCTTTCGGGAGGAATCAATATGACTGGAAAACTCGACGGGCGCGTGGCGCTGGTCTCGGGCTCGGGCCGGGGCATTGGCCGCGAAATCGCTCTCAAACTGGCCTCGGAAGGGGCCCGGCTGGTGATCAACGATCTGGATGCGGATCCGGCCAATGAAACCGCCGAGGCGGTGCGCGCAATGGGAGCTGAGGCCGTGGTCTGTGCCGGCAGCGTCACCGAAGACGGTTTTGCCGAACGGTTCATCAAGACCGGCGTGGACAGCTTTGGCGGGTTAGACATCATCGTGAACAACGCAGGCTACACTTGGGATAGCGTCGTTCAGAAGATGTCCGACGAACAGTGGCAGGCGATCATCGACGTCCACCTGACGGCACCTTTCAAGATCCTGCGCGCTGCCCAGCCGGTGATCAGCGCCAAGGCCAAGGAAGAGGCCGCCGCCGGGCAAGAGGTGTTCCGCAAGGTGGTCAACATCTCGTCCATCGCAGGGACCGGCGGCAATGCTGGCCAGATCAACTATTCCGCCGCAAAGGCCGGTATCCTAGGGGTCACCCGGACGATGGCCAAGGAATGGGGCCGCTATAAGGTCAACGTCAACGCCGTCGCCTTCGGCCCGATTCGCACCCGCTTGACCGAAGGCAGCGCGGATGGCGACAGCACGATCAAGGTCGAAGAAAAAGAGATCAAGGTCGGCGTGAATCCCGATCTCCTGTCCCAGATGGAGCGCATGATCCCGCTGGGCCGGGTCGGCACTCCGGAAGAAGCTGCCGGTGCCGTCTATCTGTTCTGTGCGCCGGAATCGAACTTCATTTCAGGCCAGCACGTCATCTGCGGTGGCGGTTTCGTGATCTAAGGCATTTGCCCGGACCCGATGACGGGGTCCGGGCAAGCACATTAATGTCTGGGCGGCCTCTTGGCGGTCGCCAATGCGGAATTTTCCGCAAACTCTAGTCTGGCACGATCACGACGATTTACTCATTTGCGTTATTAACCTAACAGGCGTTAGTTAGGCGTTGGGGCGATACGAAAGTATATGGCACAAAACACGGCAATCAAAATCAACGAGACATCGCGCAGCGCGGTTGGACGGGATGGGGTGCTGGACATTGCCGCGCGGCTTTTCCGCGAACAAGGCTACGGGTCCGTTTCGCTCCGAAAAATTGCCGAGGCCGCCGGGATCAAGGCGGGTAGCATATATTATCATTTCGGTTCCAAGGACGAGATCGTCGCGGCCGTTCTTGATGCAGGGATTCGAGTCGTTCACGAGAGCATGAGAGACGCCGTCACCGACCTGCGGGCCGATGCCGACGGCGAAACGGTACTGCGCGCCGCGATCCGGGCGCATCTGCGCGCGCTTATTGATGTGAGCGATTATACATCGGCGAATGTGCGTATTTTCGGGCAGGTGCCGCAATCCGTCCGGGATGCCAACTTGCCCACGCGCAGGGCCTATGAGGCAGAGTGGGACAGTCTTCTGTCCCAGCTTAAGAAAGATGGCACGCTGAAGCAAGACGTCGATATCCGTCGCCTGCGCCTGATGCTGATCGGTACATTGAACGCCACGCTCGATTGGTTCGACCCGGACCGCGGTAGCGCCGATGCGTTGTCACGCACCTATGCCGATGTGTTCCTCAACGGGATACTCCAAAGACAGGATACCTGACTTCATGGCACGTCTTGAAACAGCGGTGCTGACCGCATCAGAGACCTACACCCGCAACCACGCCGCACAAAGCGAGCGCGTCGAAACGCTGCGTGCGCGGATCGCCGAAGCAACGGCTGGCGGCCGCCCCGATATGGTCGCGCGGCATCGCAAGCGCGGCAAGCTGTTGGTCCGCGAACGGATCGACCTGCTGGTGGATCCGGGCACTGCGTTTCTTGAGCTGTCGTCGCTTGCCGCCTACGGTCAATACGGGGGCGAGGTGCCCGGTGCGGGGATCGTGACCGGTATCGGGATCGTCCACGGGCTGCCCTGCGTTGTGATCGCCAACGATGCGACAGTGAAGGGTGGGTCTTTCTATCACGAAACCGTGCAGAAACACATCCGCGCCCAGGAAATCGCAGCCGAGAACCGGCTGCCCTGCCTCTATCTGGTGGATTGCGGCGGTGCCTATCTGCCAGAGCAGGACCGGGTTTTCCCCGATGCCCGCCATTTCGGCAATTCCTTTTATCGTCAAACCAACATGTCCGCGAGCGGCCTGCCGCAGATCTCGGCGGTCTTTGGAGGCTGCACGGCCGGTGGGGCCTATATCCCGGCCCTGTCGGACGAAGTCATCATGGTACGCGGCAACGCACGCATCCATCTGGGCGGCCCCTCGATCGTCAAGGTGGCGATCAACGAAGAGGTTGATGGAGAAACATTGGGGGGGGCCGAGATGCATTCGCGCGTCTCCGGTGTGTCTGACCATCTGGCCGAGGACGAGTATCATGCGCTTGCTCTGATGCGCGACATCGTATCCGAACTGGGCCTGTCGCGCCCGATGGGTCCCGATGCAACCTGCGCGCCGCCGGCGCGCAACCCAGAGGAACTGCTTGGCGTCATCAGCGCCGATCGCAAACAGCCCTATGACATGCGCGAGGTTCTGCTGCGCATGATCGACGCCGGCGAATTCCGCGAATTCAAGCCCGGATGGGGTGAGACGCTGGTCTGCGGCACCGCGCGGATTCACGGCTATCGAGTGGGCATTCTCGCAAATAATGGGGCGCTTGTGTCCGACAGTTCGCTCAAGGGCGCGCAATTCGTGTCGATGTGCGATCAACGCAACATCCCGCTTTTGTTCCTCCACAACATCTCGGGCTTCATGGTCGGCACCGAAGCCGAGCGCGGCGGCATTGCCAAAGACAGCGCCAAGCTGGTCTATGCCATGTCGGTTGCCAAGGTGCCGCGCCTGTCGGTCCTCTTGGGCGGCTCATACGGGGCAGGCAACTACGGCATGTGCGGACGTGGTTTCGCCCCGAATTTTCTCTTTGCCTGGCCCACGGCGGAACTGGCCACCATGTCTGCCGACATCGCCACAAATGTGATGCTGGAACTGCGCCGCCAGAAAGGGGGCGACCCGGGCAAGATGGAGGCCGACATGAAGCTGATCGAGGAGCAGGTTCGGGCCCAGTACGGTGAACAGTCCGATCCCTATTATGCCACCTCGCGGCTTTGGGATGACGGGCTGATCGAACCCGCGCAAACCCGCGATATCCTTGGCCTGTGTCTGGCCATCGTGACATCGGTGCCCGAAGCCGGTCGCCATACGCCTGTATTCAGAATGTGAGGCTTCAAGTTGACCAATACCTACAACACGATCCTTATCGAAACCGATGCGCGTGGCGTCGCCACGCTGACGCTCAACCGCCCCGACAAACACAATGCGCTGAATGGCGAATTGATCGCAGAGCTATACGATGCCGCCGAAAAGCTGGCTGCAGATGACGATGTGCGTATTGTGGTCCTGACCGGCGCGGGCAAGAGCTTCTGCGCGGGCGGCGATTTCAACTGGTTCGCCTCTAATGTCGAGAAAACCCGTAGTGAAAGGGTCGCACAAAGCGCCACGCTGGCGCGGCTGTTGCGCCGTCTTGACACGCTGCCCAAACCCTTGATCGGGAGGATCAACGGCCCGGCTTACGGTGGCGGTGTCGGCATGATCTCCGTCTGCGACTACACCATCGGCGCCGAAGGCGCGCGCTTCGGTCTGACCGAGGTAAAACTGGGCCTTCTGCCCGCGAATATATCGCCTTATGTGGTGGCCCGCATCGGCAAGGTGCATTCGCGTGAAACCATGCTGTCGGGGGCGTTGTTCGACACGGCCCGCGCCGAGCGGATCGGTCTGTTGACCGAGGTTGTCGCGCCGGGCGACCTGGACGCCACGGTGAACCGGGTGGTGCATGATCACCTTCAGGCCGCGCCGGGTGCCGTGGCCGATACCAAGGCGCTGATCGCCTATGTCGCGTCCCACGATCTGGAGACCAACATGATCTACACCGCCGACCGGCTGGCCGATGCGTGGGAGACTGAGGAAGGTATCGAAGGCATCAACAGTTTCATCAACAAGGGCGTTCCGTCATGGCGGGTGAAATGAGCTTCACCCGCGTTCTGATCGCCAACCGGGGCGAGATTGCCCGGCGCATCCAGCGCGGGTGCCGCAAACTGGGGCTGGAAAACGTAGCGGTGTTTTCGGACGCGGACCGCGACGCGCCCTTCGTGGCCGAGGCCGATCATGCCGTCTGCATCGGTGGGGCCGCCCCGTCGGACAGTTATTTGAACGTCGAGGCCATCCTTGAGGCCGCGCGGGCGACGGGCGCGTGTGCGGTGCACCCGGGCTATGGTTTTCTGTCTGAGAATGCCGGTTTCGCGGCGGCGGTCGAGGCGGCGGGCCTTGTGTTCATCGGGCCGGAACCCGACGCTATCGCGCGGATGGGCTCCAAGATCGAGGCCAAGGCTGCCGCCGAAGCCGCAGGCGTGCCCGTCCTGCCCGGCTATCGAGGCGAGGATCAGTCCGACGCGCGCCTGCTGCAAGAGGCCGAGGCGCTAGGCACCCCCTTTCTGGTCAAGGCCAGCGCCGGCGGCGGCGGACGCGGGATGCGGCTGGTCTCCGATCCGGGCGACGCACCCGAAGCGATTGCATCTGCCCGGGCCGAAGCGCAGAGCGCCTTCGACGATCCGGCGGTGTTCCTCGAACGCTATGCACCCCGTGCCCGCCACGTCGAAGTGCAGGTTCTGGGCGACACTCACGGCACCGTGCTGCATCTGGGCGACCGCGATTGTTCGCTGCAACGCAACCACCAAAAGCTGATCGAAGAAGCCCCCGCCGCCGATCTTCCCGAGGCTGTGCGCGACCGCATGCGTGCGGCAGCGGTGCGGTTGGCGCAGGCGATCGGCTATCGCTCCGCCGGGACGGTGGAATACCTCTATGACCCCGGGCGCGGTGAATACTACTTTCTGGAAATGAATACCCGGTTGCAGGTGGAACACCCCGTGACCGAGGCGATCACCGGCATCGATCTGGTCGAATGGCAGTTGCGCATCGCGCGGGGCGAGCCGCTGGCGCTGACGCAAGGCGATGTGCAGTTTGACGGGCACGCCATTGAAATCCGCATCGCCGCCGAAAACCCGGCCGAGAATTTCCGCCCCGAAACGGGCGAGATCAGCCTTTGGGCTCCGCCCGCCGGCGTGCGGCTCGATACCGGGGTCGAGGCAGGCTCGGTCGTCAGCCACCATTACGATTCGATGATTGCCAAGCTGATCGTCCACGCGCCGGATCGGGCCGGTGCGATCCGCCGGGCGGTTGTCGCAATGGATGCCTTTGCAGTCGGTGGCGTCGGTCTGAACCTGGCCTATCAGCGCGCGTTGCTGACACACCCGGATTTTGAGGCGTTCCGGCACCATACCTCAGGCCTGCCCGAGATGTTTCCAGGCGGCTGGACTGAACCGTCCGCTGATCCCCGGGACATGGCCCTTGCCGCGATGGCGCTGCATCTGCATCTCGCCCCGGCGGGCGCGTCGCCCTGGGAAAGCCTGGGGTCATGGCGGCTCACGGCCCCTGCGGGGTGGCCCGGTGCAGCATCCTATTGGGAGACGACCAAAGACGACCCGATCCGCGTAAACGGCTCCGGGTCGGTGTTGACAGCCGTACAACTGGACGGCCAGACCATCGCGGTCGAGAGTGCCGCCTTAACAGGATGCCGTCTGAGCGGACGCATCGACGGGGTTCCGTTTTCGCGCACCGCCTATGTCTCGCGCGCGCCGGGTCACTGGCGGGTGCACCTGCAAACCCCTGCCGGAATGACCGCGACAGACCTGCGCACGCTGGAAGACCAGCATCTGCAACGTGCCACCGGCGGGTCTGGCGTCGCTGACCTGTTGTCCGCACCCATGCCCGGCGCCGTTGCCGAGGTGCGTGTCGCACGCGGCGACCGCGTTAAAGCCGGTGACACGCTTGTGGTGCTTGAGGCCATGAAGCTGTTGCAAAGCCTGCCCGCGCCGGTCGCGGGCGTAGTGACGGAAATCTATTGTGCACCGGGCGACACGGTTGCCGGGCACGCCCCACTTATCAAACTCGATCCAGAGGAAAACACATGACCAGACAAGACAACATCACCGCGGCCTCCGGCCCGTTCAACGAAGACCTCAACTTGATCCGCGACCAGCTGCGCCGGTTCATCGAAACCGAGGTGACCGCCAAGGCCGAGCCCTGGGAGGAGGAGGGCATGGTGCCCCGCGACGTGCTGCGCCGGATGGGTGATCTCGGCGTTCTGGGGATGCGCTATGACGAACAGTATGGCGGCGCGGGGCTGGACGTGATGTCCAGCGTGGTTTTGGCCGAAGAGGTCGGGCGATCCACCTTCGGCGGATTCTCGGCCACGGTTCTGGTCCACACCGACATGGCCTCGCCGCATCTGGAAAACGCCGGCACGCCCGAACAGAAGGCGCGGTGGATGCCGTCGATCACCTCTGGCGAAATGATCACCGCCGTCGCCGTGACCGAGCCGGGCGCGGGCTCGGACGTGGCCGGCATGCGCACCCGCGCGGTGCGGGACGGGTCGGATTGGGTGCTGAACGGCACCAAGATGTTCATCACCAACGGCGTGCATGGCGATCTCTACTTTGTCGGCGCCAAGACCGATCCCGATGCCAAGGGGTCGCGCGGGATCACCATGTTTGCGGTCGAAAAAGGCACGCCGGGCTTTTCGGTCGGACGGGCGTTGAACAAGACCGGCTGGCTGTGCTCGGACACTGCCGAACTGATCTTCGAAGATGTCCGCATCCCGGCCGAAAACGTTCTGGGCGAGGTCAACCGCGGCTTCTATTCGGTGATGAAGAACTTCCAGAACGAACGCATCGTCCTGGGTGCGATGGCCTGTGCCGAAGCGCAAACCGCGCTGGACATGACCGTGGATTACGTCAAGCAGCGCAGGGCCTTTGGCGGCGTTCTGTGGGACAAGCAGGCCGTGCGCCAACGGCTGGCCGACTGTCAGACGCGGATCGCGGCAGGACGTCAGCTGGTCTATCACGCCGCCGGTCTGGATGCCGCGGGCGGTGACTGCGTGAAAGAGGTCTCAATGGTCAAAGCCTATTGCGGCGAACTGGTGAACAGCGTGCTTTATGACTGCGTCCAGTTTCACGGCGGCATGGGTTATATGCGCGAAACACCGGTGGAACGCATGTCACGCGATGCCCGTGTGCAGGCCATCGGCGGCGGGGCGAGCGAAGTCATGTTGGAAGAAGTCGCCAAGCGCATGTGAGCTTACTATCCAAAAAATAACAATCTTCAGAAACAAGGACGAAAAAGATGAATCTGGAAACCACTCAAAGCCAATCAGTCGCAAGACTGACCCGAGAAATCTCGATAATACTCGTCGGCACAATTCTTTTGGCACTATCCGCCAAAATCGTGGTGCCGTTCTACCCCGTACCTATGTCTACACAGACCCTGGTTGTCTTGGGTCTGGGCCTTTTCCTGGGGCCGGTGCGCAGTAGTCTTGTTGTTGTGACATACCTTTTTGAAGGTCTGCTTGGCCTGCCGGTCTTCGCAGGCACGCCTCCGGCTCCGGCCGGACTGGCGTATATTGCGGGTCCCACAGGCGGATACCTGATAGGCTTCGCACTTGCAGCGGCGGCTGCCGGTTGGGTTGTTCAAGCACTGCAAGGACTTTGGCCTTCATTCAGAGCATCTGTCGCGGTCTTTTTGGGCTCGATACTCATGTATTGCGCAGGGCTGTTCTGGTTGGGTGGCTTTGTCGGCTATGGCGAAAAGTTGCTGAACGCCGGTCTTTACCCGTTCCTTCTCGGGGATCTGACGAAGGCGACAATTGCTGTAGTTCTGTATACTGCTTACCATAATCGCCGCGCTGTGTGACTGCCAGCCCAAGACTGTATCAGACTGTTTCAGTCTCATACGGTCTTGGTCCAATATAAGTTGAAATGGTCCGATGCCGGATTTGACAGGCACCGGACGCCAGCCTGAGGTTTCCGGCGCCATGCGAGAGCAATGCGCAAAACTGTGCGAACCAAATTGTTCGCAATCAATACCTGGTCGCACACAATGAAAAGAAGCAGCATGTTTTTCTCAGAGCCGGAGCCTTGCCGCGCGAAGGGAGTCGAATTGGCCCCTGGAATTCTGAGGATCGTCGCGAACAATCCCGGAAAGATGACCTACCACGGGACAAATAGCTACATCATTGATACGCCTGATGGTCGGTTCATAATCGACCCCGGCCCAGCAGAAGACAGTACACATTTCGAGGCAATCATCAAAAATTTGGGGGCCAAACCATCCGGGATTCTGCTCACACACCACCATTCTGATCATTTTGGAGTCGTCCCAGCCCTGCGAGCACGGACAGACGCACCTGTTTATGCCTCACGGGCATTCCCTGACGATGCATTTCGACCTGACCGGTTTCTGGAGGACGGACAGGTCATTGCCGGTCTTACCGTCCTGCACACACCTGGTCACGCGAGCGACCACCTTTGTTTCGCGAGACCTGACGGAGTGCTCTTCACGGGCGACCACGTTATGAGTTGGAACAGTTCGATCGTCAGCCCCCCTGACGGAAACATGCACGACTACTGCGCGCAGCTACAGCGGCTGATTGAGCGCGACGATAGGATCTACTTTCCGGGGCACGGACCTATACTCCGGGATCCGCAACCTTACGTCAAACGGTTGCTTTCCAACCGCATGCGTCGCGAGGCGGAGATCCTCGCCCACCTCTCAAACACCCCGGATTCGGTCCAGAATATCGCCGCTTCCGTCTACCAGAAAACCGACCCACATATCGCAATGGCCGCAGAACGAAACGTTGCGGCGCATCTGGAGAAGCTGTTGTCTGAGTCGCGGGTGGTACAAGATGGCGAGGCCTGGAAATTAACATAAACTTCATTATACGTATCTGACGCTGTTTCGTGTCATGGTGTATTGACGGCAACCACCACTCGCCCTAGTAGCATCCGCAACACCAAGTACCCGGAACTGCATGCAAATTGGTCCTCTATCTCTAAGCACCGATTTTCGACTTTTCTGCTCCCTCACCTCCGAATGTAACATATATCGCGTGGCGATATTTCGTGCATCGTGCCCGTTTCGCGGGCATGAACTTGCGGGACCGTGTAGCATTGAACATACAGGACTTGAGACGCGCCCGCGGCCTCAGCCAGGAAGCGCTTGCTCATCAGGCCAACGTAAGCCGCGGTCACATGGGCAGGCTCGAGAACTCGAAATTTGCGGCCTCCCTCGACCTTCTCGAACGCATCGCCAAGGCGCTCAATGTCGATCCCGAAGAGCTCTTCGCGAGGCGTTAATCCGCTTCCTGAGGCTTTGATCCCGCCGCAATTTCAAAAGTCAAAACGGCAAGAACGGTACGAGTAGCGCGGGTACATGGCGAAGAAAAAGACAGGCTGGCCCTTCCAGGAAGGGTTTATCATCGACGGAATGAACGAAACCCATGTGTTTACCGACTACCGCTGGGATGATGGAAGCGTGAGCCGCCGCCAGTTTGTGGATCCATGCAGTTACGACCATACACTTGTCGTAGTACGGACAGTTGCACTCAAGCTTCCGGACAGCCACGATTAGTAGGAGAACCACTCCGAGTGGCGCATGTTGCCCTCGTAGTCGCCGTATTCGACCATGATGCTGCGGGAATAGAAGTGCCAAAGGCCACCGCCGCTTGGATAGGCGATCTCCTGACCGCTTTCCGAGATGAATGTCGCGGGCCAGGGCGTGTGGGATCCGTAGACCCGCTGGATGTAACTGCAGGTCCGATTCTCGCGATCGCAGGAGCGGATCGACCAATCCCACTGTCGCGGCTCGTCGCGCGGCTCGTAGGAGCGCCCGGTGAACCAGATCACATGGGTCCGATTCAGCCACTCGTATTCAGGCAAGTTGGTGTCGAGCTCGCCCTCCCCGCCCGGCCCGCCCAGCTCGACCGGCACATGGGCAAAGGTGCAGACCCCGAAGGGCGGCAGGCTCGGCCAGGGTGTGATGCGGCGGATCATGGTGCGATAGGCGCGGGCACAAACGGCGCTCGGGGGAAAACCACCCGCCAT
>NZ_JAXGFR010000013.1:0-138481 GCF_041008775.1 Pseudophaeobacter sp. C1-32P7 | reverse complement strand
ATTTGAAGGCGACCCTGGAAGCCATCGCCGCCGGTCACCCGGCCAGAAGGATCGACGAGCTGCTACCTTGGAACTTCACCCCGTCAAGCTGAACAGGCGTGGGGTGGCGACAGCGCTTACAACAAGCCTATCGGGTCTTTGAAGCCTTTGGTGACATCCGCATGGAAGGTGACGGATGGCGCATCCTGGTGGGTGAAGCGCAGTTCTCCCAGCCTGTGGTCGAAATTGAGAAGCCTTATGCTGATAGCAGCCCTGTGCGCGATGGCGGCTTTCTAAAGGAGGCGCTCGTGATAGCAGATGAAGAAGCGGCCAAGGTACGTGCAGGAATTTCTTCGGACTGGCCGAGGCGCTCTACCAAACCCGATGCTGATGGTCTCGTGGTTCATCCTCTGTTCGGGGAGAAGTCCGCCGAGTGGTATTGCATACACTGCGATGGCAAAATCACCGGCGCTCAGCTTGCGGAAAACCTCTGGCACTGCCTTGGCTGCGGCGCAACGCCCATCGACATCTCTTCAGCGCCAGTTTGGCTCGACGGCACTGATACGGAGCCGAAGCCGGTTGAGTGCCCACCGTCACGGCAACGGCCCGAACCCAAAATTGAAGTAGTGCATTCAAGGCCATCACTGACATTGGGTGAGGACAATATCTCATTGCTGTTGCGCACAGCGCTACTTGAGGACGCTGCGACACCCGCAGAGCGGATCGGTGCTCAACTCGCCGAGATTTATGTCGATGATGACGGGGGTGCCTGCATAGTTCTGGATGAAAACCTATGGCCTGAGGCCAAGGACCCCGAAGCCGCAATCGCCGTTGCAAAATTGCTCGGCGCGGAGCTGGAGCTGAACATAACCTGCATGACCTTTCCCTTTGCCTGGCCCGATTTAGGGCATGTGACGAACAGCACGCGGGACTATGTTCAGATGTTGTTAGACGCTTACGATGAGCACGGTGTCATTCATCGCGATTGCGACTGATCCTGAATTTTTGCGAGCGCTTCTTCTAGCGTGTTGCACTCGGTCTCTTTCAGGATTTCAGCTTCATAAGCTGGCGACAGCGCGGTAGCGATACCGTGCTGTTTTGCTGCGATTAGGTAGCTGATGCCATCCCGATCAGGGTCTGCCTTGGGAACACTCGCGATTGCAAGTTCGGCAAGGCGTTTCGCCGTCAAAGGGATTATAGTCGCGGCAATCTGCGTATAGAGGACGACATCCAGCCCTGCGAAGCTGGTTAGGCGCTCGACCAAAACAGTCCTGTCTGTCACAGGGTCAGGACGCGTATAGGTTCGCGTCATATCACCAACCTTTCCGATTTCACGGCGATAGAGGATATCGGCCGCATCAGATTCTGAAGCGTCCATAACGAAAACTTGGCCTCTGACGTGGGCGCCGCCAGTTGTGACAGGAACGAGGGTCGGTGCGCCGCCACGACCATTGCTGCTGCGCGCAAACTCGATGTGAAAGGGGGTCATGATGCCATGGATGGTGTCGGTCCTATTGCTCTCAATCTCTGCTCTGGGGTCGGAAATCAGAGAGCCGTAGGCCAGTATGCCGACCTTTGGCTTATTCATTGTATTTTCCACCATTTGTAACTCTTTGTTCGTTAGTTGACCTACAGCTATAAGATCAGCTTTCCCTATAAGTGTTCAACATTGAAGGCGCATCCTTCGGATCGGGCTGTCGTGAACCGAGCC
Source organism: Pseudophaeobacter sp. C1-32P7 (assembly GCF_041008775.1). Classification (NCBI taxonomy): domain Bacteria; kingdom Pseudomonadati; phylum Pseudomonadota; class Alphaproteobacteria; order Rhodobacterales; family Roseobacteraceae; genus Pseudophaeobacter; species Pseudophaeobacter sp. C1-32P7. The sequence continues at coordinate 136,791 of NZ_JAXGFR010000013.1, read as the reverse complement.
TGCCGTTGGCGGTCTCGGCCATTCGGCTTCCATCCCTTGCGCGTCTTCGGTCAGCCCTGACAGGCTGACGTTCTTTTCTTCTGTTGGGGGCCTGCGGCCCCGTCCTCCGTCAAGACCAAGCCCTCCGCATTTGCTGCGGGCGCAGCCAGCGGCCTCCCCATCCTTCCGCGCCTCCGGCTTGTGCAGGACAGGTGATCCCCCTCCGCTGTCTGCGGTCCTGACGGTCTCCCCCCGCTCATTGGCGCGGGCCTAGTCCGGTTGCATGCGCAACCGGCTTTAAAAGGAGAAAAGGCCAATGAAACAAGATATTTATCAGAAAGTGACAGATAAGATTATTGCCGATCTGGAGCTAGGCGAGCTGACATGGCTCAAGCCGTGGTCCGCCGGAAACATGGACGGACGGATCATCAAACCGTTGCGCCATAACGGGCTGGCCTACAGCGGAATCAACGTGCTGATGCTGTGGGGCGCGGCGATGGAAGGCGGCTATCTCTCGCCGTTTTGGATGACCTACCGCCAAGCCAAGGAATACGGCGCACACGTCCGCAAGGGCGAGCGCGGCAACCTAGTCGTCTATGCGAACACCATCACCAAGACAGAAGAGCAGGACGACGGCAGCGAGGAAGAGCGCAAAATCCCGTTCATGAAGGGCTATAGCGTGTTCAACGTCGAGCAGATCGAAGGGCTGCCGGAGTATTTCTATATCAAGCCCGAACCGATCATCGCTCCCGCCCAGCGGATCGAGCATGCGGACCAATTCTTTGCAGCCACGCGGGCAGACATTCGCAACGGCGGGAACAGCGCTCATTACAGCGGCGGGACGGATCATGTGCAGATGCCGCATTTTGAGAGCTTCCGTAGTCCCGAGGCCTACTATGCCACGCTTGCGCACGAGCTGACCCATTGGACTAAACACAAGAGCCGCCTTGATCGTGACTTTGGACGCAAGAAATGGGGCGATGAAGGCTATGCGCGCGAGGAACTGGTTGCCGAACTTGGCGCAGCATTTCTTTGCGCCGATCTGGCCCTAACTCCTGAGCGCGGCACCGACCATGCAGCATACATTCAAAGCTGGTTGAAGGTCTTGAAAGACGACAAGCGCGCGATTTTCAGCGCCGCTGCTCACGCGCAGCGTGCAGCAGATTTCCTGCATGGGTTTCAGACCGAAGAAAAAGAAGCAGGAGCGGCGGCATAGCCGCTCCAATCAGCAAAATAAAATTGCGGTGGGCCTGTCGGCCCACCGCACGAGGTCTAGAGGCCAGGCATACGCGCTGCCAGTTCAGCCTCGATATTTTCGAGGGACGCCAGAGCATCTTGACGCTCTTGCGAACCGCGCGACGCAACAGAAAAAGCATTGAAAGCTTCCCTGAAGAGACCGTGCAATTGATCAGTGCTGCGGGATGCTGCTTCAAATCGAGTGACGAGTTTCATGTGATCCTCCATCGTCAGGGAGGCCCCAAACCACTCAGGGCCTTTCGGCCCACACACCCATCAAGGCCCTTGATAGTTTGGTTGGTCTGCTTGTCGTGGCAGTGAGGAAACACAGGAAGGAAGGCAGCGGATTGGTGCAGCAATTTCCCGCTGGACTGAACAATTCACGTTCTTGGGAAGTAGCGTGCCCTTTATCTGTCGAGTTCGGGCCCACGCGGTTTGCGAGATTGGCCTTCTCGTAATCGTTTTAGGCGGTCTTGCGGAGACACGATGCCCCGCCCGCTCTGGCGCACTTGCACAGATGGTTTTTGCTGCTGTTCTTTTCGCAGCATTTCGAGCCGTTCTTGTGCGGTCATCACCCGTTCAACCGATACTTTGTCGTGCACATCTTTGTAGGCCTGCCTTGCGGACCGGGTCGATGGACGCTCTTTTTCAAGGTTTGTCGATCTTGAAGACTGTAACTGAGAGGGCTTGCGAGCGGCGGCTTGTTCAGACTGCCGGGACTGTTCGTTTTTCGGATTTTTTCTTTCGGATGATTGCTGCGGCAATGATGTCCGAGCTGTCTTGTCAGCGGGCTGAATTCGCGCTGTTTCGCGCGCTGTATGCACCGGCGTCGGCGTTGCGCGTTCTCTCTGACCGGACTCGAACGCTTTGGAAAGCGCGCGGGTTTTTTGCCTGCCGAGATCGGTCACGGGCTTTGCGGACAGCTCGACCTTCGCAGCGGCATCAATGACGCGCTTGAGAGGAGAGAAGGCGCGCCTCGCCAACGGTTCCAGCCCTTGCTTCATCATCCGGTAATTCGTCCGGTCGTGATGGAGTTCCCGCAGAACCTCCGCGTGGCGGGTCCGTGCCGCTCTGATATCCGCCTGCAATCTCTGCCGGTCCTCAAGCTGCGCGACGACAAGAGCGTGGCGTTGTTCGCGGTCTCGTTGGAGCGCCCAAATGGCTTCCACCTCATTCTGCTTTTCGAGGGCTGCGCGCTTGCCGGTCACGCGATCCAGTAGGCCGCGCAAGCCTTTCCGGTAACGTGTTGAACGTGCCAGTGCTTCGGCATCGGCGCGGGCCTTTTGCCCTGCATCGAGCTTGGCACGTTCAGCCTGATGTTTGGTCTGCATCTCCTGGCGTCGCGCCTCAATCGCGGATTTCTCCTCGTTGGCGTCCGCCCGAGCTTTCGCCACATGAGAGGCGAGCTTCGGAAGGATGTCTTTAGCAATGCGCTGTCGCGCTTCTTCAACGCTGTTCAGTGCCTGCGGTTTTCCCAGACGGGATGTGATGTCTTTCGACGCCTTCCCTACGGCGCGCGGAATCGAGATTACCTCGCCTTCGAACGTCACAGCGACATGACCGCGCCGGTCTCCGCGTGCCAGATACAGCCCACGCTCTTCCAACGCGTGCGAGAAGCTTTGGCGGCTGTCTGAGATCGCCCAGGCTTCTTGAATATCGCCTTTGAAGTCTCCCGCGTGCCGCCCGATCCGCTTGGCCTGTTGCCACTCCGCGAGGCTGAAGTTTTTCGGGTCGCGGTCCTTCGGGTTGGCCAACCCCTTCGGCATCTGCCAGCCATGTTCCAAATAGAGTTGCTTTGAAACTTCCATAAGCTTGTTTTTGAAAAACGGCAGCGGTTTGGCCGTCATGTTTTCGGCATCGATCCGGCTCCAAATAGCATGACAATGCCGCCGCCCTTCCTTTTCATGGAAGACGATGACGCGCGGCTGGTCAGTCAGACCGTGTTTCTCTTCGATCTTGGCGATGGCATCCTCGAACGTGTCGATGCGTACCGATTCGCGTTCCGGGGGGTTGAGTGAAACCGAGAACAGGAACTGCTTGCACTTCGTGCCTTTCGAGACCGCTTCGGCTTCGCGGAGCGCCCCGACGACGTCCTCGGTCATGAAGCCTCTGACATCGTGGATTTCGACATGCTCGTTTTCGACGGTCTTTAGGAGATGAAGCCCAAGCTGCTTGGCACCGCCACGCTGAGAGCCTTTGAGGATCATGGCGACCCCGCATCGCTCCGCTGCCCGAGAGCGCGCAGCAGGTCTTGGCGCATCGCAGCAATGTCAGCGCAGGCCTGCCGGATGTCGCGTTCGGTTTCTGCGACAACGGGGAGCGAGCCCAGGTTGACGGCCTTGGCGAGCTGATTGAGGTTGTTGGCGATGCGAGTACTGCCTAGCAGCGCCAAAAGCTTTGCTAGGCTGGCATCGTCCTTGATCGGGCGTCTTAGCTTCGAACGGGCGCGTTTGTGCGACGCACCATGCCCATCGAAGAGCTTGCGCTTGATGTAGCTGCCCAGCGGTTCATCGCCCGCTAGCTCTTCCAGGCGGCTTCTTTCCTCGAAAGTCAGGCGTAAGGAGAACGGCGCAGGCTTCTTCTTAACCTGCTTTCCCGCTATCGCATTGAAACTATTGTCTGATGTGCTCATCGTCGCACCTCAGATCGCTTTGATCATGCTGTGCGAGATGGGTTTCCCATTCGAGAAGGACGTCAAACAGAGAGTTCAAACTATCTCTCTGTAACTGCACCAGTAAACTTTCCCGACGATATATCCCGTAAATAGCCCGCCATGTCGGTCTTATGGTTTTGCCATATGGGCTGGCCCAATTTGCGCGGGTTTCGTGACTATCCGTTATGCAGACTGCGATTCGAATTGCGGTAATCCGGTCGATTCCCTGCAGGCTGTTTCGTGCCTCTGCGTCTGATTCCCGCATGCCTGCCAAAATGGTGCGGCCATTGGCTGGCCACCACAAAACATCCGGGGGCAGAGATCGATTCACGCCCCGGAAGCGCCGCCTCACTCCCCGATAAAGCGGCGCATCAGATGGGCCTCCTGGCCGCGCATCAGGTCCTCGGCCACCTGCATGTGCGAGGCCATGATCTCGCGCGCACGGTCTGCATCGCAGCTGCGCAGCGCCTCGACCAGTTGCAGCTGGTGTTTGCGTCCCTTGCGCCAAAGTTCCACATTCGGCGGATCGTAAAGGCCGCGATACACCGTCAGATCGGTCAGGATCTGCGCCATGAAACCGATGACAAAGCCCAGAAGCCTGTTGTTGGCAAAATCGGACAGCCGCGCATGGAAGATGAGAGAGGCGATATGCTGCTCTTTCTCTTCTTCCGAAGATTTGGCCGGCTCGGGATAGCGTTCGGCAAGCTCCTGCAGTTCTGCCAGTTGTGCCTCGCTCAGCTTTCCGGCCAGGCTGGCGGCAAGTTCCGGCTCCAGCGCCCGGCGCATCTGATAGATGTCCGCCACCGACAGGTCCTGAAAGTAGAAATAATTCGCCAAGAGAGACCGGGCGCGTTCGGCAGAAACCTCGCCAACCATGCTGCCACCACCGGGGCCGGTCTTGGTCACGATCAGGCCCTGCGCCTCAAGGATTCGCAGCGCCTCGCGCACGGTGCCCTTGGAAACGCCGAATTCCTCGATCATGGCGCTTTCGTTGGGCAGCTTGTCGCCCTTTTTCAGGTCACGCTCGACCACCCACTGCTTGATCTCTTCCGCGACCCGGACGGGGCGGGATTTCTTGGGTTTTGTGGGGGGCGTGTTGCTGCCGTCCATTCGGAACCTCTGTTTTTATCATTATAAAAATATAGACTTCATAGGGCGCCATGTGTAGTGCCTAATTTATCATTATAAATATGGAGGCCGGGATGGACTGGGGTCAGATCGCGCAGAACCGTTTGGCAGAGATTGCGCAGTGCAGCGTCGATTCCGAAGGCGTTACGCGGTTTCCGTTTACCACCGAACATGGTGAGGCGGCCAAGATTATCCGCGCCTGGATGGATGCTGCCGGGATGGCGGTGCGCTGGGATGCCGCAGGAACCCTGATCGGACGCAAGGAAGGGCCCGCCGGGGCGCCGACCTTTCTGATCGGCTCGCATCAGGATTCGGTACGCAACGGTGGCCGTTACGATGGCATCATGGGTGTCGCTCTGGGATGTCTTGCGGTTGAAAAGCTGACAGCGGAGGGCACTGATCTGCCCTTCGCGGTTGAGGTTCTGGCCTTTGCGGATGAGGAAGGCGTGCGGTTTCCGACGGCGCTGATGGGGCCACGGGCTCTGGCGGGTACCTTTGATCCATCTGTTCTGGAGATGACCGACCGGGGCGGGGTGTCGCTGCGGCAGGCGCTGGCGGATTTTGGTGGCGATCCGGACGGGGTGGCGGCGCTGCGGCGCGATCCGGCGGCAACCTTGGGGTATCTGGAGCTTCACATCGAACAGGGGCCGGTGCTGGAAGACGCGGATGTGGCGCTGGGCATTGTCACCGGCATCTGCGGGATCGAGCGCAACACGGTGATCTTTACCGGTGACACTGGCCATGCGGGCACGGTGCCCATGGCAGGGCGCCGGGATGCCTTGGTCGCGGCCTCGGAGTTTATTACCGAGGTTTTTGATGCCGCCAATGAGGTGGTGGACCTGCGCGCCACAGTGGGGGCCTTGTCGCTGCTTCCGAATGTTGTGAATGCAATCCCGCGTCATGTTGAACTGACGCTGGAAATCCGGGCGCTGCAGGATGAAACGCGGGCCGAATTCGCCGAGGTCGCGCAGGCGCTGGGACAGCGGATTGCCGAAAAACGCAATGCGGGCTTTGCGATGCAGCGCACCTATGACCAGCCTGCAGTGCCCTGTGACGCGGGTCTGGTGACGGCGCTTGAAACAGCGGCGCGACAGGGCTGCCCCACCGCGCCGCGGCTGCCGTCGGGGGCAACGCATGATGCCTCGGCCATGGCGGATCTGTGTCCGATCTCGATGCTGTTTCTCCGCTGCAAGGATGGCGTCAGCCACAAGCCGGAGGAATTTGTATCAGACGCCGACATGGCGGCCGCGATTGAGGCGGTTTCGACCTTTCTGACCTCCTTGCCTACTGGCGCGTGATCAGCGGGGGAACCTATTCCGGGCGGGGGCGATCCCCTCTCAGCACCTCGCCCAGACGCTGGAACACCTCGGCGCGGGCGGACCCTGACCGCCAGGCGAGAACGATCTGCCGGGGACAGGCATCGGGCAGATCGGTGAGTTGCACCTGACCCTTGGCGACCACACCGGCCTCCACCGCGAGGTTGGGCAATAGCGTGATCCCCAGCCCTTCGGACACCATCGCGATCAGCGTCGGCAGGCTGGTTGCGGCAAAATCATCTTGCTGGTTCGAGATTTTCCCGGGATAGGCCTCCAGCGCGTGGCGTTGCAGACAGTGGCCCTTTTCCAGCAGCATCAGATGGCCGGAGGTCAGTAGGGTCTCAGACCCTTTGCCCGGCGTTGCGGGGCTGCCCGGTGGTGTCGCCAGCTGATAGCCATCCTCGAACAGCGGCTCGATGCTCAGCGACCCGGTTTCAAAGGGCAGGGCGATCAGGATCAGGTCCAGCCGCCCGCTGTGCAGCCCGTCGATCAGGCTTTCGGTCAGCTCTTCGCGCAGGAACAGCCGCAGTTTTGGAAAGGTCTTGCGGATGTCCGGCAGGGTCTGCGGGATCAGGTAGGGGCCGATGGTGGGAATGACGCCAAGGCGCAGGTCGCCTTCAAACGGGTTGCTGTGCGCCTGCGCCAGCACACGGATGTCCTCGGCATCTACCAGCAGCCTACGGGCGCGGGCGACGATCTGTGATCCGACCTCGGTCAGCATCACGCTGCGCCGGGTGCGTTCGAACAGGGTCACGCCCAATTGCGCCTCAAGCTCCTGTATCCCCGCGCTTAGCGTGGGTTGGGTCACGAAACAGATCTCGGCCGCGCGGGAAAAGTTCAGCTCGTCCGCGAGTGCGATCAGAAAGCGAAGCTGGCGCAGGGTGAACATTTATAGACCCTCTCTATAACTAACTAATAGATATTCAATTTCACAAATATATGGCAAGACCCCATCTTCAGATCATCGAAACGACCTGCTCAGGAGATGACAGATGACCGACCAAATTGCACCCACAGGCCCTCGCCTCAATGAAGCTGCCCCGACGTTTGATGCGCTGACCACCCATGGTCAGAAAACGCTGGAGGATTATCGTGGGAAATGGCTGATCCTGTTCTCGCACCCGGCGGATTTTACGCCGGTCTGCACCACCGAATTCATTGCCTTTGCCAAGAAGCAGGATGAGTTCGCTGCGTTGAACACCGAACTGCTGGGCCTTTCGATCGACAGCCACTACAGCCACATCGCCTGGATGCTGAACATCAAGGAAAAGTTCGGCGTTGAGATCGGGTTTCCGATCATTGCCGACCTCAACATGGCAGTGGCGCAGGCCTATGGCATGATCCAGCCGGGGGCCTCGGACACCGCTGCGGTTCGTGCCACCTTCCTGATCGACCCCGAGGGCGTGCTGCGGGCGATGGTCTATTACCCGATGACCGCGGGCCGCTCCGTGGACGAAATCCACCGCTTGTTGGTGGCGCTGCAAACCGCGGATGAGAATAAATGCGCCATGCCCGAGAACTGGACTCCCGGCGATCCGGTGATCGTGCCGACGCCCGCGACGCCCGATGCTGCCATGGCTCGTATCGAAGAGGGCTATGACACGGTCGATTGGTACTTCTCGACCCGCAGCCTTTGATCGGCTTCGAACGTGAAATCCGGCCTGGCGGCCAGAACATGCCGCCGGGCTGCCCCTTACGCGCCGAAAATCCCAAGACTTAGGAGACACTCCCATGCAAAACCCTGTTGTGAAAGCCTTCTGGGATCAGCCCACTGGAAGCTGGCAGTATGTGTTCCACGATCCGGCGACCATGAAGGGCGCCATTATCGACCCGGTGCTGGACTTCGATCCGCTGTCTGGTGCCACCAGCTCTGCCAATGCTCAGCGTCTGCTGGATTACGTGCAGGCTGCGGGTATCGATCTGGTTTGGATCCTCGACACGCATCCCCATGCCGACCACTTTTCCGCCGCGCAGTGGCTGAAGGCCCGGACCGGCGCGCCCACCGCGATTGGGGAAAAGGTCGTCGGGGTGCAGAAGCTGTGGAAGGAAATCTATAACCTGCCCGATGATTTCCCGACTGACGGCAGCCAGTGGGACCACCTGTTTACCGATGGAGAGACCTTTAATGTCGGCGAGGTGCCGGTCCGGGTGATGTTCTCACCGGGGCACACGCTGGCCTCGGTTACCTATGTGGCAGGCGACGCGGCCTTTGTGCATGACACGCTGATGATGCCCGATAGCGGAACCTCCCGCGCGGATTTTCCCGGCGGCAGTTCAAAGGCGCTGTTCGACAGCATTCAGGATATCCTTGCGCTGCCCGATGACACCCGGGTCTTTGTCGGCCACGATTACGCCCCCAAAGGGCGCGCCGCGCAATGCGTTGCCACGGTGGCCGAGCATAAGGCGGCGAATATCCATCTGAAGGACGCCCCCGGCGAAGCGGAGTATCGCAGCCTGCGGGATGCGCGTGATGCCACATTGCCGTTGCCACGGCTGATGCTGGCGGCGCTGCAGGTCAACATTCGCGGCGGGCGCCTGCCCGCGCCCGAAGGGAATGGCCATTCCTACCTGAAACTGCCGCTGGATCAGTTCAAACCTCGCTAAGGTGTTCAGCCGCCCTGGCCCAGTTCCGCGCCGCATTGTGCGGGCGGGGCCGGGTGCATCGCCAGAAGCTTGGCAAGACCGCAATTGCCGCGCACCAGGTCCTCCAGCGTCACCATGTCGAGTTCATGGTAGAACGCTCCCAGGGCGCGCTCCAGATAGCTGCGCAGGCGACAGGTCTCGGTCAGGGGGCAGCTGTTGTGCTCGGCATCGAAACACTCGGCAAAGGGAATGTCGGCCTCGAACAGGCGGAACATCGTGCCGATGGAGATCTGGTCGGCCTCGCGCGCAAGGCGAATGCCACCGGTGCGACCGCGTAGGGTGGTCAGGAACCCCTCGGCATGCAGGCGCTGCACCACATGGGCGGCGTGATTGGTCGAACAGTTACACAATTCGGAGATCTCGGCGGTTCGAAGCAGCCGGTCCCCGTTGGTCGCACAGGCCATCAGAATGCGCGCAGCCAGGTTGGTGCGGGTTGTCAGTCTCATTGGCGCTCCTGGTGTTTGGCCCTTGGGTTGGCATATTTGTTACACCGGCCATTCGGATTTTGTCTTGCGCCAGATCAAATCACCATCCCGTTACCTTGGATAAAGTCATATTCAAAATGCGGGTTAATCCGGAGTTCTCTGTGAGATTGCAGACTGCCTCTTCCATCCGGGGCGAGGGCCTTGGCACACTGCTGAGCCTTGCCGCATCGCTGACATGGCTGGCCGCTGCTGCGGTAATCGCTTGGTCGCTGGCGGCTTTGCTGACGGATCCTGCGGTGCTGTCACCCGTTCTCATGGCGACGAGTTTCTTCGCGCTGGCCGCGCTGCGGGCTGCGCTGTCCGCCATGTCGGATCGCTGCCTTGCCGAGGCTGCCGATGCGCGGATCGATGTCCTGCGGCAGGAGATCGCGACGGTTGAGGCGCAAAGCACACAGCCCTCTGCCCTTGGCGGGCCGGGCGCGCTAGCTGCGCTGGCCGGGGAGAAACTGGAGGCGCTGCGCCCCTATCTCATGCGCTATCGCCCGGCGCGGATGCGTTCGGCGGTGATGCCGCTGGTGATCCTCGGCATCGCGGTCTGGCACAGCTGGGCGGTGGCGCTGGTCCTGCTGCTGGCCGGGCCTTTGATCCCGGTCTTCATGGCGCTTGTGGGCTGGGCGGCCAAATCGGCCAGCGAACGGCAGATGGTGGAGATTGGTCAGCTCAGCGATCTGCTGGTGGACCGGCTGGCGGCACTGTCGGATCTGCGCCTGATCGGGGCCGGGCCGCAGATGGTCGATGGCTTCGCCCGCGCCTCGGAAGACCTGCGGGAGCGGACGATGTCCGTGCTGCGGATCGCCTTCCTGTCCTCCACGGTGCTGGAGCTGTTTTCGGCGCTGGGCGTGGCGATGGTTGCGATCTGGGTCGGCTTTTCACTGCTGGGAGAACTCGGCTGGGGCGCCTGGGGCACGGAACTGTCTCCGGCGGCGGGGATCTACCTTCTGCTGCTGGCGCCCGAATTTTTCCAGCCTCTGCGGGATCTTGCGGCGGCCTGGCATGATCGTGCCGCAGCCGAGGCGGTGCAGGATGAAATCGCCGGATGGCGCGCCGAAGACCGCCCGGTTCGAGTGGGGCAGGGCGGTGATGTTGCGCCATTGCCCCCTCAGCCCGTTCTGCGGCTGTCGGGCGTGTTGCATCGCGGCATTGCCTATCCCGACCTTTCCATCGCCCCGGGGGAGACTGTTGCTCTCACCGGTCCCAGTGGCTGCGGCAAGTCCACCCTTTTGCGACTGTTGGCAGGGCTGGAGCAGCCGGATCAGGGCGCGGTCCTTCTGGATGGGCAACCGCTGGATGACAGCAACGCGGCGGCGTGGCGGGTGTCGCTCGGCTGGATGCCTCAGGCGCCGCATTTCCTCAATCGCAGCCTGCGCTACAACATCGCCTTTGGCGCGCCGCTGGAGCCGGACCTTTTGGAGGCAGCGCAGATGGAGCAGGTGCTGAAGGCGCTGCCAAAGGGCGATCTGTCTTTACTTGGAGAGCGCGGTGCGGGTCTGTCGGGCGGAGAGGCGCGGCGGGTGACGCTGGCGCGTGCCATGCAGGGCGCACCGGGGCTGATCATCGCGGATGAACCAACCGCGGATCTGGACGCCGAAACCGCAAAGGCCATCACCGATGGGTTGATGCGCTTTGCGCAGACGGGCGGCACGCTGATCATAGCCACGCATGATCCGGCGCTGGCCGGGCGTATGGACCGGCAGATCGCACTTGGTAAGTCGGAGGAGGCGTCATGCGGGATCTGATGCACCTGCTCCGGATCATCCTGCGCGCTGAACGCCGCAGCCTGCTACGGGGGCTTTTGCTGTCTGTGGTGGTGCTGGCAATGGGCGTGGCGCTTCTGGGCCTGTCGGGCTGGTTCATCACCGCTGCAGCGGCCGCGGGCATGGCTGGGATTGGTATCCTGTTCAACGTCTTTGCCCCCTCGGCGATGGTGCGCCTTCTGGCGCTGGGGCGGACCGCCGCCCGCTACGGAGAGCGGGTGCTGACCCATGATGCGACCCTTCGGGCGCTGTCGGCGCTGCGGGTTCGGTTGCTGACGGGGCTGCTGCACAGCCCGCACCGGCATCTGGAACGAATGCGCGCCAATGCTTTCCTCAACCGGGTGACGGCGGATACGGATGCGCTGGATGGGGCGCTGTTGCGGCTGATGCTACCCGCGCTGGCTGGTTGGAGTGTGATCCTGCTCAGCACGCTGCTGCTATGGGTGCTGGTGCACCCGGCGCTGGCGCTGACCATCGGGGGCGGCTACTTGTTGCTGCCGACGGGGGTGTTCCTGCTGGGGCAGAAACTGGCGACAAAACCAGCGCGGCGGGCTGAGGCTGCGATGCAGGCAGGCCGCAGCCGGTTGATCGATCTGATCGCCGGGCGCGATGATCTGACCGTATATGGCCAGATCGGCGTCGCCACCGATGCGGTCCTTTCTGCCTTTTCGCGGCATGGTGCAGCACGCGCGCGGCTTGATAGGACCGAGCGGCGCGCCGGAGCGTTTCTGGATCTGACTGCTGCGGCAATGACGGCGCTGGCCCTCGGGATGGGCATGGCGCTGGTGCAGCAGGGCAGCATCACGGCCGCCGAAGCGGCGATTGCCATCTTCGCGGCGCTGGCCCTTGGCGAAACGGTAGCGCCGGTGCGGCGCGCGCTGGCCGAGATTGGCCGCATGACGCAGGCCGCGCGGCGTATCCTGCCCTCCGTCGAAACCGAGTTCGCATCCAGTCAGGCATCTATCCCGGCTCCATCCGGCTCTCTCACCTTCGACGCTGTAGTGCTGAAAAGGGGGCAGGGCGGGATGATCTTTGCCCCGCTCAGCCTGACGGTCGCACCCGGCGAAACGGTTGTGCTGCAGGGCCCCAGCGGCAGCGGCAAAAGCACCGCCTTGCTGCTGGCGGCAGGCGCGCTGACACCTTCGGCTGGGACAGTGCGGTTCGGCGGCCTCGATCCGGCGCAGCTGCCGCTGGAAACACGCACGCAAAGCATCGCCCTGGTGCCGCAGCGCCATGCTTTGATCGCGGGCAGCGTGGCCGAGAACCTGCGGCTTGCTGCGCCGAACGCCCTGGACGCCGAGCTGTGGCAGGCGCTGGAGGCGACCCAGCTGTCGCATACCCTGCGGCAGCGCGAGGGGCTGGACACCCGGCTTGGCTTTCGCGGGGCGGGTCTGTCGGGCGGCGAGGCACGGCGGCTGGTTCTGGCCCGGGCGATTCTGCGCAGGCCGTGCCTTCTGCTGCTAGATGAGCCGACCGAAGGGCTGGACGCCGCAACCGCGCGCGTCGTGATGACCGGTCTGCGCCGCGCCTGTCCCGATGCGGCTTTTCTGATCGCGGGGCACCGCAGCGCAGAAACGGAAGGCGCTGACCGCTGTGTCGAGGTTATTCGCAATTAAATCTGCATCTAAGATTGGAAATTTGATCTGCGTCAAAGTTATATTGCAAATATAGAATATGAAGTTTGAAAATCCATATCTTTGATGCGGAAAACCTATGGAAAGGATTCGCATCATGGAGATCGGACTGGTCGAGCTGTCGCGCCTGCAGTTTGCGATGACGGCCATGTATCACTTTCTCTTCGTGCCGCTGACGCTGGGTCTGTCGATCCTCGTGGCGATCATGGAGACTGTCTATGTCATGACAAACCGCCCCATCTGGCGACAGATGACAAAGTTCTGGGGCACCCTGTTCGGCATCAACTTTGTCCTTGGCGTCGCCACCGGCATCACCATGGAATTCCAGTTCGGTATGAACTGGAGCTACTACAGCCACTACGTGGGTGACATCTTCGGTGCGCCGCTGGCGATTGAGGGGCTGATGGCCTTCTTCATGGAGGCAACCTTTGTCGGGTTGTTCTTCTTTGGCTGGGACAAGCTGTCGAAGGTACAGCACATGGTGGTGGCCTGGCTGGTCGCCATCGGGTCGAACTTTTCGGCGCTGTGGATCCTGATCGCCAACGGCTGGATGCAGAATCCGGTCGGCGCAGAGTTCAACCCCGACACCATGCGGATGGAGATGACCTCTTTCTTTGATGTGGTGTTCAACGAAGTGGCGCAGGCCAAATTCGTGCATACCGTCAGCGCGGGCTATGTCACCGCCGCAGTCTTTGTTCTGGGGGTTTCGGCGCTTTATCTGATCCAGAACCGGCACAAGGATCTGGCCCGGCGATCCATCGCAGTGGCCTCGTCCTTTGGTCTGGCGGCGGCACTGTCGGTGGTCGTGCTGGGCGATGAATCCGGCTATTCCGCCAGTCACACCCAGAAAATGAAACTCGCTGCGATCGAGGCGATGTGGGAAACCGAACCGGCGCCTGCGCCCTTTACGCTGTTCGGCCTGCCCGACAAGGAAGCCCGCGAGACCCATTACGCGGTGCATATCCCCTGGGCGATGGGTCTGATTGGCACCCGCAGCCTGACCAAGGAAATCCCCGGCATCAACGATCTGGTGGCTGAGGCTGAAGACCGTATCCGCCATGGTGTCATCGCCTATGACGCGCTGATGACCATCCGCGAAAACCGGGGCAATGTCCCGGCCGAGGCGCGGTTCATCTTTGAGCAGAACTCAGACAATCTGGGGTTTGCCTACCTGCTGAAACGCTATGTGGACGATCCGCGTGACGCCACCGAAGAGCAGATCGCCATGGCGGCCGAGGATACCATTCCGGGCGTCGGGCCGCTGTTCTGGGCCTTCCGCCTGATGGTCGCGCTGGGCTTCAGCTTTATCGGCGTAATGGCTTTCTTCTTCTACCGGGCGTCTTTCTGCAACATGCGCTTCCCGCGCTGGTCGCTTTATGCCGCTGTTGCCATCATTCCGACCCCGTGGATCGCGGCCGAGCTTGGCTGGTTCGTGGCCGAGTTCGGGCGCCAGCCCTGGACGGTGGATGGCGTGTTGCCGACGGCCCTGTCGGCCTCGCATCTGAGCGTTGCGGATCTGCTGATCACCCTCGCTGGTTTCGTCATCTTCTACACGATCCTCTTCGTGATCGAGGTCAGCTTGATGGTGAAATACATCCGCAAAGGCCCGTTTCAGGACGTTGCCGAGACCGAAGCCTGGCAGGACCAGCACGAAGCGCGCCTGCGCGGTGCGGGCCGTGATGCTGCCGCCCCTGCAACCCCTGCGGAGTAAGACTTATGATCCTTCATGAACTGATCGATTTTGACACGCTGCGGATCATCTGGTGGGCGCTTCTGGGCGTGCTGCTGATCGGATTTGCCCTGACCGACGGGTTCGACATGGGCGTTGGCGCGCTGTTGCCCTTTGTCGCCAAGACGGATGTGGAACGCCGCGTGGTGATCAACACGGTGGGTCCGGTCTGGGAAGGGAACCAAGTGTGGTTCATCCTCGGCGGCGGCGCGATCTTTGCTGCATGGCCGCCACTTTATGCGGTGTCCTTCTCGGGCTTTTATCTCGCGATGTTTGTGGTGCTCGCGGCCCTCATCGTGCGTCCGGTTGCGTTCAAGTATCGCTCCAAACGCGACAGCACCACATGGCGCACGCGCTGGGATTGGGCGCTGTTTGCCGGAGGCGCGGTTCCGGCGCTGCTGTTCGGCGTGGCGGTGGGCAATGTGCTGCTTGGCGTGCCCTTTTTCCTGACCGCAGACCTGATGCCGATGTACGAAGGCAGCTTCTACGGCAAGTTTCTGGGCCTCTTGCATCCCTTTGCGGTGCTGGCCGGTGTGGTGTCGTTTTCGATGCTGCTGATGCATGGCGCGGCCTGGCTGACGCTCAAGACCGAAGGCGTGATCGCTGAACGCGCCCGCCGCATCGGCACCGTGGCCGGAATGGTGGCTGCAGGGGGTTATGTGCTTGCCGGATTGTGGCTGGCGGTTGGCATCGACGGGTTTGCGCTGGTGAACGATGTGGTGCCGAACGGCCCGTCCAATCCGCTGTATTCGCAGGTAACCCGGGAAGGCAGCTGGCTTGCGGCCTATGTCGCGCGGCCCTGGATCGTGGTTGCGCCACTGATGGGCTTTGCCGGGATCGCCATGGCGATACGCGGGCTGAAGGCGGGGCACGAGGTCTCGACGCTTCTGTGGTCAAAGATGGCGATCACCGGGATTGTCGCGTCGGTCGGTCTGACCATGTTCCCGTTCATCCTGCCTTCGACCGTGGACCCGAACAGCTCGCTGACCGTCTGGGATGCCTCAAGCTCGCATCAGACCCTGTTCATCATGCTGGTGGTCACCGCGATCTTCATGCCGCTGATCCTGGCCTACACCGCGTGGGTCTACAAAGTGCTCTGGGGCAAGGTCACCGAGGCAGACGTCACCGAAAACGCCGACACGCTATACTGAAGGAGTTGATATCATGTGGTATTTTGCCTGGCTTCTTGGCCTGCCGCTCGCTGCTCTCTTTGCCGTCCTGAACGCCATGTGGCTGGAGCTGCGCACCGATGCCTGCCTCGCGGAAGAGGGGGAGTGCCCGGTGGGAGAGCATAAGCGCTGAGCCTGCGTCCACACGCAAAGCAAGCTGGATCCGGCCTTGCCGGCTCCGGACCTGATCCCAAACTTCTGCGGAGATCTGTAATGACCGCTGATCCCAAGACACCCGAAACCCCAGCCGATCCTGCGGCTGCGGAGCCGAGGCTTCAGCACTTTCCGGTGCCCTTTTTCGCCGCCGTCATGGGGCTGTCGGGGCTGACGCTTGCGCTGCATGCGGCGGGGATGCAAACCATCAGCCGCACGGCACTGGTCGCGACGGTTCTGGTCTTTGCCGTGCTGGCAGCGGTCTACGCGCTGAAGGCTATGCGCTATCCGCAGGCGATACTGGCCGAATGGCGGCATCCGGTGAAACTGGCATTCTTTCCCGCTGTTTCAATTTCCCTGTTGCTGATCGCCACCGCCCTGCAGCCGGTGTCACAGGATTTGGCGCGGCTGGTCTGGCTGATCGGCGCGCTGGGGCAGGGCATCCTGACGCTGGCGGTGCTGTCGAACTGGATCGGGCACCGGGCCTTTCAGACCATCCATATCTCGCCTGCCTGGTTCATCCCGGCAGTGGGCAACGTGGTCGCGCCGGTGGCGGGTGTGCAGCTGGGATTTCCGGAAACCTCCTGGGTGTTCTTCTCGGCGGGGCTGGTGTTCTGGATCGTGCTGCTGGTGCTGGTGATGAACCGGCTGGTGTTCCACGATCCGCTGCCCGGACGCATGGTGCCGACCCTGGCCATCCTGATCGCCCCGCCCGCGGTTGGCTTCCTTGCCTGGTTGCAACTGAATGGCGACGTGATCGATGCCTTCGCGCGGATCCTTTATGGCGCGGCGTTGGTCTTTACGGCGCTGGCCGCGACACAGGTGGCCAAGCTGCGCGGCCTGCCCTTTGCCCTGTCCTGGTGGGCGCTCAGCTTTCCGGTTGCGGCACTGACAATCGCGACGCTGCGCTTTGGAACCTTGATCTCCAGCCCGCTGCATACTCTGGCCGGAAACGTCGGTGTCGGCGTTCTGTGCCTCATCGTCGGTGGGCTGGTCTACCGCACGGTCCGCGCCGTTCTGCGTGGGGAAATCTGTCAACCTGAGTGATCCGGGAAAGGACTTCAGACATGAAAAAACTTGCAATTGCAGCGATCAGCGCCCTTGGCCTTTGCACGCCTGCTGTGGCGCAGGACAAGCCCGAGACGCTGGTGACGATCCTGACCGCGCCCGAGCCGCAGACCCAGCTGATGGCGATGGTTCTGGCCATGCAGGCCGCCAAACAGGGCGTCGCGCAGCATGTGCTGCTCTGTGGCCCGGCCGGGGATCTTGCGCTGAAAGACGCGCCGGATGCAGCCACCGCCCCGCAGCCGCCCAAAGGCATGAGCCCGCAGGGCCTGATGCAGAAAATCGCCGCGATGCCCGGCGCCAAGGTCGAGGTCTGCGCGATCTACCTGCCGGGACGCGGCACCGACCCATCGGTCCTGCTGGATGGCGTGAGTGTTGCCAAACCTCCGGCGATGGCCAGCGCCATGATCGCCCCGGGCGCGCGGATCGCCAGTTATTGACCAGCGCCCGGCCTGCGCGCGGACCCGGCGCGCAGGCCCACAGTTCCCTTTCGGAGGAGAGATGATGACGAAATCCATAACGAACCCCACCCGCCGCCAACTCTTTGGTCTTGCGGCATCGGCGGGCGTGGCTGCGGCGCTTGGGGCGCAGGCCAGCGCCAGCACGCCGGTGCCGACGAAGGCACGGATCGTCATCATCGGCGCGGGCGCTGGTGGCACGGCGCTCGCCAACCGGCTGGTGCGCCGCCTTGAGGGCGCCGAGATCACCCTTCTGGATCCGCGCGTAGCGCACCTTTACCAGCCCGGCCTGACACTGGTTGCCGCTGGTCTGAAGCCTGCGGATTACGTGCTTAGTCAGACCGGCGACTGGCTGCCGGATGGCGTGACCCTGATCCCGGAAAAAGCCGCCGCGATCGACCCGGAGGCCAAGACCGTCGCCACCGAGAGCGGTCAGTCGCTGGCCTATGACTTCCTGGTTGTGGCCCCGGGGCTGGTTCTGGATCACGACGCCATCGAAGGCTTCTCGCTCGATATGGTCGGGCAAAATGGCATTGGCGCGCTTTATGCCGGGCCGGACTATGCGGCGCGCACCTGGCAGGCCGCCTCGAAGTTCACTGAGGAGGGCGGCGTTGGCTTGTTCACCCGCCCCGAAACCGAGATGAAATGCGCGGGCGCGCCGCTGAAACATACTTTCCTGATTGACGATATCGCCAAGCGCGCGGGCAACGGCGGCAAGATCGACGTGCGATACGCAGCGCCGCAGGGTTCTTTGTTCGGGGTGCCGATCGTCGCCGAGAAGGTGCGCATGTTGTTCGGTGATCGCGGCATCACCAGCCATATGCAGCACCAGTTGCTAGGCATCGACGCCGACCGGCGCCGGGCACGCTTCTCGACCCCGGATGGTTCGGTCGAACTGGACTACGACTATATCCATGTCATCCCGCCGCAACGCGCGCCTGAGGTGGTCCGCCAGTCCGGTCTGAGCTGGGCTGACAAATGGACCGATCAGGGCTGGGTCGAATGCGACATGGCGAGCCTGCGCCACCTGCGCTACCCCGAGATCTGGGCGCTGGGTGATGTGGCGGGCGTTCCCAAGGGCAAGACCGCCGCCAGCGTGAAATGGCAGGTGCCAGTGGCCGAGGACGGGCTTGTCGCGGCCATCACCGGCACTGACCCCACCGAGACCTACAATGGCTACACTTCCTGCCCGATGATCACCCAGATCGGCCGGGCCATGCTGGTGGAGTTTGATTACAACGACAATCTTGTGCCGTCCTTCCCCGGGATCATCGCCCCGCTTGAGGAGCTGTGGATCAGCTGGCTGATGAAGGAAGTGGCGTTGAAGGCCACCTATAACGCCATGCTGCGTGGCCGGGCCTGAGGAGGAAGAGGCGATGAAAGACCTGACAGTTGGAACCCTGATTGCGGTGTTCGAAGAGATTTTTGGCCGTGGCCTGTTCTGGGCTATGGTCGGCTTGGCGGCCGTTGTGACGCTGGGATACGTTTACGTGTTGATCCGGGATCGCAAGATCAGCTGGCACAAGTTCCTGCTGGCGCAGCTGTCGATGCCGGTGGGGGCGGTGCTTGCGGTGTGGTTCGTGCTGGTGATGACGCATTCCGAACTGGCCAATATCGGCGGGCCGGTCGATCTGATCGTGCTTCTGGGGGTTGCTGCGGGCGGGGCCGTTGGTGCGGCGATCCTCGTCTACACGGTGCAGTCACTGCTCTGGCCCCCGGCGGCAGAGCGCAGATAGCCTTCCTCTCTGGCGCCGGGTGTCTCAGCGTTTGCGGTAATTCTCGCGATACCAGACATAAAGCCCGGCGCCGGCGATCATGACACTGCCGAAGATGGTCCAGAAATCCGGGATTTCGGAAAAGAACACAAAGCCCCACACCGCAGCAAAGGCCAGCCCGGAATAGGAAAACGGCGCCAGCATTGCTGCTTCGCCTTTGGAAAACGCCTGAATGAGGGCCAGTTGCCCGATGGTCCCGGCCAGCGAGATGATGATCATCAGGCCGATCCCGAACAGGTCCGGGGATTGCCATTGAAAGGGCACCGCAAGGCTCAGCAGAACGGTGCCGACCAGCCCGGTGTAAAACAGCGATGTCCAGACGTCTTCATCGGCGCCGACCCGGCGCGTCAGCAGGGCATAGCCGGAATAGCAGCACGCGGCCGCCAGCGGATAAAGCGCGGCAGGGCTGAACACATCGCTGCCGGGGCGAATGACGATCATCGCGCCGATCATGGCCACCGCGATCCCGGCGATGCGCCGCACACCCAAAGCCTCGCCCAGGAACAGCGCCGCGCCAAGGGTGATCAGCACAGGATTGGTGGACATCAGCGCCGCAGCATCCGTCAGGGGGATCTTGCTCAGGCCGGTGAAAAAGAAGGCGGTCGCGCTCATCAGCAGCACAGAGCGCAGGAATTGCAGCGCTGGATACCGGGTGCGCACCACCTGTTTCAGCCGGGGCATGACGATCACCAGCACCAGCAGCATCTGCCCGGCATAGCGCGCCCAGAGCGCTGGAAGAACGCCAACGCTGGGCGCCAGTGCCTTGACTGTGGCATCCATCACCGAAAAACAGAAGATCGCGCTGATCATCAGCAAAATGGCGCGGCTTTGCAGGCTCATCGGGTGGTCCTCGTGTAAAACCCCGTCGCGTCACCGTGGCGCTGCGGCATGGACCATGCGAACCGATTGTTTTTCAGCAATATTTCAGCGCCTTCTAAGACGGGTAAGGATAGAAATGCATTTCGGAAAGCAAGGCCGGAAAGGCAAATCCAAGCGGCGCCAACGCCGCTTGTGTGCTCATATAGGATGATCAGCCCTGACAATGCAAAGCCGGAGTGCGCAGATCCGTTCGCCGTCAGGCGCATATCGGCAAGTGCACTCCGGGACCGGCCGTTCGCTGCAAGTGCGGTCTACAGAAGATCGTCGAAGGCGACGGTCTGGTCGGCAAAGACCAGGAGATCAATATCGATCAGCATATCACTTCCTTCGTAGTATCCATCCCGGCCGCCATTGGCGGCATCCGTGACCGCCAACCAAGTGACGTCCTGTCCCCGGTTTGAATCAAAGTAGGTTCCGCTTTCGAAACTGAAGTCGGAGAAGTTGCCGTCGAACATCGCCCGGTCCTTGTTGTCCGAACCGGCGTCATTCCAGACACTGCCATAAATGGTGTCATCGCCAAGGCCGCCGTACAGCCGGTCATTGCCTTCTTCGCCAAAAAGGGTGTCATGGCCATCACCGCCCTGCAGCACGTCCTGACCGTCCGATCCCTGCAGCTTGTCATTGCCCGCCTGACCCAAAAGGGTGTCGCGCCCATCGCCGCCATACAGAGTGTCATCGCCGCGCCCGCCCAGAATGAGATCGTCGTTGCCCATGCCGATCAACCGGTCGTTGCCGCCTTTGCCAGTTAGCACATCGGCGCCGTCACCGCCGCGCAGTTCATCATCGCTGCGCGAGCCGATCTGGATATCCGCCGTACGCACCGTCAGCCCATCAAAGGCGGCAAATCCGGTTCCCCCGGTCAGCTCTGCCTCAGTGCTGCCGCGGCTGACCACGACGCTGCCGGACTCGCCTCGGCCAAAGTCAAACCGGTCGATGCTGCCGTCGAAATAGGTGTAGTCCGCGCGCTGAGCGTTACCGAACAGTTCTTGCGCCGTCAGGGCCTCGTCATAGATCGCAAGATCTTCAATCGTTCCGTCAAAGTAGCTGTTGAGGTTGTCGGTCTCGCCAGCTGTGTTGCTCCAGCCCGATGCCCCGGCAATCAGGGCTTCGGTGTTCTGGCTCCAGTCTATGCGGATCTCCGGATCATAGGCGATGCGCGCACCGTCCAGGTAGACTTCAAGACCGTCCGCGCCAAAGCTGAGGTTGAAATCATATTCCTCACCGACGGTGATTGCGTTGCTGGCGATAAGGTAATGCGATTCCGCCTCGTCCTGAAGTCGCACGACCAACTCGCCGGTTGCGTCTATATAGACGGAGAGATGCCCGCCCTGACCGTAGTCCGATGCATCCTTGGAGATCAGTGTCTGGTAGCTCGACAAGCTGTTTGCGGAGAACCGGAAGGCGATGGTGCCGCGGGACAAGGCGAGACTGTCCGTGTGGTCGAATACATAGGCCGACCGGTCCGCGGCGGAAAACGCGTGGCTGCCCGCCACGGCGAATGCCGCTGATGCATCCGTTTTATATCCAAGGTCCGCGGCATCTGGCAGCTGGGATCCGGGCGCACGGATCGGGCCGCTGTCGGTGCCGGGGTCCAGCGGGGCCAGGGCCTCTTCCAGATCGTCGATGGATTTGACAATGCCATAGGCCGGAGCGGCTGTATGCTCGATATCAGAGCGTTTCACCAGATCGCCGTAGACGGTGATGGTGCCCAGCCGGTCGTCATTATGGGCGCCGCCGTTGTTGCCCTGATCCGAGTAGAGCGCGATCACCGAATGGTCCATCACCCCGTTGCCATCAGCATCGCCATAGGTGATCGAGGCGATCTGAGTGGTGTGCCCTTCGATCACCAGCCTGTCGCCCTCGGCGCGGCTGAAATCCTGCACCACGTCGTTGCCTAGGATATCGACCCAATGGTCGTGCAGCTTGTCGTTTTCGCCCGCAACGCCGTGCCAGTTGATGGTGCCATCTTCGCGGGTGTGCTTTTCGATATAGCGTTCCTTGGCGTTGATCAGCGTCTGGAAGTAGAAGATGTCGGCGCCGCGCCCGCCGATCAGCAGGTCATCGGCCGGGATTGGCTGGTCGGGATAGAGCTTGCCATCGGTCAGCTCGTTCAGCGGATCGCCTTCGTCGCGGTCGGGGTCGTAATAGATGGCGCCTTCGCGCCCGTCGGCGCGGCTGATCAGCAGATCGTTGCCCTTGCCGCCTTTCAGCGTGTCCTCGCCGTGGCCGCCATCCAGCACGTCATGCCCGCCGCTGCCCAAAAGGCGGTCATTGCCATAGCCGCCCTGCAGCACATCGGCGCCGCCCTTGCCCTTGACCCGGTCGTTGCCACCACCGCCGTTGATGCCATCGCCGCCGCCGGTGCCTGCAACGCGGTTGTCGCCGCCATTGCGGCTGATCATGTTGAGATGGCTCTCCATGTGACCATGAGCGCTGACGCCGTAATCCGCCAGAATATCGAGGAAGGTGTCGCTGGCGCCGTGCAACTGGCCAAAGACCGGCGCCAGATCCGCCATCGCGGCCTGCATCTGCGCGCCCATGGCCAGCTCGGCTCCGGCGGCTTCGGCCAGCGCCAACTGGCTGTCTGCACCCAGCTGGCGGTCAAAGATCATGACATCGCCGATAGTGCCCTTGAACAGGGAATGGGCGTCGTCGTCCTGCCCCTCGCGCCAGGCCCGGCTGCCGCCGACCACCAGCGAATGATCGTTCAGTTTCAGGCCCTGCTTGAACTCCGGTTCTGCCGCGACCAGCGCGCCATTGAGCCAGATCATCAACCCGTCGCTGCCAAAGCTGACGGAGATGTGGTATTTGGTCTGAGCCGACAGAACGAGATCAGGCACCTTCAGGTATTCGGTGTCGGCCCCGTCCGACTGGCTGAGCACCAGGGTGCCATCCTTGACCCAGAGGGTGAAATCGCCTTTCCCGGCGCCTTTGCCATCCTTCGAGATCAGCGCCATTTCCCCTGGCAGCCGGTCCAGTGAAAAACTGAGCGAAACCGTCGCCGCGCGTAAGGAAAGGCTGTCCAGATGGCCCGCGTTGAGGTAATCGCCCTCTTCACCGCTCAAAACATGGGTCCCGGGCATGGAAAGTACTGGCATGCGGGTTTCGGATAGGGGGAGCCCGGCGGCATCGGGCAGTCGGGACCCGGGGACACGGATCCGGCCGCTGTCGGTGCCGGGGTCCAGCGGGGCCAGCGCCTCTTCCAGATCGTCGATGGATTTGACGATGCCATAGGCCGGAGCGGCTGTGTGCTCGATATCAGAGCGTTTCACCAGATCGCCGTAGACGGTGATGGTACCCAGCCGGTCGTCATTATGGGCGCCGCCGTTGTTGCCCTGATCCGAGTAGAGCGCGATCACCGAATGATCCATCACCCCGTTGCCATCAGCATCGCCATAGGTGATCGAGGCGATCTGGGTGGTATGGCCTTCGATCACCAGCCTGTCGCCCTCGGCGCGGCTGAAATCCTGCACCACGTCGTTGCCTAGGATATCGACCCAATGGTCGTGCAGCTTGTCGTTTTCGCCCGCAACGCCGTGCCAGTTGATTGTGCCATCTTCGCGGGTGTGCTTTTCGATGTAGCGTTCCTTGGCGTTGATCAGCGTCTGGAAGTAGAAGATGTCGGCGCCGCGCCCGCCGATCAGCAGGTCATCGGCCGGGATTGGCTGATCGGGATAGAGCTTGCCATCGGTCAACTCGTTCAGCGGATCGCCTTCGTCGCGGTCGGGGTCATAATAGATGGCGCCTTCGCGCCCGTCAGCGCGGCTGATCAGCAGATCGTTGCCTCCGCCGCCTTTCAGCGTGTCCTCGCCGTGGCCGCCATCCAGCACGTCATGGCCGCCGCCGCCCAAAAGGCGGTCATTGCCATAGCCGCCCTGCAGCACATCGGCGCCGCCCTTGCCCTTGACGCGGTCGTTGCCACCACCGCCGTTGATGCCATCGGCGCCGCCGGTGCCGACGACGCGGTTGTCGCCGCCATTGCGGCTGATCATGTTGAGATGGCTCTCCATGTGACCATGGGCGCTGACGCCGTAATCCGCCAGAATATCGAGGAAGGTGTCGCTGGCGCCGTGCAACTGGCCAAAGACCGGCGCCAGATCCGCCATCGCGGCCTGCATCTGCGCGCCCATGGCCAGCTCGGCTCCGGCGGCTTCGGCCAGCGCTAACTGGCTGTCTGCACCCAGCTGGCGATCAAAGATCATGACATCGCCGATGGTGCCCTTGAACAGGGAATGGGCGTCGTCGTCCTGCCCCTCGCGCCAGGCCCGGCTGCCGCCGACCACCAGCGAATGATCGTTCAGTTGCAGGCCCTGCTTGAACTCCGGTTCTGCCGCGACCAGCGCGCCATTGAGCCAGATCATCAGCCCATCGCTGCCAAAGCTGACGGAGATGTGGTATTTGGTCTGCGCCGACAGGACGAGATCAGGCACCTTCAGGTATTCGGTGTCGGCCCCGTCCGACTGGCTGAGCTGCAGGGTGCCATCCTTGACCCAGAGGGTGAAATCGCCTTTCCCGGCGCCTTTGCCATCCTTGGAGATCAGCGCCATTTCCCCCGGCAGCCGGTCCAGAGAAAAACTGAGCGAAACCGTCGCCGCGCGGGATTCATAGGCATCGGAATGGCGGATGTTCAGGATGTCTTCCTGCGCGCCGGAATAAATGCGGTCGGCTTCTCTCGTGAAAACCGGAGTCGGGGTATTCGCGACCATGCTCAGGGTCCTCTTTTTGCTTTAGCCTATGTTCTGTGGTTGCTGTTGGGGAGAAGTTTATCGGGCAATGTCGCGCCAAAGGTGGCGGCAAAGTGGCGTTGGTTCATTGCGTCCGGGATCGGCGAAAACATGCAACAAGGGGCTAAACCCCTGAAACCATGCCGCGCATGGGCAAGGTCGCCATTAACCAATTAGCAATTGCGGCAGAAGTGTGGCGAAAACGTGTTGCGCGCAGCGTAAATGCGTCAGTGTGAAGCCCGTGATTCAGCCTTTGTAGGAGCGATTGTGGCGCGGTCTATTGCGGCGCGCGGCTTTTGTCGTTCAGCACGGGGACCTCTGCCAGCCAGTCGAAATAGGGGGACTGGCAGGTTTTCCGCCAAAGCTGCCCCAGCGCCGAGACCGGATCGCTGTCGTGCTGGTCGATGCGCAGATCCAGCGGCGGGCGCTCCGGCTCCAGCACCAGCAGGGCTGCGGACTTCAGCCCGCGGCTGTCGCCCCCTGCATCTCTTGCGGCGGTCAGCACCCGTAGCATGCGTTCGGCGGGCGAGGGGGCTTCTGCTTGCGCCGCTGTCTTCATCGCTTCCAGAACCTCGGGACCGGTCAGCATGTTGCCGGCGATGACAAGACCCGGCTCCGCGATATGGCTGGCATAGGGAACGCTTTGATCGCCGGTGAACCCCTGTGTGCGCCCTTGCCGGTCCAGCGCGGTGAGCTGCCGGTGCCCACGCCCCGGATCGGCGCTGGTGACACGGGTGACCGCAGTTGCGGCGTCCTCGCCCTGATACATGGCCCGCAGCACGTCATCGCGCCAGAAGCTGCTGGGCGCCGTGCCCTGAGACGCCACAAGACCCGATTCGATATCCCCCCGCAGCACCCAACCGCCCACGCAAAGGCTGCCAGTGGCGGCCGCCGCAGCGAAAACGCCTGTTTTGCGGTCGTATGTCAAAATCGAGAAGGTCATTTCAGGGTCCAATCACATTTCCCTTGTATTTATCATGATAATTTGCGTGAATGCAATTCATTATGATAAATAAACAGGGAAGGACCCGCTCATGACTCTGCTGAAACTGACCCGCAGGGCGATGTTGGCTGCTGGCGCAGCAACGGCACTCGCCCTTTCCCCGCTTTCTGCGGCTGCTCAGACGCCGCCGGGTGTCCTGATTGTCGGCCAGATTGCCGAGCCGAAGGCGCTGGACCCCGCTGCGGTCACCGCCGTCAATGACTTCCGTATTCTGATGAATGTTTATGACGGTCTGGTGCGCTACAAGGATGGCTCGCTGGAAGTTGAACCGGCGCTGGCCACCGCCTGGGACATTAGCGAGGATGGCAAGACCTATACCTTCACCCTGCGCGAGGGCGTGACCTTCCACGATGGCAGCGTCTTTGATGCCGAGGCGGTCAAGTTCAACTTTGACCGGATGCTGGATGAAAACCACCCCTATCACAACACCGGTCCCTTCCCGCTGGCCTTCTTCTTTTCCGCCGTGGAAGAGGTCGAGGTTGTCGATCCGCTGACGGTGAAATTCACGCTCAACGCGCCTTATGCTCCGTTCCTGTCGAACCTGGCCTATCCGACCGGCCTGATCGTTTCGCCCGCTGCCGTGGCCGAACATGGCGCTGATTTCGGTCGCAACCCCTCCGGCACCGGCCCGTTCAAATTCGCCGAATGGCGCTCGAACGAGGCGGTGGTCATCGAGAAGAACGCCGATTACTGGGATGGCGCGGCCGAGCTGGACGCGGTTGTGTTCCGCCCGATCACCGATGCCAACACCCGCACTGCGGAAATGCTGGCGGGCGGGATCGACCTGATGGTCGAGGTGCCCCCGGTAGCATTGGGTGAATTCCAGAGTGACGCCTACACCGTGCACGAACAGGCGGGTCCGCACGTCTGGTTCCTGATCCTCAATGCCAAGGAAGGCCCCTTTGCCGACAAGCGCGTACGTCAGGCGGCGAACTATGCGATCAATAAATCCGCGATCGTGAATGACGTTCTGGAAGGCACCGCGGAAGTCGCCGCCGGTCCGACGCCTCCGGCTTTTGCCTGGGCCTATAACGAGGAACTGGAACCCTATCCCTATGATCCGGCCAGGGCCAAGGAACTGATCTCCGACGCGGGCGCCGAAGGGGCGGAACTGACCTTCTACGTCACCGAAGGTGGCTCGGGCATGCTGGATCCGCTGGCCATGGGCACCGCCATTCAGGCCGACCTCGAGGCTGTCGGCTTTGACGTGAAAATCGAAACCTACGAATGGAATACCTTCCTTGGCCAGGTGAACCCCGGTCTGGAAGGCAAGGCCGACATGGCCGAGATGGCCTGGATGACCAACGATCCGGACACCCTGCCGTTCCTGGCGCTGCGCACCAGCGCATGGCCCGAAGAAGGCGGCTTCAACTCCGGCTATTACTCCAACCCCAAGGTGGACGAGTTGCTGGAAGCCGCCCGCGCTGCCACCGATCAGGAGGAGCGCGCCAAGCTTTACCGCGAAATGCAGACCATCGTGCAGGAAGACGCCCCGTGGGTCTTTGTTGCGAACTGGAAGCAGAACGCGGTGACCTCTGACCGGGTCGAAGGCTTTGCCCTGCAGCCGTCGTTCTTCCTGTTGCTGGATGACGTGGCCAAGAAATAAGAAACAAGGCGTCGCCGCAGCTGATCCTGCGGCGGCGCCACTCAGGAGGGACGCGCCATGGCGGGCTATATTCTGAAACGGCTGATGTCGGCGATACCTGTGCTGTTTGGTATTTCCATCATCGTCTTCGTCATCATGGCGATGATCCCCGGTGATCCGGCCACGGCTATTCTGGGCTCCTATGCCACGCCGGAGAATGTTGAGAAACTGAACCGGGATCTGGGTCTCGATCAGCCGATGGTGCAGCGGTATTTCATCTGGCTTGGCAATATGCTGCAGGGTGATTTCGGCCGCAGCTTCTCTCTCAACCGTGCCGTGCTGGACGAGGTTCTGGACCGCTTTGGCGCCACTCTGGTTCTGGCTGGTACCTCCTTTGTGCTGTGTTCCATTCTTGGCATCGCTGCGGGCGTTGTTTCCGCGGCGCGCCAATACGGTCTGGCGGACAAGGCGATTACCTTTGCCGTGCTTCTGGGGATTTCCATCCCGTCGTTTTTCCTTGGCATGATGATGATCCTGATCTTTGCCGTGAAGCTGCGCTGGTTTCCCGTGTCGGGCATGTGGCCCATCTACGGCGCCCGCGATCTCTCTGCGCTGATCAGCCATCTGACCCTGCCCGCGCTGGCGCTGGCGGTGGTTGCGACCGGGGTGATTGCCCGGCTGTCGCGTTCGGCCATGCTGGAGGTGCTGCGGCAGGATTTCATCCGCACCGCGCGGGCCAAGGGCGTCCATGAACGCTCGGTGATCTGGCGCCACGCCCTGCGCGCGGCCATGGTCGGCATCATCCCGGTTCTGGGCGTGCAGGCCGGCTTCGTGCTGTCGGGCGCGGTCTATATCGAAATGGTGTTTCAGTGGCCGGGTGTCGGGCGGATGCTGGTCGATGCCATCCTGAAACGCGACATCCTGCTGGTGCAGGGCGGCGTGGTCTTTGTGGCAGCCTGTTACGTGCTGTTCAACATCGCGGTCGATGTCGCCCAAAGCATGCTGGATCCAAGGATCAAGACATGAAGAGCTTTCTTTCGCTTCTCGCCCGCAACCGGCTTGCCCTTGGCGGGCTGATCGTGATGGGCGTCGTCGTGCTGCTGGCGCTGGTGACACCGCTGTTGCCGCTGGCCGATCCGGATGTGACCAATACGGCAAACCGGTTCAAACTGCCGCTGTCCGAGGGCGGCTTGTTGGGCACCGATCATCTGGGCCGCGATCTTCTGAGCCGTCTGATGTGGGGCACCCGCCTGTCGCTGGCGGTCGGATTTGCCGCCGCGGTGATCGCCGCCACCCTTGGCGCTGCGATCGGGATCGTGGCAGGCTTCTACGGCGGGCGCACCGACAATATCATCATGCGCGGCGTCGATATGCTGATGGCCTTTCCCTATATCCTGCTGGCGCTGGCCATCGTTGCGGCGCTGGGGCCGGGGCTGATGAATGCGTTGATCGCCGTCGCCGCTGTCAATATCCCCTTTTTCGCGCGCAACATCCGCGGCATCACCGTGGGCATCGCGCATAAGGAATTCGTCGATGCGGCGCGCCTGTCCGGCATGACCGACTGGCGGATCATCCTGACCGAAGTGCTGCCCAACGTGATCCCGGTGATCGTGATCGCCATGTCCACCACGGTCGGCTGGATGATCCTTGAAACCGCCGGCCTCAGCTTCCTCGGCCTTGGCTCACAGCCGCCGCAGGCCGACCTCGGCTCGATGCTGGGCGAGGCGCGCGCGGCGCTGATCTCGAACCCGCATACCTCGATTGTACCGGGGGCGATGATCCTGGTGATTGTCATGGCGATCAACCTTTTGGGCGACGGGGTGCGCGATGCGCTGGATCCCCGGCTGAAGTCCGGGGCGCTGTCGCGGCCGATGCCCACCACCCGTGTCGATCGAAGTGGCCCGGTTCCGGTGGCATCTGACGATGCCCTGCTGGCGCTGCGCGGGCTCAAGACCGAATTTCAGGTCAAGGACCGCGTCTACAAGGCGGTGGGCGGCGTGGATCTGAAGGTTCAGCCCGGCGAATGTCTGGGCGTGATCGGCGAAAGCGGCTCGGGCAAATCCGTCACAGCACTCAGCGTGATGGGGCTGGTGGCCTCGCCCCCCGGCGTGATCACCGGCGGCGCCGTCCACTACAAGGGCAAGGATCTGATTGGTGCCCCCTATGAAACCCTGCGGAGCCTGCGCGGCAGCCGGATCGCCTATATCTTTCAGGATCCTTTGGCGACGCTGCACCCCCTTTACACCATCGGCGATCAACTGATCGAGGCGGTGCGCGCGCACCACCCAACGGACCGGGCCGCGGCGCGTGCCCATGCCATCGAGCTGCTGAAATCGGTGCGCATTCCCAATGCCGAGCAGCGGGTGGACAGCTACCCGCATGAGATGTCGGGCGGCATGCGGCAGCGTGTCGGCATCGCCATGGCGCTGGCCAACGATCCCGAGGTCATCATCGCGGATGAGCCGACCACCGCGCTGGATGTGACGGTGCAGGCGCAGATCCTGTCTCTGCTCGATGACCTGCGGCGCGAACGCGGGTTGGCGATCATCTTTATCACCCATGATTTCGGCGTTGTGGCGCAGATCTGCGACCGGGTCGCGGTGATGTACGCGGGGCGGATCGTGGAGGAAGGCCCCAGTGAGGCGATCCTCAACGCTCCGGCGCATCCCTATACCGCGCGGTTGATGGCCTGCGTGCCCGAATTGGGGCAGGGGCGGCGCGAGCTGGCCGCGATCCCGGGGCTGCCGCCTGCGGTTGATCGGCTGCCGCAGGGCTGCGCCTTCGCGGATCGATGCCACAAGGCACAAGAGGGCTGCCGCGCGGCAGATGTCCTGCTTTCCGATCATGGCGCCGACCACCGGGTGCGCTGCATCGCCCCCGAAGACACATTGCAGGAGGCACGCGCATGACGACGGCTCTGAAACTGACCGACCTCAGCAAGACCTTTCCGGTGGGCAAGCGTCTGTTCGGCCCGGCCAAGGGGCTGGTGCGTGCGGTGCAGCCCCTGTCGCTCTCCGTCGAAGAAGGCGAGACACTCGGGATCGTCGGGGAGTCCGGCTGCGGGAAATCCACCCTGGCGCGGATGCTGGTGGGGTTGCTGCCGCCCTCCACCGGCACGATCGAAATCAACGGTGCGCCCTTGGACGCCGCCGATCCGGCGGTGTTTGGCCGCAAGATCCAGTATGTGTTTCAGGACCCAATCAGCAGTCTGAACCCGCGCAAGACGATCCGGCAAATCATGGAAGCGCCGCTGAAGCACCTGCACGGCATGTCTGCGGCGGAACGTGATGCGCGGATCCGGGAGATCTTTGCGGCGGTGAACCTGCGGGAGGAATTCCTTGACCGCTACCCGCATGAATTCTCTGGCGGGCAGGCGCAGCGGATCGGTATCGCGCGCGCACTGGCGGCGGATGCGCGGATCCTGATCCTGGATGAGCCGGTCTCGGCGCTGGATGTTTCGGTGCAGGCGCAGGTCTTGAACCTGCTGGCTGATCTGAAGCAAAAGTTCGGGCTGACCTATCTGTTCATCAGTCACGATCTGGCTGTGGTCGAGGCAGTTAGCGACCGCGTTGCCGTGCTCTATTTCGGCGCGGTGGTCGAGGTCGGCCCGGCGGAGCAGATCTTTGCCCAGCCGAAACACCCCTATACCAAGCTCTTGGCGGATAGCGCCCCGGTTGTCGGGCGTGCGCTGGTGGCGCCGGAGGGACGCGAGACCGAACTGCCCGATCCGCTGAACCCGCCGCCGGGCTGCGCCTTCAGCGCCCGTTGTCCTTACGCCAGCGCTGAATGCAGGCAGGCGCCGCCGCCGCTTGAGCAGCAATCGGACGGGGTCTGGGCTGCCTGCTATCATCCGCTGTCTGAAACGGCCTGAAACCCTGGCGCGCGGCGCATGGGAGTAGGTCCCTGATAGGGCTGGATAGCCGGGGGTAATATGCACCCCGCACAGGTTTGTCGTCTGCTGAATTTTTGACGCTAACGCCGATAAAATGAGCACTCACCCGTGGCCAACGTCCGGCTGCGGCTCTGACGCTGGCCTGCGGCGCTGCGGCTGCTTGCGGAGCCAGCAGGGTTAGCCCTAGCGGGAATAATGAGTGCCAGATTGACAGTTGTTGTTGTCGAGGAAGATCGTGATCGTGCAATTGCCGTTGTCGATGCGATCAAGGATACCGC
Source organism: Pseudophaeobacter sp. C1-32P7 (assembly GCF_041008775.1). Taxonomy (NCBI): domain Bacteria; kingdom Pseudomonadati; phylum Pseudomonadota; class Alphaproteobacteria; order Rhodobacterales; family Roseobacteraceae; genus Pseudophaeobacter; species Pseudophaeobacter sp. C1-32P7. Next base: position 105,253 of record NZ_JAXGFR010000013.1, on the reverse strand, counting down.
CGAGTGCGATGTCTACGTGATCGGCAATTCCAGTGCCCTGGCGCGCAAGATTGCGGCCCATGATCCCGACATTGTTCTGATCGACATCGACAACCCGACCCGTGACATGCTGGAGGAACTGACGCTGGCCTCCGGGCCTCTGGAGCGGCCGGTGGCCATGTTCGTGTCCGGCCCCGCCGGCGGGTTGGCGCAGACCGCGATCGAGGCGGGCGTATCGGCCTATGTGGTGGACGGTCTGGCGCCGGACCGGATCAAACCCGTTATGGACACCGCCATTGCTCGCTTTCGCATGGTGCGCCAGATCCGCAACGAACTGGCCGAAACCCGGCGGGCATTGGAAGAGCGCAAGGTCATTGACCGGGCCAAGGGGCTGCTCATGAAGGCAAAGGGCATTGATGAAGACGCCGCCTATGCGCTGCTGCGCAAGACGGCGATGGATCAGGGACGACGGGTGCCGGATGTGGCAGAGGCGCTGGTCACGGCTTCGGGGCTTCTGGGATGAAGCGAAGCCACCTGCCTGTCGCCTATATGCCCCTAGTCGATGCTGCGCCGCTGATCATCGCGCAGGAGATGGGATTTGCCGAGTCCGAAGGGATTGCGCTTGATCTGATCGCCGCGCCCTCGTGGTCGTCTGTACGGGATATGCTGGCCTTTGGCCGGGTCGAGGCCGCTCATATGCTGTCACCGGTCCCGGTGGCGATGGCCATGGGGCTTGGCGGTGTGAAAACGGACCTTTCGGCGGTGTCGGTCCTGTCGGTCAATGGAAACGTCATCGGTGTTGGCCGTGCGCTGGAAGAGCGGTTGCGTGACATTGGCTATGGTTTTGATTTCGCCGATCCGATGAAGGCCGCCGCAGCGCTGGCCGAGGTGCGCTCCGGCCCGGTTGTTTTTGGCGTGCCGTTTCCATTCTCGATGCATGTGGAATTGCTGCGCTACTGGTGTGAAGGCACTGCCCTTGGGGCTGGGGGGATTGAAATCCGTACGGTGCCGCCGCCGCTGATGGCGACTGCGCTGGCCAATGGCGATGTGGATGCCTTCTGTGTCGGTGAACCCTGGGGATCGGTCGCGGTGGATCAGGGCTCAGGGGCGCTGCTGCTGCCCGGCAAGGCGATCTGGGGCTTTGCGCCGGAAAAGGTGCTCGCCGTCAAAACCGAATGGGCCGAGAGCGAACCGGCTCTGCTGGGGCGGATGATGCGGGCGTTGTGGCAGGCTGGGCGCTGGCTGGCCAAACCCGAAAGTCGCAGCACCGCCGGAGAGATCCTGTCGCGCAAGAACTATCTTGATGTGTCGCCGGAACTGATTGACCGAGCCCTATCGGGGCAGTTCACCGTTTCGGATCGGGGCGAGCAGCGCCGGGTCGACAGTTTTGTCGAATTCCACCACGGCGCGGCCACCTTTCCGTGGCGAAGTCAGGCGAAATGGATCGCCCATCGTCTGCAACAATCCCATGAGGCCGCAGCCTTGCCCTCCCTTGATGAGGTCGCCCGGGTTTTCCGCGCGGATCTGCACCGCAGCCTACTGAGCGAAGCCGGAGTGGATATGCCGGGGGCCTCCGAAAAACTGGAAGGTGCGATTCGACACAAAACGGCGGTGGCCTCGACGCGGGGCGAATTGTGCCTGATGCCAGATGCGTTCTTTGATGGTCGGATTTTTGACCCAGAGGCCCTGGATTGATCACTAATTGGGCAGAAATCCCGCCCAGGCCGTCCTGGTTGGGAAAATCCCGATCAGATTTTCGTTTTTTCTTCGCGATCATGCTGCGCTGCCGCAAGATGAGGACATCGGTTCACAACGGGGTGGACCGATCCGAAATTCTCCCAATGACAGGGATATTCTGAGCAAGGCCGCTCTCGCACCGCCGAAACCATCGGCGCGTAGCGTAGCGGCCTGTTTTGCGTTTGCCCGGTTCCATCCTCCTCCGACCGGGCCTTACCGAAAGGGAAGAAGATGAGAAAACTGATGCTTGGCCTCGTGGCCTCCACCGCTCTGACCAGCCCGGCCTTTGCCGAAGCACTGGAACTTGAAGAAGACGAGTTGACCTTCGGCTTTATCAAGCTGACCGACATGGCGCCCCTCGCCGTGGCCTATGAACAGGGTTATTTCCTCGACGAGGGCCTGTTCGTCACACTGGAAGCACAGGCCAACTGGAAGGTGCTTCTGGACGGGGTGATCGGCGGCCAACTGGATGGCGCGCATATGCTGGCAGGGCAACCGCTGGCCGCGACCATCGGCTTTGGCACCGAGGCACATATCATCACGCCCTTCTCGATGGATCTGAACGGCAACGGCATCACCGTCTCCAACGAAGTCTGGGACATGATGAAGCCGAATATCCCCACTATGGATGACGGTCGCCCGCAGCATCCCATTTCTGCCGAGGCGCTGGCGCCGGTGGTCGAACAGTATAAATCCGAAGGCAAGCCCTTCAACATGGGCATGGTCTTCCCGGTTTCCACGCACAACTACGAACTGCGCTACTGGCTGGCCGCTGGCGGTCTGCATCCCGGCTATTACAGCCCGGAAAATGTGACCGGTCAGATCGGCGCCGATGTCTTCCTGTCCGTGACCCCGCCGCCGCAGATGCCCGCCACGCTGGAAGCGGGTACCATCAACGGCTACTGCGTGGGCGAGCCGTGGAACCAGCAGGCGGTGTTCAAGGGCATCGGCGTTCCCGTGGTCACCGATTACGAGCTGTGGAAGAACAACCCGGAAAAGGTCTTTGGCATCACCGCCGAGTTTGCCGAAGAATACCCCAACACCACCCGCGCCGTGACCAAGGCCCTGATCCGCGCCGCCATCTGGCTGGATGAGAACGACAACGCCAACCGCCCAGAAGCGGTCGAGATCCTGAGCCGCCCGGAATATGTCGGCGCCGATTATGACGTCATCGCCAACTCGATGACCGGCACCTTTGAATATGAAAAGGGTGACAAGCGCGAAGTGCCCGATTTCAACGTCTTCTTCCGCTACAACGCCACTTACCCGTTCTATTCGGATGCCGTCTGGTATCTCACGCAGATGCGCCGCTGGGGCCAGATCGCCGATGCCAAGCCCGACAGCTGGTATGACGAGGTCGCCAAATCGGTCTACCGCCCGGACATCTACCTTGAGGCGGCCAAGATGCTGGTCGACGAAGGCCTTGCCGACAGCGCCGACTTCCCCTGGGACAGCGACGGTTACAAGGCCCCGACCCCGGCCGAGGACATTATCGACGGCATCGCCTTTGATGGCCGCACCCCCAACGCCTACCTCGAAAGCCTGCCAATCGGCCTGAAGGGCGAACAGGTTGTCGTGGGCGCCGGTGTCGAAGGCTGACCTATCCTGATCCGGAGCGCGCCGAGACCGGCGCGCTCCACCTCTCTCCCCCTCAACCTCTCCGTATTCTTTCCGGTTTCGAAAGGCTCCCCCGATGACCACGACCGATCCCGATTTCGCTGCCGCCGAGGAGCGCGAAGCCCGGCGCGCCCGGCTGTTCACCCAGATCAACACCGCCGACAAATGGTTCCAGGTTCTGGGCCTTGCCTGGATGACACCGATCCTGAAAGCCGTTGCAGGCGACAATCCGCAAGCGCAGGTCAAGGAAATCTGGCGCCTTCTTGCGGTGCCGCTGATCGCCATCCTCGCATTCCTGCTGCTTTGGGGCACATTAGCGCCGAAGGTGCAGACCTCGCTTGGCGCGGTGCCCGGCCCCGCACAGGTCTGGGCCGAGGTGGTGAACCTGCATGAAGATGCAGAGGCCAAGGCGGCCAAGCGCGAAAAATTCGAGGCCATGCTGGCCAAGCGCAACGAGAAACTGATCGCCGCGGGCCGCGCCGATGAAGTGAAGACCGTCGCCTATACCGGCGCGCCGAGCTATTACCAGCAGATCTGGACCTCGATCCGCACTGTGTTCTTTGGCTTCCTGATCGCCACCGCCGTTGCCGTACCGCTGGGCATCGCGGCAGGTCTGTCGCCCACGGCGAATGCCGCCATCAACCCGCTGGTGCAGATCTTCAAACCGGTTTCGCCGCTGGCCTGGCTGCCGATCGTCACCATGATCGTCTCCGCCGTTTATGCGACCAATGACGGGCTGTTCTCCAAGAGCTTCCTGATCTCGGCCATCACCGTGACGCTGTGTTCGCTCTGGCCGACGCTGATCAACACCGCGCTGGGTGTCGCCTCGATCGACAAGGATCTGGTGAATGTCTCCAAGGTTCTCAAGATGAACACATGGACCAAGATCACGCGACTGGTTCTGCCCTCGGCGCTGCCGCTGATCTTTACCGGGCTGCGTTTGAGCCTCGGCGTGGGCTGGATGGTGCTGATCGCCGCCGAAATGCTGGCGCAGAACCCCGGTCTTGGCAAATTCGTCTGGGATGAATTCCAGAACGGCTCTTCCAGCTCACTCGCGAAGATCATGGTTGCCGTCTTCACTATCGGCATCATCGGCTTCCTTCTGGACCGGGTGATGTTTGCGCTGCAGTCCCTGTTCACCTTCACGAACAACCGGTGATCGCCATGGCTATTCTGACATTCGACAACGTCTCAAAAAGCTTTGGCACCGGCACCAGCGAAACTCATGTGCTGAAGAACATCAACCTTGAGGTCGAAGAGGGCGAATTCCTCGTGCTCCTCGGCTTTTCCGGCACCGGCAAGACCACCCTGATCAACCTGATGGCGGGGCTCGACAGCCCGACCAAAGGCACCGTCAGTTTTCGCGGCCAGAAGATCGAAGGCCCCGGCCCCGAGCGCGGCGTGATCTTTCAAAGCTATTCGCTGATGCCCTGGCTAACCGTGGCGGGCAATGTGCGCCTTGCCGTCGATACGGTCTATCCAAAGATGCCCAAGGCGGAAAAGGACGCCAAGGTCGCGCACTACATCCAGATGGTTGGCCTGTCCCATGCCGCCAGCCGCCGCCCGGCGGAACTGTCCGGCGGGATGCGTCAGCGGGTCAATGTGGCGCGTGCGCTGGCGATGTCACCCGAGGTGTTGCTTCTGGATGAGCCGCTTTCGGCGCTCGATGCGCTGACCCGCGCCAACCTCGCCGATGAGATCGAGGCGATCTGGGAGGCGGACAAGAAGACTTGTGTCCTGATCACCAATGACGTGGACGAGGCAATCCTTCTGGCCGACCGCATCATTGCGCTCAATCCCGATGGCACCCTTGGCGAGGAATTCCGCGTCACCATCCCCCGCCCGCGCGACCGGGTCGAGATGAACCACCACGAAGGGTTCAAGACCCTGCGCAGCCAGGTCACCTCCTACCTGATGGAGGTTGGGATCGAATCCAAGGTCGAAGGCACCCGCCTGTTGCCCGACGTGACCCCGATCCATGGCCTGCCGTCTGCGGTGGCCAAGGCGCAGGAAAGCGCGACCGAGGAACGCTTCCTCGACTTCTCGCAACTGCACAAGATCTACCCCACGCCAAAGGGGCCGCTCACCGTGGTCGAGGATTTCAACCTCAAGATCAACAAGGGCGAGTTCATCTCGCTGATCGGCCACTCGGGCTGCGGCAAATCCACTGTCCTGACCATGGCGGCGGGTCTGAACCCGATCTCCAAGGGCGCGATCAAGCTGGATCGCCGCCACGTAGAGGGCGCCGATCCCGAACGCGCCGTGGTGTTCCAGTCGCCGAACCTGTTTCCCTGGCTGACCGCACGGGAAAACTGCGCCATCGGGGTCGACAAGGTCTACCCCAAAGCCAGCCGTGCCGAACGCCAGGACGTGGTGGAATACTATCTGGAGCGTGTCGGCCTGGCCGATGCGATGGACCGCCCGGCCAGCGACATGTCCAACGGCATGCAGCAACGGGTGGGCATCGCCCGCGCCTTTGCCCTGTCGCCCAAATTGCTGCTGCTGGATGAACCCTTCGGGATGCTCGACAGCCTGACCCGCTGGGAACTGCAAGAGGTGCTGATGGAGGTCTGGTCCCGCACCAAGGTCACTGCCATCTGCGTCACCCACGATGTGGACGAGGCGATCCTTCTGGCTGACCGCGTGGTGATGATGACCAACGGCCCGCAGGCCACCATCGGCAAGATCACCGAGGTCGATCTGCCGCGCCCACGCACCCGCAAGGCGCTGCTCGAACACCCGGATTACTACACCTACCGGCAAGAGGTGCTCGATTTCCTTGAGGAATACGAGCATGGCGCGAAACCGAAAAAACCGGCGCTGAGCGCCGTCGCTGCGGAGTGAGGACCATGAAGCAGAATCTTGTTGTTATCGGGGCAGGCATGGCCTCGGGACGGATGCTGGAGCATCTTCTGAACGCGGACCCAGAGGCCTATGACATCACCCTCTTCAACGCCGAACCGCGAGGCAACTACAACCGGCTAATGCTGTCGCCGGTGCTGTCCGGCGAAAAGACCTACGCCGAGATCGTCACCCATGACGAAGACTGGTACGCCGAGAATGGCATCACCTGCCGGTTTGGTGAAAAGGTCCTCGCCATCGATCCTGCGCAGAAAGTCGTGCGTGGTGAAAAGGGCGATGTCGCTTACGACAAGCTGGTCATCGCCACCGGGTCCAACCCCTTCATGATCCCCCTGCCCGGCCATGATCTGACGGGCGTGATCCCCTACCGCGATCTGGAAGACACCGAGGCGATGATGGCCCTTGGCGATAGGCCCGGCACAAAGGCGGTCGTGATCGGTGGCGGCCTGTTGGGGCTGGAGGCGGCAGCAGGCATGGCCGCGCGCGGCGTCGATGTCACCGTCGTCCATATCATGGGTCACCTGATGGAGCGCCAGCTGGATGAGGCGGCCGGATATCTCTTGCGGAAATCGCTGGTTGAAAAGGGGATCAAGGTCCTTTGTCAGGCGAACTCCAAGGAGATCATTGATGACGGCACCGGCCATGTGAAGGCGCTGCGGCTGGAGGATGGCACCGAACTGCCCTGCGATCTGTTGGTGATGGCCGTGGGCATTCGCCCCAATATGGCTTTGGCAGAGGCAACGGGCCTTTCCTGCAACCGGGGCGTCGTGGTGGACGACCACATGGTGACCTCGGATCCCGACATCCTTGCCCTTGGTGAATGCGTTGAACACGATGGTGCTCTCTTTGGTCTTGTGGCGCCGCTATACGATCAGGCCAAGGTGCTGGCGCAGACCCTTCTGGGGCAAGACGCGCGGTTCGTGAACAAGGAGGTCTCGACCAAGCTGAAGGTTACGGGCTGCGATCTGTTTAGCGCCGGAGATTTCGCGACAGGCGAAGGGCGCGAGGATATCGTTTTCCGCGATCCCGCGCGCGGCGTCTACAAGCGGCTGGTGCTGGAAGGTGACCGCCTGATCGGCGCTGTGATGTACGGCGATACCGCCGATGGCGCCTGGTTCTACAGTCAGATCAAGGATGGCAGCGATATCGCCGAGATGCGCGATACGCTGATCTTTGGCCCGGCCTATCAGGGGGGCGCCTCCGCGGACCCTTTGTCAGCCGTTGCAGCCTTGCCGGATGATGCGGAAATCTGCGGCTGCAACGGCGTATGCAAGGGCGATATCGTCTCGGCGATCCACGATGGGGCCACGGATCTGGGCGCGTTGCGGGCCTGCACCAAGGCGTCTGCCTCCTGCGGGACCTGCACGGGACTGGTGGAACAGGTGCTGGCCGTCACCCTTGGGGACGACTACGCCGCCCCCACGGCGCAGCCGATCTGCGGCTGTTGTGACCTGACGCATGAGGACGTGCGCCGCCTGATCAAATCACAAGAGCTGAAATCACAGGCCGCCGTTTGGCAGGAACTGGGCTGGAAAACCCCCAACGGCTGCCATGTCTGCCGCCCCGCGGTGAACTTCTACCTGCTCGCCGACTGGCCGGTGGAATATCAGGACGATCCGCAAAGCCGTTTCGTCAACGAACGCAAGCACGCCAACATCCAGAAGGACGGCACTTTTTCCGTAGTGCCGCGCATGTGGGGGGGGATGACTACCCCGGACGAGCTGCGCGCCATCGCCGATGCCGCCGAAAAATACAACGTACCCACCGTGCATGTGACCGGCGGCCAGCGGATCGACCTCCTTGGCGTCAAGGGCGAGGATCTGCCGCATATCTGGGCCGATCTCAACAAGGCGGGCATGGTCTCGGGCCATGCCTATGCCAAGGGGCTGCGCACGGTGAAAACCTGCGTCGGCAAGGAACATTGCCGCTTCGGCACGCAGGACAGCACCGGCCTTGGCATCAAGCTGGAAAAACGCCTGTGGGGCTCATGGTCTCCGCATAAGGTGAAGTTGGCCGTCTCGGGCTGTCCGCGCAACTGCGCCGAGGCCACCTGCAAGGACATTGGCGTTGTCTGCGTCGACAGCGGTTTCCAGATCGGCGTCGCAGGCGCGGCGGGCATGGATGTGAAGGAAACCGAACGGCTGGCCGATGTGGCAACCGAGGAAGAGGCGCTCGACCTCGCCACCGCCTTCATGCAGCTTTACCGCGAGAACGCCAAATACCTCGACCGGCCCTACAAATGGGTCGCCAAGGTCGGCCTTGATTGGGTGAAGGCCCGCGTCGTGGACGATCTGGAAGAACGCCAGCGCCTGATCGACGCGTTTGAATTGTCACAAACCATCTACCGCAAGGACCCTTGGGCCAAGGAAGTGGAGGAGAAATCCGCCTCTTATGCCCCCCTTGCCGATCTCACCCTGGAGGCCGCGGAATGAGCTGGATCGATATCGGACATATTGACGAGGTGCCCCTGCGCGGGGCGCGGCTATTGAAAACCCCGATGGGCTGTATCGCGGTTTTTCGCACCGCCGAGGCAGAGGTCTTTGCCGCCTCCAACAGCTGCCCGCACAAGGGCGGCCCGCTGTCCGAAGGCATCGTGCACGGGCAATCGGTGACCTGCCCGCTGCACAACTGGGTCTTTGATCTCAATACCGGAGAGGCGCAGGGCGCAGATGACGGGCGGATCGAGACCTACCCCTTGCGTCTTGAGGGGGCGCGCATTCTGATCGATGCCAGTGCCCTTGCCCGGCGGAGCGCCGCATGAGCGCGCCCGGCGGGATCCGCTCCACCTGTCCCTATTGCGGGGTGGGCTGCGGGGTTCTGTTGTCTGAGGACAAGAACGGCGGGCTTTCCGTACGCGGCGATCCCGACCACCCGGCCAACTTCGGGCGGCTCTGTTCAAAAGGTTCGGCCCTGGGAGAAACTCTGGGGCTGGAGCATCGTTTGCTTGCTCCAAAGATAGACGGGCAGAATAGCGATTGGGACACGGCGCTCGATCTGGTTGCGGATCGGTTTTCCCAGTCGATCCGCGATCATGGGCCGGACAGCGTCGCCTTCTATGTTTCGGGCCAGCTGCTGACCGAAGACTACTACGTCGCCAACAAGCTGATGAAAGGCTTCATCGGCTCGGCCAATATCGACACCAATTCGCGGCTCTGCATGGCCTCCAGCGTGGCGGGGCACAAACGTGCCTTTGGCAGTGATACCGTGCCCGGCACCTACGAGGATCTGGACGAGGCCGATCTGGTGGTGCTGGTGGGGTCAAACCTCGCCTGGTGCCATCCGGTGCTCTACCAGCGCCTTCTTGCGGCCCGCAAATCACGCGGCACCAGGATCGTTGTCATCGACCCGCGCCGTACCGCCAGCTGCGACGGCGCCGATCTGCATCTGGCCTTGCAGCCGGGGGCGGACGTGGCCCTGTTCAACCACCTTCTGAGGGAGATCGACGCGCGCGGCGCGGTGGATCCCGATTTCCTGCAACACACCAATGGGTTCGAAGCTGCGCTCGAAGCAGCCCAGCTTGAGACCCTGTCCCCGACTGGGCTGACAGAGGACGAGGTCCGCGCCTTCTGCGACATGTGGATCGGCACAGAAAAGACCGTCACCATCTACAGCCAGGGCGTCAACCAATCGACCAGCGGAAGCGACAAGGTCAACGCGATCCTGAACTGCCATCTGGCCACCGGGCGCATCGGCAGGCCCGGCATGGGGCCCTTGTCGGTGACCGGCCAGCCCAATGCCATGGGCGGGCGCGAGGTCGGCGGGCTGGCGAATATGCTGGCCTGTCATCTAGATCTGGAAAACCCCGATCACCGTCAGGCGGTGCGCGATTTCTGGCAGGCCCCGCAGATGCCCGAGGCGCCGGGCCTGAAGGCGGTGGACATGTTCCGTGCCGTGGCCAACGGGCGGATCAAGGCGCTGTGGGTCATTCACACCAACCCCGCCGTGTCGATGCCCGACTCCGCCGCCGTGCGCGCGGCGATCAAGGCCTGCCCTTTCACAGTGGTCAGTGACATCACCGAACACAGTGACACCGCGCGTCTGGCACGGGTGCTGCTGCCCGCCAGCGCCTGGGGGGAGAAGGACGGCACCGTCACCAATTCAGACCGCACCATCAGCCGCCAGCGCGCGGCCCTGCCCGCACCCGGTGCGGCCCGCCCCGATTGGCAGATCCTCTGCGAGGTGGGCAAACGCATGGGCTGGCACGCGGCCTTTGACTATGAAACCCCGGTCGAGATTTTCCGCGAATATGCTGCCCTCTCCGGGATCGCTGGTCAGTTCGGGCGTGATTTCGACATCTCCGGCCTCGCTGGACTGGATGCGGCGGCCTACGACACCCTTGCCCCCACCCGCTGGCCCGTCATCGCAGATCGCAGCGGTGGCCGGTTCTTTGCCGATGGCAATTTCTACCATGGCGACAAAAAGGCCCGGCTTCTGCCGCTGCGCCATCGCCCGCCCGCAGCACGGACGGGACCGAAGTATCCGTTCCGGCTGAACACCGGGCGGTTGCGCGACCAGTGGCACACGATGACGCGCACAGGGCTTTCGCCGCGCCTTGGCGCCCATATGCCCGAACCCCTCCTTGAGTTGCACCCGGAAGACGCCGCCACCATGGGTATCGTTCCTGCGGATCTTGTGGAGGTGCGCAGCCCCAATGGAAGCGCCATCCTGCGCGCCCGGATCGGCGATGCGGTGCAGTCCGGGCAGGTCTTTGCGCCGATCCACTGGACCGGGGAAACCGCGCCCTCTGGCAGGATCGACGATCTGGTCGCTGCCGAGACGGACCCGGTGTCGGGCCAGCCCGAAAGCAAGGCCAGCGTCGTTGCCGTCCAGAAGATGGAGGCTGCCTGGTATGGTTTCGCGGTCTCGATCCGGCCCATGGCGCCAAACGCCGACTATTGGGCGCTGGCCCCCACTCGTGGCGGCTATCGCGCCGAGATGGCCGGATACGCGCCTGCGTCCGATTGGGAAGAGGAAGCCCGCCGCCTGTTCGATCTGCCCGGCGCCGAAGCCGCCACCATTCTGGACCCCGCACGGGGAACGGCCCGGATCGCCCTGTTCGACAAGGGGCGCCTGCTTGCGGCCCTGTTTGTGGACCGGGAACCAGTGGCGGTGGTGCGGGACTATCTTGCCACGCTCCCGGATGCGGCAGGCACAGAGGTTCTGACCGGTCGCCCCCCGGCGGATGTGCCTGACCCCGGTCCGGTGATCTGCTCCTGCTTCGGGATTGGGATCAACACCATCATCAGTGCCATCGAAACCCAGCACCTGATGACAGTGGAAGCGATCGGTGTCGCACTGGAGGCGGGGACCAACTGCGGCTCCTGCCGCCCGGAACTGGCCGCCATTCTGGCCAGCACCCATCAACGGGAGGCTGCGGAATGAGCCTGGCCGGTCATGTCGCCACCCTGGGCCGTGGCCCTGGACGCTCCCGCTCCTTGAGCCAAGACGAGGCGCGGGATGCCATGACCCTGATGCTGGGCAAGAACGCCGCGCCCGAGGCCATTGGCGCGCTGATGATGCTCTTGCGCATGAAGGGCGAAACGGCGGAAGAGATCGCCGGTTTCGCGGCTGCCGCACAAGAACAGGCCCCGGCGCTGCCGCAGGTGGACCTCGACTGGCCGTCCTATGCGGCAGGGCGCACGCGTGGGCTGCCCTGGTTCCTTGTCTCGGCGCTGATGGTGGCACAAAGCGGCAAGCGGGTGATGCTGCATGGCTGGAACGGATCCGATCCCACCGTGCGAAACGGTCTTGAAACCCTTGGCATCCCAATTGCCCATACCCCCTCCGAGGCTGAAGCCGCGTTGAACGCAGGGAATATCGTTTATATGCCGCTGGAAAATCTTTGCCCGCCCCTGATGCACCTCTTGTCCCTGCGTGCCGTGCTTGGTCTGCGTTCTTGCGTCAACACGGTGTGCCGGATGCTGAACCCCGCTGGCGCGGCTGCCAGTGTTCAGGGCGTCTTTCACCCCTCCTATCGATTGTTGCAGGCCGATGCCGCCCAGCGACTTGGCTGGCGATCCCTGACGGTGATCAAGGGGGGCGGCGGCGAATTCGAACGCCACCCGGCAAAGGCCATCGAGGCCTTCGGTTTGCGGGACGGTGCCCCCTGGCAGGAAACCGAGGCGGCCCGACTGGAAGACACCCGGCGGCTGGCGGACAGCGCAGGCCATATCAATTCGCTGAAGGTCGCAGTCAGCCCCGCCGCCCTGCCGCGATTTGAGAGTGAAGTCATCCTTGGCACCGCGCGGCTGGCGATGGACACGATGGGCTGTGCGGAGAGCCCTTTGCATTTTCCCGACGGCAGCCCTGTGCCGACGGCCCTTCCCCTGACAGCCTGAAAGGACATCCCATGACATTGCTGCAAAGGCTGTTTCACATCCCCCTGTTTGGCCCGGCGCAAACACTTGCTCTCGCTTCAGAGCCTGCCTCCCTCATCCTGGCGCGGGTGGGCCGCACGCTGGACCGGATGACACCCCAGCTTAGCGCCCCTTCCACGCCGAAGGAGCGGCAGGCAAAAGGTCATATCGCCTTGGTCGGGGCAGGGCCGGGGGCGGCGGACCTTTTGACCCTGCGCGCCGTCAAACGCCTGCAGCAGGCCGACGTGATTTTCTACGACCGGCTGGTCGATCCCGAAGTGCTGGAGCTTGCCCGGCCCGGTACTGAAATGGTTTTTGTCGGAAAACATGTCGGGGCGCACAGCTGGCCGCAGGAGAAGATCAACCGCGTGATCGTAACCGAAGCTCTGAAAGGACGCCGCGTTGTGCGGCTGAAATCCGGCGATCCCGGCATCTTTGGCCGCGCCAGCGAAGAGATGGAGGCGGCGGATGAGGCGGGCATCCCGGTTGAGCTGGTGCCTGGCATCACTGCAGCCTCAGCCGCTGGGGCGGCGCTGGGGCGCAGCCTGACCAGTCGCGGTGTTGCCAATGCGCTGGTGCTGACTACGGGCACCGGCTGTGCCAGCGATCCTTTTCCCGATTGCACCCGCCTGTCGGGACCGGGCACGACGACGGCCTTTTACATGTCGGTGCGTCAGGCGCGGCGGCTCGCGGATCAGTTGATGCAGAAAGGCCTGCCTGCGGACAGCCCCGTTGATATCGCGGTGGAGGTCTCCAAACCCGGGGAGCGGCATTTTGCTGCCACTGTCGGCTCTTTGGCGGATGTCATCGCGGCCTGCCACATCACCGGCTGCGCGATCCTGCTGGTCACCTGGCCAGAGGGCGGGGTGCCCACAGTGCAATCGCAAACGGCGGCGGGCCAGACCGCCGAGGGTCCAAAGGCCGTGACTGCTGTCTGACTTCAGCCCCAGTCCAGCGGCGTGATGTCAAAGGACTTGATCCGCGAATAGAGCGTCGTCGGTTTAATCTGCAATAGGGCGGCGGCGCCGGTCGGGCCGGAGACGCGCCCACCCGCTTCGCGCAGGGCGGCGATGATATTGTCCCGGACCATCTCCTGCATTCTGGCCTCGGTATGGAACCTGGTGCCGGGTGCCGGGGCGTCTTGGGTCGTGCCGGAGAGTTCGATGACCAGCTTGCGATCCTGCGAGACGATGGCGGCGCGCTCCATCGCATTGTGCAATTCGCGTACGTTGCCGGGCCAGTCATAGGCCTGCATCTGCTGCATCACCCGTTCGGTGATCACCGGCACCGGCCGGTTCAGCCTGCGGCAGGCGATCTTCAGCAGGTGTGCGGCCAGCAGCGGAATGTCTTCGCGGCGGTCGCGCAGTGGCAGGCAGTTGATGGGAAAGACGTTGAGGAACAGAAACAGATCCTCGCGGATGCGCCCGGTGCGGCGCACGGTCTCCTCAGCCAGCGAGGTCGCCGCGATCACCCGGATATCGAGCGGCTTTTCCCGGGTATCGCCCAGCCGGGTGACGGATCCGCTTTGCAGGGCGTGCAGCAGCTTGCCCTGAATTTCGACCGGCAGTTCCCCGACATCGTCGATGAACAGGGTGCCGCCGTGGGCCAGTTCCAGCTTGCCGGGCTTGTCGCGCATGGCGCCGTTCGGGGCGCCGCGCATCTGGCCGAACAATTCAGCCTCGACCTCCTCGGGGGCGACGGAGCTGCATTTGAAATGGATCAGCGGCCGCCGGGCGCGAGGGCTGGTCTTGTGGATCTCGGTGGCGACCAGCGATTTCCCGGTGCCGGTTTCGCCGCTGATAAGGACAGTCGCCGTCGTCTTGGCCACCAGATCGATGCGGGCCACGATCTGCCGGATGGCGGGCGAGGATCCGATGATGTCGTGATGGGCGCGCTCTGATGTGATCGCCTCCTGCAGATAGGCGTTTTCCTGCTCCAGCCGGTCACGTAGGGCCGCGACCTCCTCCATCGCCTCGCGCAGCTTGCGTTCGCTTTCCTTGCGTTCGGTGATGTCGCGGAAGATCACCACCGCCCCAACCAGCACCTTCTGATCGTAGATCGGGGTCGAAACATATTCGACCCGGATCGGCTTGCCATCCTTGCGCCAGAATACCTCGTCCTCGATCCGGTGGACCTGTTCGAAGCGGAAGGAGCGGTAGATCGGGCATTGCTGCGACGGGTAGTGTTCGCCGTTGAGGTGATGATGGTGGATCATCGAGTGGATGTCCTTGCCCAGCAGATCTTCGGAGGTCCAGCCCAGCATTTCGCGCGCCGCGCGGTTGACGAATGTGGTCTTGCCCTCGGCGTTGACACCGTAGATGCCTTCGCCTGCAGCGTTGAGGATCAGCTGGTTCTGGCGTTCCAGCTCGGCAAAGAAACCTTCGGTGCGTTTCCAGTTCACAAGGCCGGCACGAAAGGTTTCCGCCAGCGCAGCAGTTTCGGCGCGCTGATCAAGAGCGCGCAGATCGGTCAGCGCCAGGATGATCCAGCCGTCCTGTCCCGGCACCGGCTGCGCCCGGAGTTCGCAGTTCAGCGCGCTGCCGTCCCCGGCCCGCAGAGTAACGTCGCGGGTCCAGCTTGCGCCGCGATGGTCCACCTCCTCGAGGAACACCACAAACCGGGGCATGTCCTTACCCAGATAGTGTGAGAAGGGCAGGGGTGCGCTGCCGTCGTGCCCGTTTCCGAGGAGCCGGGCAGCGGATTGGTTCCAGTCAACCACCCGGTCTTCCGTGGTGTCGAGGACAAGCATGGCCTCGGGAATCGACTGCAAAAGGGAATCGGCGTTGAGAAGATCGAGTGACATGGGAAAAGGTTAAACCTCGTCCTCGTCAGGTTTAAACGAAATTTCGTAATTTACGATATATCGTAAATACGGGTGTCCGAAAATTAGCATAATACACTGAAATAATGTGTTTTTGTTTGCTGCACAAATGTTGGGCGGCTGCTTTTTTTGTCCCGTGGCGACTGTCAGAGTTTACGAAACATTGACTGAAAGGGGACACCCATGACGACAAAGAGCCTTGGAAATCCGTTCTCGGATAAGACCGATCTGCGACACGGCGCCGATTGCGGTTGCGATGGATGCCTGTCCGGACACGGCCATGACAAGGGCCACACCGAGCCGCAGCATATGTCCTCTGACGACATGATGGAGCGCGCCGTCGAAAGCGCCATCGTGCGCTCGGTCTTTGGGCACAATGACATCGGTCGTCGCTCTTTCATGGGCATGCTGGGCGGCAGCACGGTGGCTGCGGCGCTGGCTTCGGTGTTTCCGATGGAGCAGGCCAAGGCTGCGATCCTCGACGAGCTGGGTCCGCCGGAAAAATCCGATCTCAACATCGGCTTTGTGCCGATCACCTGCGCCACCCCGATCATCATGGCGCAGCCGATGGGGTTCTACGAACGTTATGGTCTCAACGCGCAGGTCATCAAGACGGCTGGCTGGGCCGTGGCCCGCGACAAGTCGCTGTCGGGGGAGTATGATGCCAGCCACATGCTGACGCCGATGCCGCTGGCAATGACGCTGGGCGCCGGATCCATCGCTGAACCCTACATCATGCCCGCGGTCGAGAACATCAACGGCCAGGCTATCGTGCTGTCGAACGAACATCTGGACAAGCGCGACCCGAAACAATGGAAAGGCTTCACCTTCGGCGTGCCGTTTGAATATTCGATGCACAACTTTCTGCTGCGGTATTACGTGGCCGAGCACGGGCTGGACCCGGATGTGGATATCCAGATCCGCGTGGTGCCGCCGCCTGAGATGGTCGCCAACCTGCGCGCTGGCAACCTTGATGGTTACCTGTCGCCCGACCCGTTCAACCAACGCGCCGTCTGGGAAGGCATCGGCTATATCCACATGCTGACCAAGGACATCTGGGAAGGTCACCCCTGCTGCGCCTTTGCCGCGCCGTTGTCCTTTGCGACCGAATTGCCGAACACCTATGGCGCCCTGCTGAAATCGATCATCGACGCCACGCAATACGCGTCAAACCCGGAAAACCGCAAGGAAATCTCCGAAGCAATCGCACCGACCAACTACCTGAACCAGCCGGTTCCGGTGATCGAACAGGTGCTGACCGGCACCTATGCCGATGGTCTGGGCGAGGTGAAGAAAGTGCCCGACCGGATCGATTTCGACCCCTTCCCCTGGCATTCCATGGGGGTCTGGATCCTGACCCAGATGAAACGCTGGGGCTATATCGAAGGCGACGTCGATTACAAAACGGTGGCCGAGCAGGTCTATCTGGCCGCCGACGCCAAGAAGGTGATGAACGATCTCGGCTACGAGGCGCCCGATGTTACCTACAAATCGCACACCATCATGGGCAAGACCTTCGATCCGGCCAAGCCCGAAGAATACGTGTCCAGCTTTGCGATCGGAAAGGGGTAATCCATGCTGGATAACCTTTCAGTCAATCAGCGCGCGGTGATCCTCTCCGTGGTGATGCTGGTGGTGGGCCTCCTGATCTGGGAGGCCGCCATTCCCGCCCAGAAGGCCGCGTCCGAGCTGACGGAATACGAGCGCCTGACCGGCGGCGGTGCCCCCAAGGCGGGCGTGCCCCCGCCAAGCCAGGTGATCGCCAAGGCCTGGGAGCAGCTATCGAACCCGTTCTATGATGCAGGCCCCAACGACAAGGGCATCGGCATCCAGATCGGCTATTCCATCTACCGGGTGCTGACCGGCTATCTGATGGCGGCGCTGATCGCGATCCCGCTGGGTTTCCTCATCGGGATGAGCCAGGTCGCCTATAAGGCCTTCAACCCCTTCATTCAGGTGCTGCGCCCGATTTCGCCGCTGGCCTGGATGCCGCTTGCGCTCTTCATCATTCAGGACAGCGAGGCCTCGGCGATCTTCGTGATCTTCATCTGTTCGATCTGGCCGATGCTGCTCAACACCGCCTTTGGCGTTGCCGGGGTGCGCGAGGACTGGGTCAATGTGGCCCGCACCCACGAACTGGGCGCTTTGCGCACCGCCTTTACGGTGATCCTGCCTGCGGCGGCGCCGACCATCATCACCGGTATGCGGATCTCCATCGGCATCGCCTGGCTGGTGATCGTTGCGGCAGAGATGCTCGTGGGGGGGACCGGCATTGGCTACTACGTCTGGAACGAGTGGAACAACCTCGACCTGACCTCCGTCATCTTCTCGATCCTCATGATTGGCGTTGTTGGCATGATGCTAGATGCCGCCTTTGGTGTCCTGCAGCGCGCCGTCGCCTACGCCGAATAGGAGCATTCCAATGCCTAAACCCTTTCTCAGTATCGAGCGTCTGACGCAGAAATTCCCCGACGGTCAGGGGGGCACCCTGACCGTTTTCGAAAACGCCACCTTTGGCATCGAAAAGGGAGAGTTCGTCTGCATCCTTGGCCACTCTGGCTGCGGCAAGTCGACGATCATGAACATCCTTGCCGGGTTGGCTGAGCCGACTTCGGGCGTGGTCAAGATGGATGGCACCGAGGTCTCCGGCCCGTCGCTGGACCGCGGGGTGGTGTTCCAGAACTATTCGCTGCTGCCCTGGCTTTCGACCCTGAAGAACGTCACCTTTGGTGTGAAGGCGCGCTATCCCGACTGGTCCAAGGCCAAGGTCGAAGAACACGCCCGGGAATATCTGGCCATGGTCGGGCTTGAAGGCGATGTGGTTCAGCGCAAGCCGAGCCAGCTGTCGGGCGGCATGCGTCAGCGGGTCTCCATCGCGCGGGCCTTTGCCAACCATCCCAAGCTGTTGCTGCTGGATGAACCCTTTGGCGCGTTGGATGCGCTGACCCGGGGCACCATTCAGGACGAACTCCTGAAGATCTGGGGCGGGACCGAGCAGACGGTATTCATGATCACCCATGACATCGACGAGGCGATCTTGCTGGCTGACCGCATCCTGCTCATGACCAACGGTCCTTTTGCCCGCGTGGCGGAGTCGGTGGAGATCACCATCCCGCGTCCGCGCAGCCGTACCGAGATCGTCGAACATCCCAACTACTACGCCATCCGCAACCACCTGGTGCAGTTTCTTGGCCAGAGGTCGAAAGAACTGGCCGGACAGAAAAGCGACGATCCCGATCAGCGGCCTGAAACCGTGCGGATCGACAAAACTGCGGCAGAACCCACCACCGAAGCCGCACCAGAACCGGAACCGGCCCGCCATCTGCAGGCGGTCAACGACTGACAGGTCGGCGCGGTCGGCTGAAGACAAATCAGGAGGACAACAGATGAAAGATACTTTTGAGGTGCCCACGATGATGAGCAAAGAAGACGTGACCATGATGATCCTCTCGGCCAAGAAACAGGCCGGGATGACCTGGGAAGGCATCGCCGAAAAGATCGGCATGTCGCCGGTCTGGACCCATTCGGCCTGCATGGGCATGAATGGCTTTCCCAAGGACAAGGCCGAAGCGCTGGTGACGGCCCTTGCCCTGCCGCAAGAGGCGGTCTCGGTTCTGGAAGAGCCGCCGACCAAGGTCTGGGAACAAGCCATCCCCACCGATCCCTGCATCTATCGATTGTACGAAATCGTCGGCGTCTACGGCCCGACCATCAAGGCGCTGATCGAAGAGAAATTCGGCACCGGCATCATGTCGGCCATCGATTTCGACATGCAGGTGATCCGCGTGCCCCATGAAAAGGGCGACCGGGTCAAGATCGAGATGTCCGGCAAATACCTCGGCTATAATTCCTGGTAAGCCATCAAGCGGCCCATGTGCATTGGAACATGGGCCGCAGAACCCGTCGCCCCGGCCGTTCCGCCCGATCCTCTTCCTGGGCAGGATGGCCGGGGTGGTCTATTTTAGATCAGTGGTTCAGCTGCGCGCGCAGCTCTTCGGCCTCGCGGCGGGCATCGCGCAGACCTTCCATGGCCGCGCTCAGCTCGGCTTCGGTCTGGGTCAGCTGGTTGGTCAGTTCCGCTTCGCGCTGTTGCAGGTAGGTGATCGCCTGATCGCGTGTCTCTTCAGCCTCGTGCAATTCCTGGCTCATCCGGTCCAGATCGGCGACGTCGCTTTGCCGGACGCGGGTGAAACGGTGCACCAGCCAATTGGCAAACCAGCCCATCGCGAAGGCGGCAAACAGGATGATTGCGGTGGTGAGGATGAACTCTGTCCTGTTCATTGGCCCGATGTCTCCTGTTCTGTGTCGCCGGTCTCGGTGTCAGCCGCCTGCGCGTCGTCACCTTGCGTATCGTCAGCCTGGGTTTCGGTTTGCGTGTCGGCTTCGGTTTCGCCTTCGGCCGCAGGGTTTTCGGCCTCTGCTGCCGTCTCCTCCACGGGCGCTGCGGCGCTGTCGAGGGTGCTTTCCTCGCTCTCGCCGGTTGTCGGCAGCAGCAGGCGGAAATCGATGCGGCGGTTGGCTTCGCGGCCTTCCTCGGTGTCATTCGAGGCGATCGGGCTGCTTTCGCCAAATCCGCGCGCGATATAGGTCGAGGTCAGGATCCGCCGCGCCCGCAATTCGTTGAGCACCGATTGCGCCCGCGCCTGGCTGAGGTTCTGGTTCATCTCCTCGCGGCCCTGGCTGTCGGTGTGGCCTTGGATTTCCAGCCGTATCGGGCCGCATTTCTCAAGGATCGCGGCGATCTTGTCGATGATCACGTTGCTGCCGGCCTCCACCGTGGCCGAGCCGGGTTCAAAGGTGATCTTGCCGTTCTCCAGCTGCACGCTGGTCAGCGCCGCCTGACACAGCTCCGGCGCCATCGGCTGATCCTTGGGCGCGGGCGGCTCTTCATAGGAGATGTCGAGCTCATAGTCTTCGGCCTCGCCCAGTTTGGCGGACAGGAACTTGGCAATCTCGGAGGAGGCATCCTTGCGGTAGCTCATGCCGCGCAGGGTCAGGTCCTCCGGCGTGACGCTGACTGCACCGCGTTCCAGATAGGAAAGCGCCTCAAGCCCGGCCAGCACCCGCACCGGCCAATCGGCAGGCAGGCCTTCGGCCACCCGCGCCGCGGTATAGACGCTGTCGGAGCCAAACCGCGCCTTGGCATAGCTGTCGGCGATGGTGCGGGTGGCGGCATCGGTGATGCGCCCGCGCAGCTGCACCTGCCCTTCGGGGCTGAGCGTGGCGGTGAATTCGGGCGGTCCGGCAGCGGCATCGGTTTCCGGCATGGGCAGCACCGCGTGCAGGGCAAAAACCTGCGGCAGCGCGGTTTCCAGCTCTCCCACCACTGTGTCGAACTGGGCCTCCGGCGTGCCTTCGGCTGCGACAAGGGTGATATCGGCGTTGGCGATGGTGACCGATCCCTGACCCAGTTCCGCAAGGCTCTGAATGCTGAGTTCGGCGGCATCGGCCCATGTGGGGGAGGGAACCCCCATGCCAATCACGCAGTCGGCCTCTCCCTCCAGCCCGGCAGCGCGGGCGGCGGACAGGATGCGGGCGCGGCTTTCCTCGTCCTCGGCAGAGCAGGCATCGAACCGGGCACCGGTTTCGGAAATCAGGAACCGCAGGGTAAAGGGCGTGATCACCGGGCGCGGTGCCGCAATATCAAGGCTGAGACGGATCTGCGGCGGTGCCATCCTGCTCAGCTGGCGTTCAAAACTGTCGCGTTCTTCGGCGCTGTCGGCGATTGCGGTTACCGAAACCGCGCCTGCCTCGACCGAGATCTTGGAGCGCGGCAGCAGCTCCAGCGCCGCGACGGCAAATTTCAACGCCGGGTCCCAGCCATCGGGGGTCGGGTAATCGGCGGTTTCCAGAAGGTCGGCGACCTTCTTGTTGTTGTCTTCGGCGATCCGGTCCAGCTGACCGACCAGCGTCTCGCGCGAGGCGGACAGCGGGATCAGCCCGCTGATTGAAATCCCCCGATCATTGCGCAGGATTTCCGCCGAAAACCGCGGCGGCGCCAATCCGTCCGAGGGCGGCACCGTGATATCGTCGATCACCCGCGCCGCATCGACAATGCTGCCTGCCAGAGAAATCGCTGCAAATCGGGTGGCCTCATCCGGGGCGGTGCCCTGCAGGGTCACCCGCAGCCCGTCGGCGGTGACCTCGGCCCAGTGCAGGCCCGCAACATCCAGAGACCGGCGCACTTCGCGCTCGCTGCCACGCTCGACGGCTGTGACGGCAAACCCCGCTGCGATCAGGCTCAGCCCTGCCGCCGCGGCGAAGGACAAAGTCGGGATCAGAAACGAAGACAGGCGCATTGCAACAGCATTCCCAGATACGGTTGTGCTCTGTCATACAGGCCAGCGGCGGCCTGTTCAATCACACGAAAGTGGCCACGGCAAAGAAGATCAGCGGAATCAAGCCGGTATCGCGGTTGAGCCGGAACAGCTTCAACAGGCGGGGGTTGTTTTCGGGATCAAATACGCGCAATTGCCATGTCATGTGCCAGCCCATGGCCCAGGGACCGGCAAGCGCAATCAGCAGGGTCAGCAGGTTGGCATCGACATGTGCGGCCAGCACCACGGCAAGTGCCATGAGGCCCACGGTTGCCACGATGAAGCGGCGTAGCCAGCTGGGGCTGTTGTCGCCAAACAGGCGGGCGGTGGATTTGACGCCGATCAGCGCGTCGTCCTCGGTGTCCTGATGCGCATAGATGGTGTCATAAAACAGCGTCCAGGCAATCCCCGCCAGATAGAGGATGACCGGCGGCCAGGCCAGCGATCCGGTATGCGCCACCCAGGCCAGCATGGCGCCCCAGTTGAAGGCCAGCCCAAGGAAAATCTGCGGCCACCAGGTGAAGCGTTTGGCAAAGGGGTAGACGGCAACCGGCAGCAGCGCCAGCACGCCCATGCCGATGGCAGCCCAGTTGAAGGTCATCAGGATGCCAAAGGCCACAAGCGCCTGCGCGCACATCCAAGTCACCGCGCCCCGCACCGAGACTTGACCCGAGGGGATCGGGCGCGACCGGGTGCGCTCGACCGCGCCGTCAAAGTTGCGGTCGGTGATGTCGTTCCAGGTGCAGCCCGCGCCGCGCATCAGCCAGGCCCCAAGCCCACAGGCGACAAAGATCCAGGCGTCCTGCCAGACCGGGGTGTCATCCCAGAGGATGGCCAGCGCCAGACCCCACCAGCAGGGGATCAGCAACAGCCATGTGCCGATCGGGCGGTCTGCGCGGCTCAGCCGCAGATAGGGGCGCGACCAGGCGGGCGCGTGGGTGTCCACCCAATTCCCCTTGACCGCATCTGCGACCTGACCATCTGGTGTTGGCGATTGCCCTTGCATATGTAGGACCTCATGAGTGCGAAGATCAGACTGTATGTAGAGCACCCCTTGGGGGCAGGGCAAACCATTCCTTTGGACCGGGATCAGGCGCATTACCTCTTTGGGGTGATGCGGCAGGCTGTCGGCGCCAAGGTGGCCCTGTTCAACGGGCGCGATGGAGAATGGCTGGCCGAGGTGGCCGAAGCGGGCAAACGCGGCGGGGTTTTGAGCTGTCTTGAGCAGACGCGCCCCTTGCAGATGCCGCCAGACCTGTGGCTGATTTTTGCCCCGATCAAAAAGGCGCGCACCGATTTTATCGTCGAAAAAGCCGCCGAGATGGGCGCGGCGCGGATCATGCCGGTGCAGACCGAATTCACCAATTCTGAGCGCATCCGTCAGGACCGGCTGCAGGCCCACGCGGTGGAGGCTGCCGAGCAATGCGGTGGTACCTTCGTTCCCGAGGTGACGGATCTGCAGAAACTCTCGCGCCTGCTGGATCACTGGCCGCAGGAGCGTCAGTTGATGTTCTGCGACGAGGCCGAGGTGGGGCAGAGGCTGTTTCTGGATCGCGTCGAGGGTGGCGGCCGTCCGGGGGCGGGCGGACGCTGCCCGGCCTATCGTCCGGGCGAAGTCTCTCAGCCAGGGTCTTGGGCCATCCTCATCGGTCCCGAAGGCGGTTTCTCTGAGGCTGAGCGTAAGCGTCTGCACGGGATGCAGCAGGCCCATGTGGTCAGTCTTGGCCCGCGGATCCTGCGCGCCGACACCGCAGCGGTGGCGGCAATGACCCTGTGGCAGCAAAGTCTCGGGGATTGGTAACATGGTCTGGCGCGCCGCCCGCGCGGCTGACATTCCGCCGGTAGAGCGCCTGCTGCGCCAGCATCTGCAAAGCTCGATGTTCCTTCTGGGCAACCTGCAGGATCCCGGCAATGGACAGGCGACGGATCTTTGGGTGCAGGATGACCACTCGGGCGTCTTTGGTCTGACAGAGGCGGGTATGGTGCTGATGCAGGCGCCCCACGCGCGCGCCGAAGACTGGCAGGCTGCATCGGTGCTGTTGGCGGGACGCAGCATCGTGGGCTGCGCCGGAAACACCGCACAGCTGCGCGCCTTTCTCGCCGCCAGCGATCTTGTCTCCCGCCCGACCCGGCTGGATGAAGACGAGTCGGGGTTCTCCCTTGACCTTGACCAGCTGGAAATACCGAAGGCCGAACAGGCGGCGCTGATTCCGCTGGCCGCGGCGCCGCGCGATCTGGTGCTGGACTGGCGGGCGGCCTATCATCGCGAAGTCTTGGCAACTGGGGCGGATGTCAGTGAAGAACAGGCGGCGCAGGATATCGCCGGTTACCTCGATCATGACAGTCACCGGGTTCTTGTTATTGCAGGCCAGCCGGTTGCCATGACAGGGTTCAATGCCCAGATACCGGAGGTGGTGCAGATCGGTGGCGTCTATACGCCGCCGGGTTTGCGGGGCAGGGGGTTGGCCCGCCTTGCCGTCGCCCTGCATCTGGACGAGGCCCGCAAGGCCGGGGCGCAGCGGGCCGTGTTGTTCGCCGCCAGCCCGGCAGCAGAGCGCGCCTATGAGGCAATCGGGTTCCGGCCCGCTGGATCATTTTCTCTGGTGCTTTTTGCCCCGGAACAGGAGGTGCCATGAGTTTCATCCGACCCGAAGCACAGGCCAGCCTGTGGCGCTGGCGCGAGCTGATCGTCGCGGCGCTGATGCTGCTGGTGGGGCTGAAATGGGCTTTCACCTCCTATGGATTTACCGCCATGACCGGCTGGGCGCTGATCGCGGTCGGGCTGGTTCTGGCCGTGGTAGGCGCGCAGCGGTTGCGCTTCCGGCTGGGCGCAGGCGGGCCGGGTGTGGTCCAGGTGGACGAAGGGCAGATCGCCTATTTCGGCCCTCTCACAGGTGGCGCCGTTGCGGCCTCTGAAATCGAACGGCTGCGGCTGGATCATACAGCGAAACCGCCCCATTGGGTGCTGGAGCAGCCGGGGCAGCCGCCGCTGGCGATCCCGGTCAACGCCGAAGGTCACGAGGCACTGTTTGACGTCTTTGCCAGCCTTCCGGGGCTGCGCACGGAAAGGATGCTGGCCGAGCTGCGCAAGGCCGGTGCTCACCAGGTCGTGATCTGGGAGCGCATCCCAAGCCGACCCACCCACCAAAGGCTGCATTGACACCGGCGTCGTTTGGCCCCACTTCTGACCGCCGAAAACAGCGAAACAACAGGACGGAGTGCCCGGCATGTCCATTCCCCAGTCCGGCGGCGGACCGATCGAACGCCACGAACAGATGGCCGAATACCTGGCCTCCGGCTGTAAACCGAGCGCCGATTGGCGCATCGGCACCGAGCACGAGAAGTTCGGCTATTGCAAGGATACGCTGAAACCGCTGCCTTATGCTGGTCAACGCTCGATCCAGGCGGTGCTGGAAGGGCTGCGCGACCGCTATGGCTGGTCGCCCGTCACCGAAGGCGGCAACCTCATTGGCCTGACCAAGGATGGCGCCAACGTCAGCCTTGAACCCGGCGGGGCGCTGGAGCTTTCGGGCGCGCCTCTGGAAACCATTCACGAGACCTGCGACGAGGTAAACGTCCACCTGCGCGAGGTGAAGGAAATCGCCGACAAGATTGGCGTCGGTTTCATCGGCCTTGGCGCTGCTCCGATCTGGACCCATGACGAGATGCCGCTGATGCCCAAGGGGCGCTACCGGCTGATGAACGATTACATGGCCAAGGTTGGCACCATGGGCCGGGACATGATGCGCCGCACCACCACGGTGCAGGTGAACCTTGATTTCGCCTCCGAGGCCGACATGGTGCAGAAACTGCGCGTCGCCCTGGCGTTGCAGCCGGTGGCCACTGCGCTGTTTGCCAATTCGCCATTCTTCGAAGGTAAACCCAACGGCCACAAGTCCTGGCGCAGCAAGATCTGGCGCCATCTCGATGATGCCCGCA
Organism: Pseudophaeobacter sp. C1-32P7; assembly: GCF_041008775.1. Lineage (NCBI taxonomy): Bacteria > Pseudomonadati > Pseudomonadota > Alphaproteobacteria > Rhodobacterales > Roseobacteraceae > Pseudophaeobacter > Pseudophaeobacter sp. C1-32P7. The sequence continues at coordinate 79,625 of NZ_JAXGFR010000013.1, read as the reverse complement.
CCGGCATGCTGCCCTTCGTCTTTGAAGAGGGCATGGGATTTGAACGCTACGTGGAGTACGCGCTCGATGTGCCGATGTATTTCGTCTACCGCGATGGTGAATATATCAACGCGCTGGGCCAGTCCTTCCGCGACTTCCTCAATGGCAAACTGCCCGCGTTGCCCGGTGAAACCCCGACGCTCAGCGATTGGGCCGACCACCTGACCACCGCCTTTCCCGAGGCGCGGATCAAGAAATACATGGAGATGCGCGGCGCCGATGGCGGCCCCTGGCGCAGGCTCTGTGCGCTGCCGGCCTTCTGGGTGGGGCTGATGTACGACCAAAACAGCCTCGATGCGGCCTGGGATCTGGTCAAGGGCTGGGATGCGGAAACCCGCGAGGCCCTGCGCGTGGGCGCGGCGGAACAGGCGCTGCAGGCCGAGGTCGGAGACATCAAGATGCACGATCTGGCGCGTCAGGTGCTGGAGATTTCCGAGGCAGGCCTCAAGGCGCGCGCCCGTCCCGGCGCTGGTGGCATGGTCCCTGACGAGACGCATTTCCTGAATGCACTGAAGGAAAGCATCGACAGCGGCAAGGTCCCGGCAGACGAACTGCTGGAGCATTATCACGGCGACTGGAACGGCGATCTGACCCGGATCTACGCCGAATACAGCTACTGATCCAAAACGTAAAACGGGGCGCCGCTGAGGCGCCCCGCTTTCTGGGGGCCTGGGCTCAAGCGGCGCTTGCGGCCGGTTTGCCTGTGGCAACTGTGGCAGGTGGGTTCACCGCCTCGCGGACCACGGCGCGCAGGGTGGCGACGGCGTGGGCGAAGCCGAGACCGAGGCAGATCGCAGCAAAGCCGAGCGCGGGCAACAGGCCCCAGACACCTAGGTCAAGCACCGGCATCGCGGCGCCGATCAGCCCGATGCCCCCGAGGGCGATCATGGCATAGCCGGTTGCGATGGTGACGCCTGCCGCCTGCGCGGCACTGCCCGATTGCGGGCAGTCGCCTAAGATGCTGGAAATTTTGAGGATCATCAGGGTCATCGCGGTGACCATGAGAAGGGCGAGGGCGAGGTAGGTTGCGATTTGAAACAGCATGGTGGTGTCCTTTCGATTCAGAGGGGTTGTTTGTAAAAATCACGTTTGAGAGAGGCGTAAATGCAGCCGCTAATCCAGCCCCAGATAGGGGCAAAGAGACTTCCCCAAACCAAGCGCATGCCATCCCAGCTTTGTGTGGAACGGGACATGTCAGGCAGTTGTAGAATGATCCCAAACAGAATGAGGTTGGTAAGAAATGCCAGCCCTGCCCATGCTTCCGGAGTGGAGTCGCGCATGGCCAGGTAGGCCAGCATTATTGGTGTTCCGGCCAGAACATAAACTGGTCCGCCGATAAGGGTGGCGAAGGGGCTGATCAGAGTCGGTGCTCCTATCAATCCAGCCAGCAGCGGCCCGCCGACAACGGCGAGGGCGAAGGCAACGGGGTCCACCAGGTGGCGCTTTGCCACGACTTCGGGCTCAGTATTTTTTAGCCTATCAGTTATTTCTGTCATTTGTGAAATCTCCAGGTAAAATTTTTTGGGCAGGTCTAGTCGGATTTACCGCCGGGCAGGAAGCGCACCAGTTTCGATCCCATCTTCAGCACCGCCAGATGCACCGCGCGGGGCAGGCGGGAAAAGTCCATGTACCAGTCATCAAACATCTGCATCACGCGCAGGGTCTCGCCCATGCGCGCCTTGATGACCTTGGGGGTGTTGTCCTCTTCGGCCTCGGCCATGACCTCTTCAAGGGCGCGTAAGGTAGGGGCGAACTCGCGTTCACGGCGGGCGGCGATCACGGCATCCACCAGATCGAACATGTCGCGGATCGAGGTGAAATGATCGCGTCGGTCGCCCAGCTGGCGGGAGGATTTGACCAGCCCTTGTGACTGTAGTTCCTTTAGCCCGTTGGACACGTTGGAACGGGCAAGGTTCAGCGTGTCGCAAATTTCCTCGGCGGTCAGCGCATCGGGCGAGATATGCAAGAGCGCGTGGATCTGCGCAACAGACCGGTTCACGCCCCATTTGGAGCCCATTTCCCCCCAGTGGAGGATGAAATTCTGCATGGCCGGGGTGAGGTTCATTCGAGCGATCCTGAAATTTCTGTAATTGCAGAAATAACTGGATTGCGAGTCGAGTCAAGAAAAAACCGACGGCAGGGGAATCCTGCCGCCGGGTAAAGCGTCCGTGAGTGAGGTCGCTTTTGCTAAGGCGTGGGAACCTTACTGGTTCTGCAGCTCAACCGGATCTTTGTGTTCGATGTCGCCCCAATTTGCGTCGGCTTTTTCGATGAAGCCTGCGACGTCACCTTCCCAGCGCTCCTGGATGTCGGTTGCCAGGTTCAGGTACAGTTTGTCGTCAACGATTTTCCACAGGGTCGGGTCGCCGTCGAATTTGAAGCCCATGGCCGCGCCGAATGCGCAGTATCCGCCGTACTCGGGCAGGTAGGCTTCGGGGTTCTTTTCAAATGCAACTTTGTTTTCTTCGGAAGCAAAGCGATACAGAGCGTCGTTGTGCAGCGCGGTGATTTTCCAGTTGCCGGGGGTCGGCTCACCAACGGTGAAATATGCAACCGGGTCGTAGCCTTGCAGGGCCAGGCCGGTCGAGGACGCGTTCAGTTCCACGCCTGCTGCCATCGCCGAAGTCGCCAGTGCAACGGACAGCGCGACACCGCTCACAATAGTCTTGAATTTGTTCATGGTTCCATCCTTTGGAATGCGGGCCGATGGCGAAATGCGCCACGTGTCGGCCCTTGGGTCGATAGTCTGCGTGCAACCCTTTGCGGCTGTCACAGCACCCATGTGGAGGCAGAGGCGCTCACGTTCAAAACAACTCATAGTGACTGCGCTTGGTGGCACTTTTGGGTGTTCAGAACTGCACATCACAAGGCTGCGTGTTTTTTGTGATGGGGGTACGGCGCCTGCGGTCGCAGTGTCGAATGTTGCGCCGCACCAGCGCATTGCGAACAAAGGACAGGGAGCCTGACCGGATGAACAGGGCCTGACGCAAAAGAATGGTTAAAACTGCTTTTGCGCGGCAGGGAGCTTTAACCATTGCATGCTAGGAACCGGACCGCACATCCGATCAAGAGTCATCATGTTTAAAATTCGCTCCGAGGCCGACAAGTGGAAATATGTCGTGGGCATTACCGGCATGGCCGTTTGCCTTTCGGTTCTGCTGACATGGCTGTTGCTGGGGGATGGGCTGTCGACCGATATGCTTCGGGCTTCGATTCTGGGGCCACTGCTGATCGCGCCGCCTGCCTGCCTGATGTCGGCCAACCGCTCGCTTGAAATCCACCAGCTTAACAAACAGCTGGAGCATCTTTTGGCCCATGACCAGATGACCAACCTGCTCAGCCGCAGTCATTTCATGCGGCAGATGCATGAGATGCAGGGGGATTTTCGCGGCAGTTTCCTGATGCTGGATATCGACCTGTTCAAGCAGGTGAACGATACCTATGGCCACCTGGTGGGGGACGAGGTGATCCGCCGCGTCGCTGGGGTGATCGAAGAACACGTGAAGCAGGACGGGCTGGCGGCGCGTTATGGTGGCGAGGAATTCGTGGTCTGCCTGCCGCAAAAGGATCTTGATGATGCCATGCGGCGCGCCGAGGAGATCCGCCAGGCGGTGGAACGGCAGACGGTCAAGGTTCTGGACAAGGAGCTGAACTGCACGATTTCCATCGGGCTTGGCTATGCCGATGGCCGTAACCCGCTGGAGGACGTGTTGCGGCGCGCGGATGAGGCGCTTTATCTGGCCAAACGTCAGGGGCGCAACCGCGTCGGTGCGCCGGTGTCGATGGCCTCCTAGGCCGGTCTTGCCGGGGAAGCCGCTGGGGTTATTTCTGGCCGATTTTCGGTTCGGTTCCGGCGCGCAGGCGGGCGATGTTTTCCGAATGGCGCCAGAAAACGATCACGGTCAGGGCAATGGTCAGCGTCACGATCTGCGGCACACCCAGCAGCAGCGCCCAAACCGGGGCAGCCAGCGCCGACAATAGCGCCGAGGCTGAGGACATGCGGGTGATCGCAGCGCCTGCCAGCCAGGTCAGGCAGGCAGCAACGCCCACCGGCCAGGCCAGGGCCAGCATCAGGCCCAGGAAAGTCGCAACGCCCTTGCCACCCTTGAAGCCGAGCCAGACCGGGAAACAATGGCCGAGAAAAGCCGCAAGCCCCGCCAGCTGCGCCGCGTCCTCTCCGGCCAGCGTCCGCGCCAGAATGACTGCGACCGCGCCCTTGCCGCCATCCAGGAGCAGCGTCAGCAAGGCCGCCAGTTTCGATCCGGTGCGCAGCACATTGGTGGTGCCGATATTGCCCGATCCGATGTCCCGCAGGTTGCCAAGGCCCATCAGCCGCGTCAGCACCAGACCAAAGGGAATTGACCCCAGCCCGTAACCCACAAGGGCCCAGAGCAGCATCATCAGGAACGGGGTGTCGAATGCAGGCATCAGTCTCTCCGGAAAACGGGCGCGCCGGCCACATAGGTTGCCAGCACTCTGCCCTGCATCCGCTGGCCGTCAAAGGGGGTATTCTGCGATTTCGATTTCAGCGTAAAGCGGTCCAGCACAAAAGGCACATCCGCATCGAACAGGATCAAGTCCGCAGGTGCCCCGGCAGACATACGCCCGCAAGCCAGACCCAGCCGTTTTGCGGGGTTCAGGGACATCGCCCGGAACAGGGTCGGCAGATCCAGTTGCTCGGCATGATACAGGCGCAGGGCCGCAGGCAGCAGGGTTTCCAGTGCGACGGCGCCGGCAGCGGCTTCTTCAAACGGCAGGCGTTTGCTTTCCTCATCCTGCGGCGTGTGCATCGAGGAAATCGTGTCGATCAGCCCGCTGCGCACCGCTTCGATCACCGCCAGCCGGTCTTCTTCCGCGCGCAGCGGCGGTTTCACCTTGAAGAAGGTGCGGTAGTCGGCCACGTCGAGCTCATTCAGGGTCAGGTGGTGGATCGAGGTGCCAGCCGTGATGTCCAGCCCATTGGCCTTGGCTCGCTCCAATGCGGGCAGGGCGCGGGCGGTGGTGATCTGGTCGGCGTGATAGCGCGCGCCTGTCATCTCCAAGAGTGCGATATCCCGGTCCAGCCCCATGCGCTCCGCCATGGGAGAGACCGCAGGCAGGCCGCGTAGGGTGGCGAATTTGCTGCTGCTGGCGGCGGCGCCCGAGCTCAACACCGGTTCCTGCGGGTGGGCAATGACCAGTGCGCCGCAGCTTTTGGCATAGGCCAGCGCGCGGGAAAACACCTTGGTATTGGCGACCACGTGATCGCAGTCGGAAAAGGCCACGGCGCCCGCATCCAGCAGAAAACCGATCTCGGTCATCTCGCGCCCTTCGCGCCCCTTGGTGAGGGCGGCCATGGGCAGCACGTTGACCGGCGTGTCGGCTTGGGCGCGGCGGGTGACGAACTCCAGCGTTTCGGGACTGTCGATTGCGGGATTGGTGTCCGGGCGGGTGATCATGGTGGTGACACCGCCCGTCGCGGCTGCAAGGCCGGCGGTCTTGTAGCTTTCCTTGTGCCGCTCACCCGGCTCGCACACCTTCACGCCAATATCGACGATACCGGGGGCGAGGCATTTACCACCGCAATCGACCACTTCGGCCTCTGCCGGGTCAATGTTTCGCGCGCGAAACAGGTGCTCGACTTGCGTACCCTCGGGCAGGATTTCGGTAATCTGACCGTCCGCGACAAGCACAGCCCCCGGCGCATCCGTTCCGGCCTCGGGGTCGATCAGTCGGGCATTGATGAACAGAGTGGTCATGCGCGGGCTCTTTCGATGGCTGAGAGGGTGACGGCCGGATCGGCCTGATACTTGATAAGGTGCTTGTCACCGCCCCGGGTGATGATCTGGACATAGCTGCCCATCGACCGGGCGGTCTCGATCTCACCCAGCGGCACCCGGCGCTCGGCGGGGCCGGTCAGCACACCATCTGCGATGCGCCAGACGACGGCCATTTCCTCGCTCGCCAGGTACCAGCCGCGCAGGGCGATGGCAGCAAGCCCGCCGATGGCGCCGGTCCAGATATGCGGATTGCCCGCCGCCCAGAGGATCCCCATGCCCGCCGCCATGGCAAAGGCCGCCATCCAGGCGTGGGCGCGGATATAGGCGCTGCGGTCGGGGGTGAAGGTGATCTCGTCGGTACCCTGCTGCATGTCAGCGCACCAGCAGATAGAGCACGAGCCCGACCAGCCCCATCACCACCGCAAAAAGCGTGGCGCCAATGCGGCGGGCCTCGGCGCGGGCCTTGCGTGGGGCCAGCTTCGGTGCGGAATAGGGTTTGGCGCTTTCGGTCTCAATCGGGGCGCCACTCCAGCTGGTGCCGGGCGTGCCGTAGGTGGCGACGGGCTGGATCTGCTCGGCGGGCGTCAGGCGCATCTCGCGTCCGCCAAAGGCGCGCGAGCGGATCACCATGACATGTCCTTCGAGCGCGGCAAGGCGCTCCCGGTCCGGGGCGATCTGCTCTTCCGGAACGCCCATGCCTTCGGTCAGGTAGCCTGCCAGACCAAGCTCTTCGAGGTCGCTGACCGGGAAGATTTCGACCTGTTCCATATCCAGCGCATCAATCCCCAGTACCTGCGCCAGCGCGCCGGGTTCGCGCAGAAAGACGGCCTGTTCGGGGCGCATGTCGAGCTGGAACAGGCGGATCACGCCGTGTTCGCCCGCAGGGATATGAATGACACCCTCCACCGGGATCAGCCCGCCTCGGCCAGGCGGTCGGCGCGCAGGTTGCGGGCCAGAAGATCCATTGCGGCCATGCGCACGGCGACGCCCATTTCCACCTGCTCCTGAATGACCGAGCGGTTGATGTCATCGGCGATGGTACCGTCGATTTCGACACCGCGGTTCATCGGGCCGGGATGCATGACGATGGCGTCGGGTTTGGCCAGTGCCAGCTTTTCGGCATCGAGCCCGTAGCGGTGGTAGTATTCGCGCTCGGAGGGGATGAAACCGCCGTCCATGCGTTCCTTTTGAAGGCGCAGCATCATGACGACATCAACACCCTCAAGCCCCTCGCGCATGTCATCATAGATCTCGGCGCCGAATTCGGCGAAATGGCCGGGCACCAGCGTTGGCGGCCCGATCAGGCGGATGCGGTTTTCCATCTTGCCCAGAAGGATCAGGTTTGAACGCGCCACGCGGCTGTGTGCGATGTCGCCGCAGATCGCGATGTTGAGGCGATGCAGCCGTCCCTTGGCGCGGCGGATGGTCAGCGCATCCAGCAGCGCCTGTGTCGGGTGTTCATGCCGCCCGTCGCCCGCGTTCAGCACCGCGCAGTTTACCTTTTGCGCCAAAAGGTCCACGGCGCCCGAATGGGGATGGCGCACCACCAACAGATCGGGATGCATCGCATTCAGCGTCATCGCGGTGTCTATCAGCGTCTCACCCTTTTTGATGCTGGACGCCTGCATCGCCATGTTCATCACATCCGCGCCCAGCCTTTTACCGGCCAGTTCGAAGCTGGCCTGCGTGCGGGTGGAGTTTTCAAAGAACATGTTGATCTGCGTCAGCCCCGCCAGCACGTCGGAATGTTTTTCCGGGCGGCGGTTCAGATCCACGTAGGTATCGGCCAGATCTAGGATCTCGGTGATCTCATGGGGCTTCAGATGCTCGATCCCCAACAGATGACGGGCTGCAAAACCGGGGCCGGTGGGGGGTGGGGAAACATGAGACATGAGGCAGGCTCCGCGCTGTTTGCGCGCCCTTATAGGCGCGGCGTCGCTGCCGGGCAAGGCACCGTGCTGCCGCTGCGGGGTGGTTTGGCTCAAAGGTGTTACCTCTTGTCCCGATGCGCAAGTCTCTGGTTCCGCTTGGCGCTGAGGCAGAGTAGCTTTGCGCCATGGAATCGGCATTGGATTATCACAGCGCCCGCGCCTTGCTCGCGTGGCAGATCGAACTGGGCGCAACCGAAGCCCTGTGCGAAACGCCCGTGAACCGCTACGAGCTGGAGCAGCAGGTGCCCAAACCCGCGCGCGGCGCGCAGCCTGATGCACCGCAGCCCGGACAGATCCAGCGACTCCCCGAGGTGGACCCGGTCGAAGTCGCGCAAAAGGCCGCCGCAGCTGCGACCTCCCTGCCTGCACTTCGCGAGGCGATGGCCGCCTTCGATCACTGCGAGCTGAAGCGCGGCGCCCGCAATCTGGTGTTCTGCGACGGTCAGGCCGGTTCCCGCGTGATGATCATCGGAGAGGCCCCGGGTCGCGACGAGGACCGCGAGGGGCGGCCTTTCGTTGGCCGTGCCGGGCAATTGCTGGACAAGATGCTGGGCGCCATCGATCTGGACCGCGACAAGAACGTCTATATCACCAACGTGCTGCCCTGGCGCCCGCCACAGAACCGCGATCCGCTGCCTGCGGAAATGGCGATGATGGTGCCTTTTCTGAAACGCCACGTGGAGCTGGCCGAGCCGGAGGTGCTGGTGCTGATGGGCAATATCAGCTGTCAGGCGGTCCTGGGCAAACGTGGCATCACCCGGCTGCGCGGTGAGTGGGATCAGGTCTGGGGCAAGCCGGTGATCCCGATGTTCCACCCGGCCTACCTCTTGCGCCAACCTGCGCAGAAACGCGCCGCCTGGGCCGACCTTCTGGAGCTGAAGGCGCGGCTCACCGCCCTTTGACGAGGCTTTACACATGAATATTCTTGCCTTTTCCGACCTGCATTTGGCCCGCGCCCGCGCCGCCGATCTGGTTGCGGCCAGCATTGACGCGGATCTGGTGGTGGGTGCTGGTGATTTCTGCAACGGGCGACAGGGGCTGGATCAGGCGATGGAGCTGCTGTCGGGGATCACCGCGCCGATGGTCATGGTCGCCGGCAATGCCGAAAGTGCCGAAGAGCTGCGCGCTGCTGCGCCCGGGCATGCCCATGTGCTCCATGGAAATAGCGTCACAATCGATGGCCTTACTTTCTGGGGGCTGGGCGGCGGCGTGCCGGAAACGCCTTTTGGCGCCTGGTCGTGGGATCTGTCCGAAGACGCGGCCGAGGACCTGCTCGCACCCTGCACGCAGGCAGACGTGCTGGTGACCCATTCGCCGCCCAAGGGGCTGGGCGATCTCACCTCCACCGGCCTGTCGGTCGGCTCCACTGCCATCCGCGCCGCGATTGAGCGCCTGCAGCCGCAGCTGGCCCTGTTCGGCCACGTGCACGAGGCCTGGGGCACGCGCGGGAAGATCGGGCAGACGGCCTGCGCCAACCTTGGCCCGACGGCGAGTTTTTTCGAGGTGAACAATGATTGATCCGCTGACGCTTCTTGCCTTTGTGCCCGCGGCGCTGGCGCTGAACCTGACGCCGGGGGCGGATATGATGTTCTGCCTTGGTCAGGGGCTGCGTTCGGGGCGGCGCGCGGCGGTCGCGGCCAGCGCCGGGATCACGGCGGGGTGTTTCGTGCATGTGATCCTGGCTGGCCTCGGCCTTGGTGCGGCGGTGGCTGCGGTTCCGGGACTTTTCGATGTAATCCGTTGGGTCGGCGTGGCCTATCTTCTCTATCTCGCTTGGACCACCTTCCGCAGCGGCCCGGCCTCCGGCGATGCGCCTGCGGTGCCTGCGGCGCGGGCCTTTCGTTCCGGATTTCTGGTGAATCTCACCAATCCCAAGGTGATCCTTTTCGTCCTCGCCTTTATCCCGCAATTCGTGGTCCCCGAGGCAGGCCCGGTGCTGCTGCAGTTCCTGATCTTTGGCGCGGTCCTGTCGCTGGGCGGTTTCATGATCAACGGGTTGGTCGGGATCTTTGCGGGGCAGGCCGGGCGGCGGCTGATCACCAATCCGGTGGCGGGGCGCTGGCTGGGGCGGATCTCTGGCGGTATTTTTGCCGGTCTCGCGCTGAGGCTGGCCATTCTGGAAAAAGCATAAGGCGTAGCAGACCATGTCGCGTATCGATGAGAGCAAAGACTTCATTCCCGTCCGCATTGCCATCCTGACCGTCTCGGACAGTCGCTCTCTGGAGGAGGACCGCTCCGGGCAGGTCCTGGTGGACCGGCTGACCGAGGCAGGGCATGTGCTGGCCGACAGGAAGATCCTGCCGGATGAGCGCAGCGAGATCGCCGATCAATTGCGCGCCTGGGTGGCGAACCCGGAGGTGGACGTCGTGATTTCCACCGGCGGCACCGGCCTTACGGGCCGCGATGTCACGGTCGAGGCGCACCGCGATGTCTATGAAAAGGAAATCGACGCCTTCGGTACCGTCTTCACCATCGTGTCGATGCAGAAGATCGGCACCTCGGCGGTGCAGTCACGGGCCACGGGCGGTGTTGCCGGGGGCACGTATCTGTTCGCGCTGCCGGGCAGCCCGGGCGCCTGCAAGGACGGCTGGGACGAAATCCTGGGCAGACAGCTCGATTTCCGCCACCGCCCCTGCAATTTCGTCGAGATAATGCCCCGTTTGGACGAACATCTGCGACGGAAGTGATCCGCGGCCGCGTGTAACCTCGTAACGGGTATGTTCAGTTGCTATCTTTTCAGGTGGGCGATTGCGCCTGCCCGGGTGTTTTGCGGGATCGAAGCGGCAACATCTGCCACCGGAAGGAATATGAATGCGGTTTTTGCGGCATAGTTTGACGGGTCTGTTTCTGACGGCGGCGATGCTGGGTCTGCTGCTCTACGCGGGCTGGCTGGTGATGGGCGCGGTGCAGGCGCGGCTCAATGCCGAACCGCGCACGCCGCCTGCGCGCGAGCGCGTTTTTGCGGTGCGGGTAGTCTCGGCCGATGTACAGACCATCGCGCCAGAGCTGATCGCCTTTGGCCGCATCGACAGCCGCCGGACGCTGGAGTTGCGCACCGCGTTGGCCGGTCGGGTCATTCACCTGTCCGAGAATTTCGAAGAGGGGGGCCGCGTCGAGGAAGGCGCGCTGCTGGTGCAGATCGATCCTGCCGATGCGCAGGCGGCACTGGACCGGGCCGAGGCCGACATGATGGATGCCCGCGCCGAAGAGCGTGATGCGGGACGGGCCCTGATCCTGGCCAATGATGAGCTCGAAGCCGCGCAGGATCAGGCGGAATTACGCGGCAAGGCCTATCAGCGGCAGCTGGATCTTGAGGAACGAGGTGTCGGTACCACGGCAACGGTGGAAACCGCAGCGCTGGCGGCAGCGCAGGCGCGGCAGGCGGTGATTTCCCGCAGGCAGGCGATTTCGCAGGCCGAGGCCCGGGTGGATCAGGCCAAGACGCGGGTGGCCCGCGCCGAGATTGCGCTGGAAACCGCACAGCGCGATCTGGCGGATACCACGATTTCGGCCGCCTTCAGCGGTACCTTGCAGGCGGTCAGCCTGGTCGAAGGGCGCCTCGTCTCGGCCAATGAAAAACTCGCCGAACTGGTGGACGCGGACCGGCTGGAGGTCGCTTTCCGGGTTTCGACCCTGCAATACGCCCGCCTGCTGGATGATGCCGGGCACCTGATCGAGGCCCCTGTGCGGGTGATGCTGGATGCTGCCGGGGCCGCGCTGTCGGCCACCGGGCAGCTGTCGCGTGTCAGTGGCGCCGCCGGGGACGGGCAGACCGGTCGTCTGGTCTATGCGCGCCTTGATGCGGCGCCAGGGTTCAAACCGGGGGATTTCGTGACCGTTTCGGTGACCGAACCGCCGGTGGAGAATGTCGTGCGGGTGCCTGCCTCGGCGCTGGGCAGCGACGGTGCGGTGCTGGTGCTGGGCGCCGAAGACCGGCTGGAGGCGCTGCCTGTGGAACTGGTGCGCAGACAGGGCGATGCGGTTCTGATCCGGGGCGAAGGCCTGGCCGGGCGCGAGATCGTCACTGGGCGCACGCCCCTCCTGGGCGCGGGTATCCGGGTGCGACCCCTGCGGATCGACGCCAAGGCTGAGATTGCCCCCGAAGCCGCAGGGCCCGAGCTGATAGAGCTGACCGAGGATCGCCGCGCCCGTCTTGTCGCTCTTGTCGAAGGCAACGCGCGGATGCCGGAAGAGGCTCGCAAACGGGTGCTGGCGCAGCTCTCGGAAACGGCGGTGCCTGCGCAACTGGTCAACCGTATCGAAGCCCGCAAGGGAGGCTGATCCATGCGCGATCTGTCCCGGCCCGCTGGCGGCCTGCTAAGCTACTTCACCCGTCACCGGACGGCGGCCAACCTTCTGTTGGTGATCCTGCTGGTGCTGGGCGCGGCGGCGATCCCCAACATGCGGGCGCAGTTCTTTCCCGATGTGATCGTGGAAAACGTCACCGTTCGGGTGCAATGGGATGGTGCCGGCCCCGAGGACGTGGACAGCGCCATCGTGCAGGCGCTGGAACCGGCCTTGCTGGCGGTGGACGGGGTCGAGGAAACCAGCGCCATCTCCCGCGAGGGTCTGGGCACCATCACGCTGGAGTTCGAACCGGGCTGGGATATGTCACGCGCCTCGGACGATGTGCAGACAGCGGTCAGCCTGGTCACCACCCTGCCGGAAGAGGCGGAAGAGCCCACCGTCAAACGCGGTGCCTGGCGCGATCGGGTGACCGACGTGGTGATCACCGGCGATATCGGCTCCGAGCAATTGGGGCTCTTTGCGGATGAGCTGGTCGTGCGCCTGTTCGAGGTCGGGGTCACCCGCACCACTATCCGCGGTGTTGCTGCGCCGGAAACCATCGTTGAAGTGCCCTCGTCTGCGCTGATCACTTATGATGTCAGCATGGCGGAAATCGCTGCCGCCATCGCCGCCGAGGTCGATGCCGATCCGGCGGGCGATGTCACCGGCGCCAATACCCGCGTGCGCACCGGCAGCGAGAAACGCACGCCGGACGAGCTGGCCGGAATTGTCCTGCGCACCAATGCGGACGGATCGGCGCTGACCATTGGTGATGTGGCAACGATCCGGGTCGAAGGCGTCGACCGCAGCCGCTCCTATTTCGTGGGGGAGCATCCGGCGATGTCGGTGCGGGTCGACCGCTCGGATCAGGGCGATGCCATCGGCATCCAGCACAAGGTTGAAAAGGTCGTCGACGAATTGCAGCTGAGCCTGCCGCAGGGCGTCACCGCGGGGTTGATCCGCACTCGGGCCGAGGCGATCTCGGACCGGCTCAACATCCTTGTGGACAACGGGCTGATGGGGCTTGGGCTGGTGTTGATCCTGCTGTTCCTGTTCCTCAATGTGCGCATCGCCTTCTGGGTCGCGGCAGGCATTCCGGCGGCGATGTTTGCGGCCGTGGCGCTGATGTACGCGGCGGGGCTGACCATCAACATGGTCTCACTTTTTGGTCTGATCATCACCCTGGGGATCGTGGTCGATGATGCCATCGTGGTGGGCGAACATGCCGATTTCCGGGTTCGGCGGCTGGGCGAGACGCCGATGCAGGCGGCCGAGAACGCGGCCCGGCGTATGGCTCTGCCGGTGTTTGCTGCAACCCTGACTACGATCATCGCCTTTTTCGGTCTGGTCATCATCGGCGGGCGCTTTGGCGATCTGATCCGGGATATTCCCTTTACGGTGATCATGGTGCTGGCGGCCTCATTGGCGGAATGCTTCCTGATCCTGCCGAACCACATGGCCCATGCCCTGACCCACGCGCAGCAGCGGCACTGGTACGACTGGCCCAACCGGGCGGTGAACCGGGGCTTTCGCTGGGTCCGGGACGTCCTGTTCCGCCCGTTGATGGCGCTGGTGGTGCGCGCGCGTTACGTGGTGCTGGCAGGCGCGGCGGTCATTCTGGCCAGCCAGCTGGCGCTGTTCATTGGCGGCGATGTCAAATGGCGGTTCTTCAACGCGCCGGAGCGCGGTTCGATCACCGGCAATTTCGCCATGGCCGAGGGGGCGGCCCGCGAAGACACGCTGGAGATGATGCGCGAGATGCAGCGCGCGACCGAGGCGCTGGGCGCGGAATACGCTGAACGCTATGGCGAAAACCCGCTGGATTTCGTCATGGCCGAGATTGGCGGCAATGCCGGGCGCGGTCTGTCAGGTGTCGAGGCCAAGGACGCTGACCTGCTGGGCGGCATCTCGATCGAGCTGATCGACGCGGATAAACGCGATTATTCCAGTTTTGCCTTTGTCGCGGAGCTGCAGCAACAGGTGGTGCGCCATCCGCTGGCAGAGACCGTTTCCTTCCGCAGCTGGCGCTCGGGGCCGGGCGGCGATGCGATGGACGTGCAGTTCTACGGCGCCGACGTGCAGACGCTGAAGGCGGCGTCGGAAGATCTGAAAACCGCCGTCCTGCGCTATCCTGAGGTTTCGGCGGTGGAGGACAACCTCGCCTATGACAAGGAAGAGGTCATTCTGGATCTGACTCCGCAGGGGCAGGCGCTGAACTTTACCATCGACAGTCTGGGCCGGGCGCTGCGGGCGCGGCTCAACGGGATCGAGGCAGCGACCTATCCGGACGGACCGCGCAGCGCCACCATCCGGGTCGAACTGCCCGAGGGAGAGCTGACGGCGGACTTCCTGGAGCGTACCCTGATGCGGGCGCCGGGCGGCAGCTATGTGCCGCTGGCCGATATCGTTTCGGTCAGCCAACGCAGCGGGTTTTCCACCGTGCGGCGCGAAAACGGCATCCGGGTGATCAGCGTTACCGGCGATATCTCCGAGGACGATCCCGCCCGCGCCGAGGCGGTGATCACCGCGCTGCAGGAGGAGATCCTGCCGACAATCGCCAGCGAGCGTCAGGTGGAATGGCGTCTTGCGGGCCTCAGCGAGCAGGAAGACACTTTCCTGTCCGAGGCGGGCACCGGTCTGATCCTGTGCCTGACCGGCATCTACCTGGTGCTGGCCTGGATCTTTGCCAGTTGGACGCGGCCCATCGTGGTGATGGCGATCATTCCCTTCGGCCTCGTCGGGACGATCTGGGGGCATTACATCTGGGAGGTGCCTCTCAGCATGTTCACGGTGGTGGGGCTTCTGGGCATGACCGGGATCATCATCAACGATTCCATCGTGCTGGTCACAACCATCGACGAATACGCGGCTGAGCGCGGCTTGGTGCCCTCGATCATCGACGGGGCCGCGGACCGTTTGCGACCGGTGATGCTGACGACGCTGACCACCGTGCTGGGGCTGGCGCCCTTGATGTACGAAAGCTCGCAGCAGGCGCAGTTCCTGAAACCGACGGTGATCACGCTGGTCTACGGATTGGGTTTTGGCATGTTCCTGGTGCTTCTGGTGGTTCCCGCACTGGTCGCGGTGCAGCGGGACGCGGCGCGGCCCATCACATCGCTGCGCCG
This sequence comes from Pseudophaeobacter sp. C1-32P7, assembly GCF_041008775.1. Lineage (NCBI taxonomy): Bacteria > Pseudomonadati > Pseudomonadota > Alphaproteobacteria > Rhodobacterales > Roseobacteraceae > Pseudophaeobacter > Pseudophaeobacter sp. C1-32P7. The sequence goes on along the minus strand of NZ_JAXGFR010000013.1, from coordinate 64,484 downwards.
GGCGCTGCGGTCCGGTCAGCGCGCCCATACCCGGGTTCTGCGCTGGCTGATCGCCGGATCGGCTTTGGTACAGCTCGGCTGGCTGGTGCTGACGCTGGGCTGGGCCATGGCCACCGGCGCGTTGCATCCGGCCTTGCGTGGGGGGCTCATGGCCTCGGATACCGGGCTGGCCACGATGGAGCCGGTGCGGGCGGGGCTCATCCTGTTCCTGCTGGGGGCCGTGGTGTTCGGGCTGCTGACCTATGTGATCGGGGCGCTGTCCCACGGGCTGCGGTCGCGCCAGCGCGACCGGGCCAAGAGCGCGACCTCGGCCACCTGATCGATCAGCTCCAGCCCGCTGCGGGGCAGATCGTCCACCGCCACCCATTTGGCCTGCAGCGCATCATCATCCGGGGTCGGGGCGCCGCTGACATAATCGCAGAGCACGGCGGTCAGCAGGTAGTGGTGCGAAACCGCCTCGTCCGGGCCGGGCAGGATCACGTCGACATTGGTCAGATAGCCCCGCGGACAGGCAAGGACGCCGGTTTCCTCGTGCAATTCACGCGCGGCGGCCTCCAGCGCGGTTTCGCCCCATTCCACATGACCGCCGGGAAAGCCCCACCAGCCTGCGTTGGGCGGATTGCGGCGTTGGATCAGGATCACGCTGTCCTGTCCGGCCACGGTCTGGCAGACCACCGCCAGCGCGCCCAGAACCGGGCGGCTCATCCGGCGTCGCAGCCTTTGATATCCACCGAATGGCTGCGCCCCAGCACGGTAATGCGCAGTTTCGACCGGTCAATGGAGGTCGGGCTGTTGGTGGTTGCGGGCATGAACTCGGTCCGTGCCAGCAGAATACCGCCGCGCCGTTCGGTGCTGGTTTCCCCGGCCATCAGATGCGGTGTGCCCGGTTCGATCACCGCGACTTCCTCGCCGCCGGCGCTGGGCATGGTGATCTGCGCTTCGACGCGCATGCCGTAATTGCCGGGCGACAGGCTGCAGATCGCCGAGGAGACGCCTGCCTCCTGCGCCGAATAGGGGCGCGAGGCCAGCGCCGCGATGATCGCCGGGTTGCGGCCTGCCTCGGGGTCTGGCCGGTGATCAAAGGACAGCTCGGATGGCACGCAGACGTCCTTGCAGACGCCCAGTTCCATGCGTCCCTTGATGCGGACGGGTTTGGCAGGATTCGCGGGGGTGATCTCGATCGGCAGCACCAACTGATCGTGATAGCCGATGGTGCGGTAGCCGGAGGTCATGAAGACTTCGGGGGCGGGCCATGTCATCGACACGTCGCCAATGTTGCGCGATCCACGCCAGGAAAATCTGGGCGGAATGCCGGCATCCCCGGGCGCCCGCCAGTAGGTTTTCCAGCCGCTGTCGAGCGTCAGCCGCAGCGCGCCCATATAGGTGCCCCGTTTCGTCATCCCGCCATCGAGGATCTCGATCTGCACCGGATCGGGCGATGCGCCCGCCTGCACAGTCGCAACCGGCATCAGCGCAAGAACGGCGCAGGCCGCCACGGCGGATTTCAGACGGGCCAGCCCGAACACAGATCGGGACACAGGGCGAGAGGAGGGGCGTTCATGTCTCATACACCAATAAATGCGCATTCCGTCTGCAAATGCCAAGTCACGTTCCGGTCAGACTTCGTCAGATCTGGCTGCTTCAGTGTCGCAGGGGACCAGCCCTTGCACCTCTGGGCGTGGGGCTGCATGCTGGTCGCATGCGGTCTGGTCCGATGGACCAAGCAGACAGAAAGACAGGCGATATGGATCTGACAGGTAAACTCTTGATTGCCATGCCGGGAATCGGCGATCCGCGGTTCGAACATGCGGTGGTGTTCCTGTGCTCTCACAGTGATGAGGGGGCGATGGGGCTGATCGTGAACAAGACGGCGCCGGGCGTGCAGCTGGGCAGTCTGCTGGAACAGCTGGAGATCGAGGCAAACACCGATGTTGCATCTCTGCCTGTCCGTTTCGGTGGTCCGGTCGAGACCCAGCGCGGCTTCGTTTTGCATTCGGACGAATATCATTCGCGGGTCAATTCTCTGGATGTTCCGGGCGGTTTTGCAATGACCGCGACGTTGGACATTCTGGAAGACATTGCCGAAGGCAGCGGGCCAGAGAAGATGGTCGTGATGCTGGGCTATGCTGGTTGGGGACCGGGGCAGCTGGAAAGCGAAATCGTCGCCAATGGCTGGCTGACGGCCGAGGCCAGCGCCGAGCTGTTGTTCGAGATGGACGATCTGGAAAAATGGGGCGCGGCGTTGAAAACGCTGGGCGTGGACCCGGTGTCGCTGTCCTCAAGCGCCGGAACCGCCTGACCCCACACGGCCAGTGCTGCGAGATACGCAGGGACGGGTCGCCCCTGCATGTTATTGTCTGTCAGGTCTGCGCCAATTATGGACGGACGTAAGAGAACCCTTGTTCCTGCAGTTCCACCAGCCGGACCACACCGGAAGGCACGATCGAGGCTTCCTCGAGCAGCGCAACTTCCTTGCCTGCCTTCTCGCTCATCTTGCGGTGGGTGTTGCCGCAGGCGGAAAAGGACAGTTTGTCGTTCTCAAGGCTCATGGTTGCAATGCGGTCCGCGACCGGGCTTTTCCCCGGAATCAGCATGTGCAGGCCGGGGCCGTAGGCGACAACTTCCACAACCGCCGTGTCCCCTTGCGCCTCGTAATAGCGGGTCAGGTTCTGCACGTTGTTGAGCGCCATGTTCATGACCTTGGGGTCATTCTGATTGACGTGAACGGCGATGTGATGCGTGGCACCTTCGGCAAGGGCTGCGGTGGTCCAGCCTGCGCACAGGCTTGTGGCTACAGCGGCCGCTGTCAGTAAATGTTTCATGATGTTCCTCCCTAGTAGGAGGTCAGGATAGCCGGGTATCCTGTTTATGCATAGAGACTAGCGAATATATGAATGATTGATGGGGTTTTGGCGGATCTGGCTGGCCGTTCGGGCCGGGTCAGTGCGCGGAACTGTCGTCCCGGGGCGCGGCGGCCCGGCGCAAACGGTCGTTGATCGCGCTGCCAAGGCCATGTTCGGGGATGGGCGCGACAGCAATCGGCTGACCGATTGCATCAAGCCGGTGCAGGTGTTCGAACAGATTGGCGGCGGCTTCGGCCAGATCGCCGACCGCTGACAGGTTCAGATCACAGTCCATGGAGCCAAAGCCGAGCAGCAGCTCGCCCTCACCGGCCTCTGTTGCGTTTAGGCGGACGCGGGCATTGGGCGCGTAGTGGGACAGCAACTGCCCCGGCGCCGACAGGGGATCGGCTGCGTCGCGGTCGGTCAGCGACGTACCGAGGGTTGCCTCAATATCCTCGGCTGCCAGTCCGCCGGGGCGCAGCAACATGGGGTCTGGTCCGCTGAGGCCAACGATGGTGGATTCCACTCCTACGCCGCAGGGACCATCGTCCACGACGGCAGCGATCCTGCCGTTCAACCCGGCCAGTACATGCGCGGCCGTAGTGGGGCTGATCCGTCCCGACGGGTTGGCCGAGGGCGCTGCCACTGGTCCGTCCACGAGGCGTAGTAGCCGCAGGGCGGTGGGATGGGCCGGAACCCGAACTGCCAGTGTCTGAAGTCCCGCGGTCACCAGTCCGGAAACGCCGTGGTCCTCGCGCAGTGGCAAGACCAGGGTCAGCGGCCCGGGCCAGAAGGCCGCTGCCAGCCGTTCGGCCAAATCGTTCCACTGCACCAGCTGCTGCGCCGCCGCGACGGAATGTACATGGGCAATCAGGGGGTTAAAGCTGGGCCGCCCCTTGGCTGCATAGACCGAAGCCACCGCCGTGCCGTTGCGGGCGTCGGCGCCCAGGCCGTAGACCGTCTCGGTCGGAAAGGACACCAACTGCCCCGCCTTCAGAAGATCGGCGGCGCGGCTCAGATCAGCATCTGAGGTCCCCAGAATTTCGGTGGTCAGGCTGGACATGGCGGGTGACGCGGCGTTTTGGTTGATTGAAAAGGTCGAGAGGATAGGTAATCGGACAGGCCGCGAGATATAAAGGGCCTCGTAAGCAATGCCAAGACTGGGTAAAAGACTAGCCCAGACACGAGAGAGCCCCACAGGACGCCAAGAGGACGCCAATGACCTTCCGTTCCCCCGTTTCCGAGTATGAGTTCATGCTCAAGCACATCGTTGGTTTTGAGGATGTGTCCGCAACCGACCTGTTTGCCGAGGCTTCGGACGACATGGTGACGGCGATTCTGACCGAAGCGGGCAAGATGTGCGACGAGGTGATGGCACCGCTGGAGCGTCCGGGAGATCTGAACCCGGCCTATCTGGAAAACGGCGTTGTGCGTACTTCGCCCGGCTTTGCCGATGGCTGGCGTGCCATCGCCGAGGGCGGCTGGCTCGGGATGAGCGCACCGCAGGAGCACGGTGGCATGGGGCTGCCGATGACGATCACCTCGGCGGTCAATGAAATGATGTCCGGCGCCTGCCTGTCGTTGCAGCTGGCCCCGTTGATGAGCCAGGGACAGATCGAGGCGCTGGATCACCACGCCAGCGACGCGCTGAAAGAGCTGTACCTGCCGAAGCTGATTTCGGGCGAATGGACCGGCACCATGAACCTGACCGAGCCGCAGGCCGGATCGGACGTGGGCGCGCTCAGTTCCAAGGCCGTGCCGAATGGCGATGGCACCTATTCCGTCACCGGGCAGAAGATCTATATCACTTGGGGCGACAACGATTTCGCAGGCAACGTCTGCCATCTGGTGCTGGCGCGGCTGCCTGACGGTGTGCCGGGCACCAAGGGGATCTCGCTGTTCCTGGTCCCCAAGTTCCTGCCGGATGACAATGGCAACCCCGGCAAGGCCAACAGCCTCAAGGTGGTGAGTCTCGAACACAAGCTGGGCTTGCACGGCAGCCCGACCTGCGTGATGCAATATGATGGCGCCACCGGCTGGCTGGTGGGCGCCGAACATGGCGGTATGGCGGCCATGTTCACCATGATGAACAACGCCCGTCTGGGTGTCGGCGGTCAGGGTGTCGGCATTGCCGAAGCCGCCTATCAGAAGGCGCTGGCCTATGCGCTGGAGCGCAAGCAGGGCAAGACGCCGTCGGGCGGCATCGTCGACCACGCGGATGTGCGCCGGATGCTGATGGAGATGAAGGCGGATCTGTTTGCCTCCCGTGCGATCCTGCTGGCCTGCGCGCAGGCCATCGACATGTCCACCGCCACCGGAGAGGCGGATTGCAAGACCCGCGCCGCCTTCCTGACCCCGATTGCCAAGGCATTTGGCACCGACACCGGCATTCGCGTCGCAGATATCGGCCTGCAGGTGCATGGTGGCATGGGCTTCATCGAGGAAACCGGCGCCGCGCAATTCTGCCGCGATGTGCGCGTGACCTCGATCTACGAAGGCACTAACGGCATTCAGGCGATGGATCTTGTTGCCCGCAAGATGATGGATGGCGGCGAGATGGCCAACCGTCTGATGGATGAGATCGAAGAGCTGGCCGAACGCGCCCGTCCGACCCACCCCAATATGGCCGAAGCCGTCTGGCAGGCCTGCGAAAGCCTGCGCGAAGCGACCGACTGGCTGGTGGGGCAGGGTGATCTGCAGAACCGCTTTGCCGGGGCGGTGCCCTATCTGCGGGCCTTTGCCCGTGTTCTGGGAGGGCATTACCACCTGATGGCGGCCTTGGCTGACAAGGGCGGCCCGCGCGAAAAACTGGCGCGGTTCTACATCAAGCGGATGCTGCCCGAGCACGTTGGCCTGCTGCAGCACGCGCAGGAAGGTATCGAGGGTGCCATGGCGCTGACACTGGACGAGCTGGCCAGCTGATGGCCTCCGTTCCCGAAGTCGGCCCGCGTACCCCCTGGGAAGAACCGCCCGCGCTGGGCGAGGTGATCGAGGTCGCCGAAGGCGTCCTGTGGATGCGCCAGCCGCTGCCGATGAAGCTGGACCACGTCAACGTCTACGCGCTTGACGAGGGCGATAGCTGGACGGTGATCGACACCGGGTTCAACACCCGCAAGAGCCGCGAACTGTGGCAAAGCCTGATGGCAGGCCCGCTGAAGGGCAAACCCATCAGCCGTGTCGTCGCCACCCACCATCACCCGGATCACATCGGTCTGGCGGGCTGGTTCCAGTCCGAATACGGCGCCGAGCTGGTCACCACCCGTACTGCCTGGCTGTTCGCCCGCATGCTGACGCTGGATGTGCAGGAAACCTGGCCCGAGGAAACGCTGGCCTATTACCGCAGCGCGGGCATGGACAAGGAAATCTATGACCAGCGGGTTGCGGACCGGCCGTTCAATTTTGCCGATACCGTCTATCCGATGCCGCTGGGCTTTACCCGGGTGCAGCAGGGCGATGTGTTCCGCATGGGCGGGCGCGACTGGGATGTGCACCTGGGCAACGGCCACGCGCCGGAACATGCCACCTTCTGGAGTCGTGACGACAATCTGGTGATCACCGGGGATCAGATCCTCTCTTCGATCAGCCCCAATATCGGCGTCTATGCCACCGAACCGATGGCGGACCCCTTGGGCGAATGGCTGGAGGCCTGCGAACGTCTGGCGCCGCTGGCACGGCATGATCATCTGGCCCTTGGTGGTCACAAGCTGCCGTTCTCGCGTCTGCCGCTGCGGATGCGGCAGCTGATCGACAACCATCACGGCGCGCTGGACCGGCTGATGGACCATCTCGACAGCCCGCGCACCGCGGCTGAGTGTTTTTCGCCGCTGTTCAAACGTGCCATCGGGCCGGGTGAATACGGGCTGGCGCTGGTCGAGGCGGTGGCCCATGTCAATCACCTCTTCCATCTGGGGCGGGTCACACGCGAACAGCGCCAAGACGGCGCCTGGCTGTATCAACGCAAAGACTGACGGGGTGGCGCGAGGGCGCCGCGCCGGGAAAGGCGGGCACAGATGAGTGACAAGAAACGCAAACCGGGCGCTTCGGCCATTCACGACAGTATCGACACCAGCGCCGAGGCCGCCGAGGCGGCGATCCTGCCGCAGGTGCACGAGGTGCATTGTGACCCCAAACCCGGCCAGAGCAGCCCGACCCTGCCCAAGGCGATGCAGAAACCGGCCGAAGAGAAAAGCCCGGCCCGCTGGGCCTATGAGCGGATGATTCTCTATATCAAGAACTTCGAGGAGCAGCTGGACAGCGCTCATGAGGTCGCGATGGGGTTTGCCGGTGGCGACGCCGGTGTCATGCGGATCGAGGGTATGGGCTATTTCGACCCTGACATCGTGACCTTTTACGGGTCGGATAACTCCGGTGCCCGCACGCAGCTGGTCCAGCATGTTACGCAGCTCAACGTGATGCTGCGGGCCCTGCCCAAGGCGCAGCCGGAAACCCCGGCCATGCGGATCGGATTTCGCCTGGCGAAGGATCTGGAGCCCGATCCGGCCCCGGATGCGGATCCCGATATCGTGGCAGAGGCAGAGCCGGATACCTGAGAGACCCGATGCAGGGTCAACCGCGCGATTCGGCGATGTGATGCGTGACGACCCGCAAGTCGGGGCGAGACGGCTGTGCAAACAGGCCGCAGGCCTCGGGATTTTCGCCCTGCTGCGCTGCATTGACGTCGTGACAGGGCGCGGGAAATCCAGTAATCAGCAGGAAATCGAACGCGAATAGGACATTTAGACATGGCTGAGCATAAACACGGAACCATGGACATCTCGGTTCAGGAAAAAACCTTTGCGGGTTTTGTGACCTTCACGGTGCGCTTCTGCATCGCTCTGGCGCTCTTCGCGGTCTTCCTGGCCGTCTTCGCGACCTGATCTTCGGGCCATGTCCGTGGGCCGTTTGCTGCTGCGCCTGACGCTTTGTGCGTCGGTTGCAGGGGGAGCCTTTGCGCTGTCGGGCTGCGCGTCGCAGCCGCAGCCCAATGCCGATGATGCAACGCTAGAACGTGTCGCGTATCGCGCCGAGGGCGCCCCATCCCTGACCCTTTATACGATGGTCAACAACCGGACTGGACAGGGCGGGCATACCTCGCTGATGGTCAATGCCTCGGAGCGGGTCATCTTTGATCCCGCCGGGTCGTTTTATGCAGACCGCGTACCCGAACGGGATGACGTGCTTTACGGGATCACGCCTGCCGTGGAAAAGGCCTATCGCGGATCGCACGCCCGCAGCACCCATCATGTGATGGTGCAGGAAGTTGCAGTGACGCCGGAACAGGCGCAACGCGCCTATGAACTGGTTGTCAGCAATGGCCGCGTGCCCGGCGCCTATTGCGCCAATGCCACCGCTTCGGTGTTGAAACAGGTTCCCGGTTTCGAGGATATCAAGGTTACCTTTTATCCGGTAAAACTCGCCGACCAGTTTGAACAGCGGCCCGGCGTGAAAACCACCCGTTATTACGAGAACGACAGCGCCGACCTTCAGGAAGGACTCGCGCGCAACAATGCGATCCTAAACGGAGAGTAGCGCGGCGCATCCTCAGAACGTGCGCCGCAGCGGTGGATCCGTGGCCGACGCTTGCGTTTTAGCCCGATACGTAGAGCAGCAGCACGAAGGACCCTGCGCCAGTTCCCATGGCCAAGAGTACATTCTTGGTCAGATAGCCGACTGCCAGCGTCAGCGCCGCCACAGCGACATGCGGCAGGCTTGGGGTGCCGCCGGTCGGAGCGGGCCAGGCCACCAGCGGCGCCACCAGCGCCGGAATGATGGCAACAGCGGTATAGCGCAGGTGGCGCATCAGCCAGCCCGGCATGGCGCGCCCTCCGACAATCCCGATAAAGGCAAAACGCAGGGCAAAACTGCCAACAGCCAGTCCGATGATGGCCGTCCACAGGATTACGGGATCAATCAGGGCAGAGGCAGTGCTGGTCATTGCGCGGTCTCCTCTTGGCTGCGGCGCAGCCGGTTTTCCAGCCAGACCTCTGTCTGGGCGCCGGCCATCATCCCGGCCAGCCCGGCCACGATCAGACCCAGGTTATAGGGCAGCGCCGCCGCGGGCAGGGCGGTCGCGACGGCGACGAAACAGGCCACCAGATGCGCCGGGGTGCGCAGCATCGGTCCGATCATCGCCAAAAAGGCCAGCGGCAGCACAAAATCGAGCCCCCAGCTGTCCGGGACCTGCGCGCCGATCATGGCGCCGGTAAAGGTCGCGATCATCCATCCCGGTGCCACCAACCCGTTGGTGCCAAAGAAATACGCCATGCGTTCCGGCACGGTCATCTCCGGCTCGGTTTCGAATTGCACGATCGACAGGGCATAGGATTGGTCGACGGTGAAATAGGCGGCAATCGCCCGCTGCCACAGCGGCGCCGACCCCAGATAGGGCGTCAGCGAGGCCGAATACATCGCCACCCGCAGGTTCACCGCAAGCGCCGAAATCAGCACGATGAGAATCGGCGCGTTCTCCTGCATCAGTTGCAGAGCGGTGAATTGCGCCGATCCGGCAAACACGGCGAGCGAGAAGGTTAGTGCCTCGGGGACAATAAGTCCCGCCTCGGCGGCCAGAACACCAAACAACAGGCCAAAAGGTCCCGACACCAGAAGAAATGGCGCGCCATCGCGGACGCCCTTCCAAAAGGCCGATTTGGGTGTGGTGATCGCCATTTGCACGTCCTAAATTGAGACGCAGCACGGGGCTGCTGTCATGGCCTACGGGGGATTGGGGAGGTTTGCAATTGGCAATAGCCGAAGATCACGCAGAGTATATCATCGCGCCTGCGCCGCAGAACGCGCGGCTGACCCGCGCGGTGATGGGCGTCGATCACACCGGCGCCCAAAGCGAGATTTCCGTGGTCGAGGAACGTCCGCTGACCATCTATCTCAACCGGCAGGAGATCGTCACCGCAATGACCATCGGGGATTATCCCGAGTACCTGGCGCTTGGCTTTTTGCGCAATCAGGGCATGCTGCGCGACGATGATGTGATCACCGGCGTCGACTACGACGAAGAGCTGGAAACCGCTGTGGTGCGCACCGAGGTCGAGACTTCGTACGAAGAAAAGCTGCAAAAAAAGACCCGCACCTCGGGCTGCGCCGTGGGCACCGTCTTTGGCGACATGATGGAGGGGCTGGAGGATGTCCGCCTGCCCGCAACGCCGGTGCGCACCTCCTGGCTCTATGCGCTGGCGCATAAGATCAACCGCACGCCGTCCCTATACCTTGAGGCGGGCGCGATCCACGGCACGGTGCTGTGCCACCGGGACCGTCCGCTGGTCTATATGGAGGATGTCGGTCGCCACAACGCGGTGGACAAGATCGCGGGCTGGATGCTGTCCACGGGCAGCGATCCGGCGGACAAGATCCTTTACACCACCGGGCGGCTGACCTCTGAGATGGTGATCAAGACGGCGATGATGGGTATCCCGGTGCTGGTCTCCCGCTCGGGCTTTACGGCTTGGGGGGTAGAGATCGCCCGCGAGGTTGGCCTGACCCTGATTGGCCGTATGCGCGGGCAGCGGTTCATTTGCCTATCAGGCGAGGACCGGCTGGAGCGCGATGTGGACCCTGCATCTATGCCGCAGGAAGACAAGAAACATCGCAGGAAGAGCGCGGGATGACGACAACGATAGGGCAGGAACCGTCCGAGGGCGGAAGCGAAGCGCCCGCCCATGGGGGGCGGACGGGCGCTGCCCGGCCTTTCGGCCGAGCAAGATGGAAGAGAACACTGGCATGAGCAAACCCTTGGGCGTGATCTTGGCGGGCGGTCTGGCCACCCGCATGGGCGGTGGCGACAAGGGGCTGCTGAACATCGGCGGGCAAAGCCTTCTGTCCCGCGTGATCGATCGGCTGTCGCCGCAGGTGGTAGGTCTCGCGCTTAATGCCAATGGGGATGCTGCGCGCTTTGCCGACCTCGGCCTGCCGGTGGTGGCCGACAGTATCGAAGGTTTTGCCGGGCCACTGGCGGGTGTGCTGGCGGGGCTCGACTGGGCCGCCGAGCAAGGCGCAGAAGCAATCGTGACGGCGGCTGCCGACACGCCCTTTTTCCCGACCGATCTGGCGGCGCGGCTGATGGCAGCCTCCGAAGGGCAGTCCCATCCCCTGGTACTCGCCACAACCCCGCGCACCGGGGAGGAGCTGAAATCCGGCGGGCGCAGCAAGGTGAACCGCCACCCCACATTCGGCCTCTGGCCCGTGGCCCTGCGCGATGATCTGCGCGCGGCCCTTAATGATGGCCTGCGCAAGGTGGTCCTGTGGACCGACGCCCATGGCGGGCGTGAAGCGCTGTTTGAGGCCGACCCCTTTGATCCATTTTTTAACGTCAACACGCCCGAAGATCTGGCGCGTGCGGAGAGATTACTGGTATGAAAATTTACGGAGTGACCGGCTGGAAAAACGCCGGCAAGACAGGCCTGATGGAGCGGCTGGTGGCTGAGTTCTGTGCTCGTGGCCTGAGCGTTTCGACCCTGAAACACGCCCATCACAGCACCGATGTCGATCAACCCGGCACCGACAGCCACCGCCATCGCAGCGCGGGCGCCTCAGAGGTTCTTCTGGCCTCGCCCAACCGGGTGGCGATCATGCAGGAATTGCGCGATGCAGAAGAGCCGTCCTTTGTCGATCTGCTGTCGCGGCTCAATCCGGTAGATCTGGTTCTGGTCGAGGGCTTCAAACGCGAGCCGCATCCCAAGATTGAGGCCTATCGCACCGATGCGGGCAATCCGCTGATCGCGCCGGGGGATCAATCGATCCGGGCCGTGGCCAGCGATATTTCCCTCAATCTGGATCGGCCCGTGTTCGATCTGGACGATACCGTGGCGATTGCCGATTTCATCGCGGGTGAACTGGGCTTGTGAGGCCGTTTGACACCTTCGTGATGGTGGATTGGTCCGGCGGCAACGATGCCGGACCGCGTCCACGCCGCGATGCGATTTGGGCCTGCCTGGCGGGCCGGGACGGCGCAGAAGACCCGCTTTATTTCCGCAACCGGCAACTAGTCGAAGGCTGGCTCTGCGATCAGGTGGAATTGGCGCTGAGCCGGGATCAACTGCTTTGCATCGGATTTGATTTTCCCTTTGGCTATCCCGCAGGCTTTGGCCCGGCGCTGACCGGGCAGAGCGATCCTCTGGCGCTCTGGGATTGGTTCGAGGCGCGGATCGAAGACAGCCCCAGGGCAAACAACCGTTTTGATCTGGCGGGCGAGATCAACCGCCGCTTTGGCGGGCAGGGGCCTTTCTGGGCCAATGCGCTGAAGCGCAATATCGACGGGCTGCCGCGCACCAAGCGTAGCTATCAGAACCCTTTTCCGGATCGGCGCGCGGTCGAACATCTGGCGCCGGGCGCCTTCACCTGCTGGCAGATGGCTGGCGCAGGATCCGTGGGCGGTCAGGTGATGATGGGATTGCCGGTGCTGTCCCGGTTGCGCCGCCGCTTTGCGCCGCATGTGGCCGCGTGGCCGTTTGAGGCGCTGGACAGGCCGGTGGCACTGGTCGAGATCTGGCCCTCTCTCACCGTTCCTACGCCGCCTGCTGGTATGATCAAGGATGCCTGGCAGGTGCAGCAGGTGGCTCTGGAACTTGCCCGCCGCCCTGTGGCAGAACTGGAGAAGATGCTGGATATCACCGCCCCCGAAGAGGGCTGGATCCTTGGAGTGGAGCCCAAATGACCCTGAAGCCGCCGCCCCTGCGCGATGATTGCTTTGCCTTGCCGGCGGGCGTGAACTGGACCCCGGTCGAGGATGCGCTGGCGCTGCTGCGGCAGCGGCTGGGGCCGGTGACTGGCGTGGAGAGCCTGCCGCTGGATCAGGCCGTGGGGCGGGTGCTGGCCGCAGATGTGGTGGCGCAACGATCGAACCCGCCGCAGCCCAATACCGCGGTGGATGGCTATGGCTTTGCCGGTCCCATAGCCGAAGGGGCACAGGTCATGGATCTGGTCGCCGGGCGTGCGGCGGCGGGGGTGCCTTTTGACGGCGTGGTGCCTGCGGGGCAGGCCATTCGTATCCTCACCGGGGCCGCTCTGCCCGAAGGCGTTGATACGGTGATCCTGGAAGAAGACGTGACCACGGATGGCAGTCAGATCGCCTTTCACGGGCCGCTGAAACAGGGCGCCAATACCCGCCGCGCCGGTGAGGATGTGGCAGCCGGAGATGTGATTCTGAGTGCGGGGCGCGTGGTGACACCTGCCGATCTGGCGCTCGCCGCGGCGACGGGAAACGACACATTGCCACTTCGGCAGCCCCTGCGCGTTGGAGTGCTTTCCACCGGCGATGAACTGCGCGATCCGGGTGCGCCTGCCGGGCCGGGGCAGATCTATGATGCCAACCGGCCGATGCTGCTGGCGTTGCTGCGGCAGTTGGGCGTGATTGCCGTGGATCTGGGGCGCGTCGGTGATGATCGCGCTGCGCTGCGGGCGCGGCTGGACGGCGCGGCGTCGCAGGCGGATGTGATCCTGACCAGCGGCGGTGCTTCGGCGGGGGATGAAGATCATGTCTCGGCCCTCTTGCGGGAGGCAGGCGCCATGCAGGAATGGCGCATTGCCCTGAAACCCGGCCGTCCGCTAGCGCTGGGGATGTGGCAGGGAATGCCGGTCTTTGGCCTGCCGGGCAATCCGGTGGCGGCGCTGGTCTGTACGCTGATCTTTGCGCGCCCTGCCATCGGGGTGATGGCGGGGGCCGGGTGGCAGGAACCGCAGGGGTTCGATGTGCCTGCCGGGTTTGAGAAGCGCAAGAAACCGGGACGGCGAGAATACCTGCGCGCCCGTATCCGGCAGGGGCGCGCCGAGGTGTTCAAATCCGAAGGCTCTGGCCGGATCAGTGGGTTGAGCTGGGCCGAGGGTCTGGTCGAGATTGGCGAGGATGCGGCGCATATTCAGCCGGGTGATCCGGTGCGTTTCCTGCCCTTTGGCAGTTTTTCCCTTTAGGCAGGTGTCTGTGGGGCGGGGAGCTCCCGCCCATTCAGTATCATTGCAGGCAATGACTATCGCGGTTGGGCCGGGCGCCCTGCGGTGCAGGGCGCTGGATGGTGGCAACCGCGCCGCGCCTAGCGTGGCGCCGGACCCAACGGGAGAGCGGTGATCTGTGATCGCCGGAATCCGGACGGGAGCGCTCTGGCGGGCGAAACGGGGGGTGTTGGCTCAGGATCAGTCGAAGGTGCCCGCGACGCGGCCCACCAGCATGAAGGCGCGCGCGGTGCGGGTGTCGCCAAGAGCGGAGATTTCGCTGTCGTTGGCTTCGGTCTCAAATTCGGTGAACATCTGGTCGAACCGGCGCAGGAAGTGATGCGCGGCATCGCGGAAGATCGGATCCTGTTTCATCCGCGCGGCGGTCAGGGCCAGCGATGTCCGGTCCCGCACCCCGCCAAGCGCCGCCACGGCGCGGCCACGGGCGCCCTGGGCGAACTGGCGCCAGATTTCGGGGCGCGCCATGTCCGGGCGCAGATCGTCCATATAGATGCCGTCTTGGCTGAGCAGGGTCAGAACGTCCTGCGCCGCCTGGATCACCTGCGAGGCCTTGCGGTCCTTGAGCGCGGCGCGCAGGGCCGAGAAGCCTTCTTCGTCCTCTGCGGTTTCCGGGAAATTGAGCGCGCGGATGAACTGGTCCACCGGCAGCGGCGGCGACATGTCTTCCGAGGAGGTGCCAAGGGCCAGCGTACCCTGATCCGCTGCGGCCATCTGGGCGGCTTCGGCGGGGATCGCCGGGCGGGGCGGGTTGCGGCGGCTGCTCTGGAAAGTGGCCAATGCGCTTTCGGTCTTGCGCGTCGCCTCGGCGATTTCCTCGAGCTTCTTGGTGACCGAAGGCTCCGCCACCGCCGTGGCCTGCTGGGCGTGGGTCAGGTAGCTGTGCCGCAGCCCGTCGATGGCCGATTGCAGGCGCAGGGTTTCCTCGCGCATGATCCGGATCGACCGCAGCACCATGGCGCCGCCCCAGAGCAGGATCACCGGCAGGCAGACGGCCAGCGCCGTCTGCACCCAGCCGGTCCAGCCATTGGCACCGTCCGTTTCAGCAGGAGCCAGAAGGTAGGCCGCCAGAACCGCCAAAAGCCAGATGCAGCCCAGCACGATCGCCCCCATCTCGGCGCCGCCCAATCCCGTGGCCGAGGGGCGCTCGAACGTGCCGAGCGGCTGGTTATGGGCGGTCTTTGAGGCGGGATCCGGTGCGGTCATGGCGGATGGGTTCTGTCTTGTCAGGAATAAACGATTTGCAAAATCTCATAGGCGCGCTCCCCGCCGGGGGTGCGTACCTCCACACTGTCGCCTTCTTCCTTGCCGATCAAGGCCCGGGCAATCGGTGATTTGATGTTCAGCAGGCCCGCTTCGATATTGGCCTCGTGTTCGCCGACGATCTGCCAGGTCTTTTCCTCGTCGGTGTCTTCATCCACCACGGTAACCTTGGCGCCGAATTTCACAGACCCCGAAAGTTTCGCCGGATCGATCACATCGGCGAGGCTCAGAATGCCTTCGAGTTCCTTGATGCGGCCTTCGATGAAGGACTGTTTTTCGCGCGCCGAATGGTATTCGGCATTCTCCGACAAATCGCCAAGCTCGCGGGCTTCGGCGATGGCCTGGATGATGGCCGGGCGCTCGACGGATTTCAGGTTTTTGAGTTCCGCTTCGAGGGCCTGAAAGCCCGTCGGCGTCATCGGGATCTTTTCCATGGTCTGCTCCGCTTTCGTCTGGTCGTGCCGTGCATGTGCTACGGGTCTTTTGAACGTGACAGCCCCGCCGCAGGTGCGACGGGGCATTTATTCGTGTTGGCATTTACCTGACCCAATCGCGGGGCCAAATGCAAGGGGGACCTGCGGCCACGGGCAGAGTTTTGCTGCAGGGACCGGGACTTGCTGCGGGATTTATCGCCGCTTGATATGTCGCGGTGGCAGCGGGTCCGGCACCGGCAGATGCGCTTCGATGCGCCAGAACTGTGCCTCGGCCTGATCGCCGTGGAACCGCGTGGTGTGCCTGCCCCGGGGCCGCCTGTGTGCGTCGATCCCCAACAGCTCAATCATATTGAACAAGCTCATATTCCACCCCCTCTCCATCCAAGAAATAGAACCGTCGTCCGGGTTCGTAATCGGCGTGGTTCATCGGCGTAAAGCCGACCTCCCGAACCGCCTCCTCGGTGCGGTCCAGATCCTCGACGATCAGCGCCAGATGGTTGAGCGTTCCCTTGTTGGCATAGCGGGGCAGCGGATCACCCAGGTCTTCCGGTGGCGTATAAAGCGCAAGATAGCTGTCCTTGCTGCCGACGTGGACCGAAAGGCCGCCGTGAATTGCCGGACCCTGCCAGCGGATGCGCCAGCCAAAGACCTTTTCCATCCAGGCGGCGGTGGCATGGGGATCGCTGACGCAGAGGTTCGCGTGTTCAAGAATGGCGGTCATTTCGAATCTCCTTTGATAATCTCTGCATCCTGTGTAATTTCTAAACCTAACTTTAGATCAAGGTATTTTTCATCACGTCAGGGAAGGGATCCGACATGGCAAAATCCGCAGGTGTTTCGATTGGCTATCTGGCAGAGCGCACCGGGCTGGCCGTCTCTGCCATCCGGTATTACGAGGCGCAGGGTCTGGTAGAGCCCTGGCGCAATGCGGGCGGGCAGCGGCGGTTCCTGCGCTCGGATCTCAGGCGGCTCAGCTTCATCATGATCGCGCAGCAGTTCGGGTTTTCCCTGCCGGAGATCCGTGAGTACCTGAAAAAACTGCCGGGCGGGCGCACCCCGACGCAAGAGGATTGGGCGGCGATTTCCTCGGACTTCCGCGATCATCTGGATCAGCGAATCGAGACGCTTATGAAGCTGCGTGATAACCTTGATGGCTGTATCGGATGCGGCTGCCTGTCCTTGCCGAGATGCGCGCTATATAATCCGCAGGACAAGGCGGGAGAGAAGGGCACCGGCCCGCGCTATCTGATGGGGGACAGCCCAGAGGTTGAAAATGACGGATGAGCGTCGGAAATGAGTATGTTTTATACGGAAAAGCCCGTTCTGCTGGAACGTAACGCAGAGTATGGATTGACCTTTGTAATCCCCAAACGCTAAGCAACCGCGAAAGAAAATTGCGCCCAGGACCATCTGTCCGATGGGGACAGAAACGAACGATAGCCAAGGAGCACATCATCTATGGCCGAGATTGAACGCGAAGCGATGGAATATGACGTTGTGATCGTCGGGGCCGGCCCTGCGGGTCTGTCGGCGGCGATCCGTCTGAAGCAGCTGGACAGCGACCTTGAGGTCGTGGTGCTGGAAAAAGGCTCCGAAGTGGGCGCGCATATCCTGTCGGGCGCGGTTCTGGATCCCTGCGGTCTTGATGCGCTGATCCCCGACTGGAAGGAAAAGGGCGCGCCGCTCAACACGCCGGTCAAGGAAGACAACTTCTACATGATGGGCGAGTCGGGCGAGGTGCGGATCCCCAACTTCCCGATGCCGCCGCTGATGAACAACCACGGCAACTACATCGTCTCCATGGGCAATGTCTGCCGCTGGATGGCTGAACAGGCCGAGGAACTGGGCGTCGAGATTTTCCCGGGCATGGCCTGCTCCGAGCTGATCTACGGCGACAACGGCGAAGTCAAAGGCGTGGTCGCAGGTGTCTTCGGTCTGGAGGCCGACGGCTCTTACGGTCCCAACACTGAGCCGGGCATGGAGCTGCACGGCAAATATGTCTTCCTCGGCGAAGGCGTACGTGGCTCGCTGTCCAAGGAAGTGATCGCCAAATACGGCCTGTCCGATGGCAAGGAGCCGCAGAAATACGGCGTCGGCATGAAAGAGATCTGGGAGATCGACCCGGCCAAGCACAAGGAAGGCACCGTCACCCACACCATGGGCTGGCCGCTGAATTCCAACGCTGGCGGTGGCTCCTTTATCTATCACCTGGAAAACAACCAGGTTTACGTGGGCTTCGTGGTGCACCTGAACTACAAGAACCCCTACCTGTTCCCCTACATGGAATTCCAGCGGTTCAAGCACCACCCGATGGTCGCCGAGCTGCTGGAAGGCGGCAAGCGCGTTGCCTATGGCGCCCGCGCCATCACCGAAGGCGGCTGGCAGTCGATGCCGAAGCTTGTGGCACCCGGTGTGGCGCTGCTGGGTTGCGCCGCAGGCATGGTCAACGTGCCGCGCATCAAGGGCAACCACAACGCCATGCTGTCGGGCAAGGCCGCAGCCGAAGCCGCATATGACGCCATCAAGGCCGAGCGTTCCGGTGACGAGCTGTCCGCCTATGAGACAGACGTGCGCGAAGGCGCTATCGGCAAGGACCTCAAGATGGTCCGCAACGTCAAACCGATGTGGTCGAAGTGGGGTCTCACTGCCTCGCTGATGCTGGGTGGTCTGGATATGTGGACCAACAACATCCTTGGCCTGTCCTTCTTTGGCACCCTTGGTCACGGCAAGAACGACGCCGAAGCCACCGAAGAAGCCAGCAAGCACAAGCCGATTGATTACCCGAAACCCGATGGCACCCTGTCCTTTGACCGGCTGACCAACGTCTCCTTCGCGATGACCAATCACGAGGAAAGCCAGCCTTGCCACCTGCACCTTGGCAATGCGGATACGCCGATCTCGGTCAACCTGCCGAAATACGACGAACCGGCGCAGCGCTATTGCCCGGCGGGCGTCTACGAGGTGGTCGAAAAGGACGGCAAGCCGGAGTTCGTGGTGAACTTCCAGAACTGCGTCCACTGCAAGACCTGCGACATCAAGGACCCGAGCCAGAACATCACCTGGACCACGCCGCAGGGCGGTGACGGGCCGAACTATCCCAATATGTGATCCGGTTTGGGCAGATCTGCCCGCAGCCGGGCGGATTTCCTCCGGTTTTGCCGGAAATAACGCAAAAGTGGGGCGCCTTCCGAGGCGCCCCATTGCGTGTTGTCAGCGCCCGGATTACCCTTTTTCACAATCACGAATACATACCCTTGGGGGAGGTCCCGGTGCCGGTTCAAAATCTTCGCAACCTGTCATCCGCGGCGCTGGTTGCGCTGTCTGTTTCGGTCACATCCACGCTGGGCCTTGCGGCGCCAGCTGCAGCCAACGGATTGGCGGGGGCTTACCTCGCTGGTCGGGCCGCCACCTATGAGAGTGATTTCTCGGCAGCTGCCGAATATTACACCCGCGCTCTGGTCCGCGATCCGAAGAACCCCGTGTTGATGGAAAATGTGGTCTTTGCCCAGCTGGCGCAGGGCGATCTGGATCGCGCACTGCCGGTCGCACAGCGCCTGTGGGAGATGGAGCTGCGCAGCCAGGCGACGAATATGGTCATGGTAGGCGATTTCGCCCGCCGCGGCGCCTTTGTCGACATTCTGGCGCGGGATCTGGCGATCCGCGATATTCACCCGCTGGTGGATGGGTTGCTGACAGCCTGGGCGCATATGGGCGAAGGGGCTGTCTCCGCCGCGATGCAGAGTTTCGAAGCCCTTGCCGAAGACCAGAACCTGCGCCCCTACGCGCAGTTTCATCAGGCGTTGGCGCTGGCCTCGGTCGGGGACTACGAGGGCGCAGAGGCGATGTTCGCGGCCGAGGATGGCAAGCTGACCCGCCTGTCGCGCCAATCGGTGTTGGCGCGGATGCAGATCCTGTCGCAGCTGGGGCAGAACGAAAAGGCGCTTGAGGTGCTGAGCGGGGCCTTCAGCAGCGGCTTTGATCCGGCGCTTGCGGATTTGCGGGGCCGACTTGAGGCAGGCGAGGCGCTTGGCTTTACCATGGCGCCCGGCCCGGTCGAAGGGATCGCCGAAGTCTTTTTCACCATGGGATCGGCGCTGAATGGGCAGCAGGCGGATGACTATGTGCTGATGTATGCCCGCATGGCCTCGGTCCTGAACCCGGATCACGTCGATGCGGTTCTGCTAAGCGCGGAGCTCTTGGACAAGCTGGGCCGCTTCCCGCTGTCGATCGCCACCTATAAACAGGTGCCGCGCAGCCATCCCGATTATTATGCCGCTGAAATGGGCCGCGCCGAGGCGCTGCGCCGCTCGGCCAAACCGGACGCCGCAGCCGAGGTATTGGCGCAACTGGCAGAGATCTATCCTGAATTGCCGCAGGTTCAGGTCAGCCTGGGCGACCTGCTGCGACAGCAGGAAGACTACACTGGCGCCGTGACCGCCTATGACAAGGCGCTGACCTACACGCCCGAGCAATCGCCGAGCCGCTGGTTCCTCTATTATGCCCGCGGCATCTGCCACGAACGACTGGATAACTGGGCCGAGGCCGAGGCCGATTTCCGCGCCTCTCTGGCGCTGGAGCCGAACCGCCCGCAGGTGCTGAACTACCTTGGCTACTCGCTGGTGGAAAAGCAGAAGAACCTGGATGAGGCGCTCGACATGATCGAGCGCGCCGTCGCAGCACGTCCCGAGTCGGGCTATATCGTCGATTCGCTGGGCTGGGTGCTGTATCGTCTTGGCCGCTATAGCGAGGCGGTGGGCCACATGGAGCGCGCGGTGGAATTGATGCCGGTGGATCCGGTGGTGAATGACCATCTTGGCGATGTTTTCTGGGCAGTAGGCCGCCAACGCGAGGCGGAATTCCAGTGGAAACGAGCGCTGTCCTTCATCCACTCTGGCGAAGGCGATGGTGAAGCCGATCCCGAACGGATCCGCCGTAAGATCGAGGTCGGTCTGGATGTGGTGCTGGAAGAAGAAGGCGCGGATCCCCTGAAGGTTGCCAATGGCGGTTGAGGCTTTCGCCCCGGCCAAGATCAACCTGACCCTGCATGTGACCGGCCAGCGCGCCGATGGTTATCACCTGCTGGATTCGCTGGTGGCGTTTTGCGATGTCGGGGATCAGGTGCGGGTGCGCCCGGCAAAGGATCTGTTCCTGCATGTGACTGGGCCACGGGCCGCTGGCGTGCCGACGGACGGCTCCAATCTTGTGCTGCGGGCGGCAGAGATTTTGAAACCTGCCGGGCCGGGTGCCGAGATCACTCTTGAGAAACACCTGCCTGCAGCGGCTGGCATTGGTGGCGGCTCTTCGGATGCTGCGGCAACGCTGCGGGCGTTGTCGCAGCTTTGGGATGTGGAGCTACCCGGCGAAGCGGATTTGCTAAGCCTCGGCGCAGATGTGCCTGTCTGCATGGCGCCGGGAGCCTGGCGCATGGCCGGGATTGGCGAGGACCTGACGCCGCTGCCGCCCTTGCCGTCCTGCGATATCCTGCTGGTGAATCCGGGAGTGGCGGTCTCGACCCCGGTGGTGTTTCGCGGGTTGGCCTCGCGCGAGAACCCGGCCATGCCGCAGGACCTGCCGGTCTGGGGCGATGCGGTGGAGCTGTCGGCATGGCTGGCGGGTCAGCGTAACGATCTGCAGGCCCCGGCCGTGGCCGCTGCGCCAGTGATCGGAGAGGTTCTGGACGCGCTGCGAGGCTCGGGGGCGCTGTTTTCGGCCATGTCCGGCTCTGGCGCCACCTGTTTTGCGCTGTTCGAACCTGACGAGGAGCAGGCGCAACGCGCGGCAGAGGATATTCGTGCGAAACACCCTGACTGGTGGGTGGCTTCGGGGCGCTTGCTCTAGGCGCGGGGGGGGGGCTCCCGCGCCTGTATCGCCGCATCAAAGATGCAACGAACCGCCTTGGGCCCGGCAGCGCGCCTGCGGCGCGCTGTTTTCCAGATCTGCTGAGAGGCGCCTGAAGCGCAGGTCTGCGCTGCAGGCGCCACATCGAGTGTGGAGTTCCAAAACCCGCCTCAAGGGCAAGCCGCGCGAGGCGCGGAGGCTAACGCCTCCCTTGACGCGGACTTTGGAAGAAAGGAGCTGATATGCCGACTTTGGCGGGTTGCTCCGGCGGTTAGTGCAGCCGTGCCACCACGTAATCGGCGAGATCATGCAGCATCTGGCGGATCGGGTGCTCCGGCAGGCTTTGCAGCGCGGTCTTGGCCTTTTCGGCCCAGGCCATGGCGTCGTCGCGGGTGGCCTCCAGCGTCTTGTACTTGCCCATCAGCGCCAGAGCGTGGTCGAGATCGCCCTCTTCCTGGCGGCCCTTTTCGATGGTGCGGGTCCAGAAGGCGCGTTCCTCATCGGTGGCCTGCGCCACTGCCTTGATCACCGGCAGGGTCAGCTTGCGTTCGCGGAAATCGTCGCCGACGTTCTTGCCAGTTGCCTTGCTATCGCCCTGATAATCCAGAAGGTCATCGGCGATTTGGAAAGCGATGCCCAGGGCATCACCGTAGTCGAACAGCGCCTTGATCTGCGCTTCCTCCACCCCGGCGATGACGCCACCGACCTCGGTTGCGGCGGAGAACAGCGCTGCCGTCTTGCCGCGCACCACCTGCAGGTAGATCGCTTCGTCGGTTTTGAGGTTGGTTGCCGCGGTCATCTGCAGCACCTCGCCCTCGGCGATGGTGGCGGCAGCATTGGCGAGGATGTCCAGCACCCGCAAAGAGCCGGTTTCCACCATCAGCTGGAAGCTGCGGGCAAAGAGGTAATCGCCGACCAGAACCGAGCTTTTGTTGTCCCACAAGAGGTTGGCGGTGGGACGGCCGCGGCGCTGGCCGCTTTCGTCGACCACATCGTCATGCAGCAGGGTAGCGGTGTGGATGAACTCCACAGTGGCCGCCAGTTTGACGTGATTGTCGCCCTCGTAGCCACACATGCGCGCCGCCGCCAGGGTTAGCATCGGGCGCAGGCGCTTGCCGCCGGCCTCGACCAGATGGGCGGTTACCTCGGGGATCCGGGGCGCGTGCTCGGAGGCCATCCGCGTGCGGATCAGCGTGTTTACCGCCGCCATCTCGTCGCTGAGGGTGGCTGCCAGCATTTCATGCGGCTTTTGCGTCATGACTTGGTCCATTGCTTTCCCGGCTTTCAGGCTCGACAAGGTATTGCCCTTGCTCTTAGATCCATCCCCATGAAGGAACTTCTGCGCAGCACCGATCCAACCGTCCTGGCCTTTGCCTCAGCCCTTCTTGAGGGAGAGGATATAGACTGCTTTCAGTTGGACGTAAATATGAGCATCCTCGAGGGCGGCATCGGAATTTTTCCGCGCCGCCTTATGGTGCATCCGGATGATTATGACCCGGCTTTGCGGGTGATGCGCGACAATGACATCCCGCTGGGCCAATGAGCATTTTTGCCGACGCGGATCTGACCTGTAACGATTTCCTGGGCGGCCGGGTTCGGCTGTATCAGCCCGTCAAAGGCTACCGGGCCGGGGTTGATCCGGTGCTGCTGGCGGCCGCTGTTCCGGCGCGGGCGGGGGAGCATGTGCTGGAGCTTGGCTGTGGTGCGGGGCAGGCGCTGCTGTGCCTTGCGGCAAGGGTGTCGGGGCTGCGCCTTACGGGCGTGGAGTTGCAGGCCGCCTATGCCGACCTGGCGCGGCGCAATGGCGCGCTGAACGGGCAGGATGTCGATGTGATCGAGGCGGATCTGGCGCAGCTGCCGGTGTCTTTGCGCCAGACGCAGTTCGCCCATGTGATTGCCAACCCGCCTTACTACCGGGCAGGGGGGCACAGCCCGGCGCAGGATGCCGGGCGGCGGGTTGCCCTCGGAGAAGAGACACCGCTGCAGGACTGGATCGCCGTTGCCGCCAAACGGCTGGCGCCGCGTGGATACCTGCACATGATCCAGCGCGCGGACCGGTTGCCGGATATGCTGGTGGCCTGTGCCGGGAGGCTGGGGTCGCTGGAGGTGCTGCCGCTGGCGCCGCGACAGGGGCGGGCGGCAGAGCTGGTGATCCTGCGCGCGCGCAAGGAGGGGCGGGCGGAGTTCCGGCTGCACGCGCCGCTGATCCTGCACAAGGGCGCGCGGCACGAGCGGGACGGCGAAAGCTATCAGGAAGAGGTGGCCGATGTGCTGCGGCAGGGTGCGGCCCTGCCCTGGCCCGGGGAAAAGCGGCCCGCCTGAGCAGCCAATCCTCTATCGCGGCGAGTCGATCGTCAAGGCGGTGACGTGGTATCGGGGACTGCCATCAGAGCGTCGCCGGCGCCTGTCTGACCGGATGCCCATATGGGTAGGACCCTTGCGTCTTTCAAGCGTTACATAGTCGTTTTACCGTGGCTTTGCGCCTTTATTGCAAGGCCGAGCGGCGGTTTTTGGCAGTCTTCAGCCGATGCAACAAATTGATGACAAAACTGTGCGCCTGCAGCGTGACAGAAGCATTTTCTTATGCTCCACTTGAGGTGTCCTGCTGACGCAGGGCGTATTTTGCTCAAAAAGGAGGAACGGCATGAGCCTCAGCTCGCATCTCACGGAACTGAAGAAGAAGCACGAGCACCTCAGCATGGAAGTCGAACAGGCCCAACGTGCACCCAGTACCGACGGTCTGGAAGTCGCTGCCATGAAAAAGCAGAAACTGAAGCTCAAGGAAGAGATTGAGCGATTGTCCGCAAGCGAACTGGCGCACTGACGCGCGAGCAACTCGGGCGCAGCCGCAAACCGGAGCAAAACCGGCACGGGCGGCGCGCCCACGATATGTCTGATGAAATTGGGCTGCCAGATCTGGTGGCCCTTTTGCTTTTGAAAGGGGCTGTCCGGGCGAACCGCGTGCGAGTGGTCAGGAATGCTGCATTCAGGGCTGGGCGATATCGGTGACCGGGATGATATCGAAACGCTCAGACACATAGGATGTCTTGTCGATCTCACCCATGAACCAGTCGCGGAACGCCTTGATCTGGGGGCGATCCTCGGTGCCCTTGGCGCAGACAAAGCGAAACCGGCCTTCGGTTTCAATCGCAGTCGCGAAAGGGGCCACCAGACGCCCGGCGTGCAGATCGGTCACCACCATGGCGCGGCGGCCAAGCACGACGCCCGCCCCGGTCAGGGCGGCATCCACCGCATGGTCGGCCTGCGAGAAATGCGCGCCATGCGTGGGGGCAAAATCGATTCCGACAGCCGCGAACCATGCTGGCCAGTCGCAGGGCGGCTGCAGGAAGTTCAGGGATTCGTCGAACAGAAGCGGCGCCTCGGTCAGGCTTTCGGGGGTTTTGTATTTCTCTGCCAGTTCCGGCGTCATCACCGGTGTCATCCATTCCTTGCGCAGGGGCAGGGACCAAAGGCCCTCGTCCGGGCCGACGCCAAACCGGATTGCCACATCGACCTCGTCGCGCTGGAAATCCATCTGTCTGAGCGTCGCGGAAAACCGCAGGTCGATTTCGGGATGGGCGCGCGCAAATTCATAAAGACGCGGCGCCAGCCATTTCGCGGTAAAGCCTGGGCCAGCGGTCACCGTCAGTGTGCTGTTGTCCTGCAGCCGCCGGGTGGCGCGCCAGGCATCGCCCAGAACCTCGAACCCCTCGGCGGCGCCTGGGGCCAGCGTGCGTCCGGCCTCGGTCAGCTCCACCGCACGGTTGAGGCGGCGGAACAGCTGCGCGCCGAGGTGCTCCTCAAGCGATTTGATCTGAAAGGACAGAGCCGCCGGGGTCACGTTCAGCTCCTCTGCCGCCTTGGCAAAGGACATGTGGCGGGCGGCGGCATCAAAGGCGCGCAGGGCGGTCAGGGGGGGCAGGCGTTCTGGCATAGTCACATAAGTAATACTTAACTGAATGACTGAAAAGTCTCGTTTGTAAGTTTTTTCACCCGCAATCATATTGGTGTCAGATTAATGATTCTGATCCGAAACGGAGGTTTGCGAGATGGAATATACAGTCAATGCCGATATCAAACTGGCCATGCAGCGTGCACATGAAGAACGCAGCCAGGTGCTGAAATCCTTCTGGGCGCGCCTGTTCCGCCGTGGCAAGCCTTCGCTGGTCAGCACAAGAGTTTCCCGCTGGGCATAGTGCACATGTCCTTACGGGATTGAAAAAGGGCCGGTCCATCAGGACCGGCCCTTGTTGTTTTTACCATTGCGCACTCGGATCAGACGAAGAACTGACCGCCGTTGGCGGAAATGGTCGACCCGTTGATGAAGCCTGCGTCATCAGAGGCCAGGAAGGTCACGCAGCGGGCGATTTCCTCGGGCTCGCCCAGGCGGCCGGTCGGGATCTGTGCGATGATCGAATCACGCACCTTTTCCGGCACGGCCATCACCATTTCAGTGGCGATATAGCCGGGGCAGATCGCGTTGGCGGTGATGCCTGCGCGGGCGCCTTCCTGCGCCAGGGATTTGACGATGCCCAGATCGCCTGCCTTGGTGGCAGCATAGTTTACCTGAGCGAACTGACCTTTCTGACCGTTGATCGAGGAGATCACGATGATACGGCCGAACTTGCGCTCGCGCATGCCGGGCCAGATCGGGTGAATGGTGTTGAAGACGCCGGTCAGGTTGGTGTCGATCACCTGATGCCACTGCTCGGGCGTCATCTTGTGGAAGGGGGCATCGCGGGTGATCCCAGCATTTGCCACCACGACGTCAATGGGACCCAGATCGGCTTCGACCTTTTCGATACCGGCCTTGCTTTCCTCGTAGTCGCCCACGTTCCACTTGTAGGTCTTGATGCCGGTTTCCTCGGTGAATTTGGCCGCGGCTTCGTCATTGCCGGCATAGGTGGCTGCGACGTCATAGCCTTCGGCCTTCAGAGCCTTGGAAATTGCTGCGCCGATGCCGCGGGAGCCGCCTGTGACGAGTGCAGTTCGTGC
Source organism: Pseudophaeobacter sp. C1-32P7 (assembly GCF_041008775.1). Taxonomy (NCBI): domain Bacteria; kingdom Pseudomonadati; phylum Pseudomonadota; class Alphaproteobacteria; order Rhodobacterales; family Roseobacteraceae; genus Pseudophaeobacter; species Pseudophaeobacter sp. C1-32P7. Next base: position 38,158 of record NZ_JAXGFR010000013.1, on the reverse strand, counting down.
CATTGAGTTGTCCTCCAGTGATTCATTTACTTGGCAATCTTGCTACATGCAGAGGTTAGTTTGAGCAACAATATTGCGCAACGGATTTTGCTGCGCCGCCGCATAAATTGTCGCACCCCTGACAAACCTTTGAAGCCTAAAAGAAAAGGGCGCCAACATGGCGCCCTTAGATATGTCCGGTTACGAGGCCACGTTACGGGCGCTCCACGCACATGGCGACGCCCATACCGCCACCGATGCAAAGCGTGGCGAGGCCTTTCTTGGCACCGCGCCGCTTCATTTCAAACAGCAGCGTGTTCAGAACCCGGCAGCCCGAGGCGCCGATGGGGTGGCCGATGGCGATGGCGCCACCGTTGACGTTGACGATGCTGGGATCCCAGCCCATTTCCTTGTTCACGGCGCAGGCCTGCGCGGCAAAGGCTTCGTTGGCCTCAACCAGATCCAGATCCGAGGCGCTCCAGCCTGCCTTCTCCAGCGCCTTGCGGGAGGCGTGGATCGGGCCGACGCCCATGATCGAGGGATCGACGCCAGCGGTGGCATAAGAGGCGATGCGGGCCAGCGGCTCGATACCGCGTTTCTCGGCTTCATCGGCGCTCATCAGCAGGGTGGCCGCAGCACCGTCGTTCAGCCCGGAGGCGTTGGCAGCGGTGACCGATCCGTCCTTGGTGAAGGCGGGGCGCAGTTTCTGCATGGCTTCGATGGTGGCGCCGTGACGGATGTATTCGTCGCTGTCCACCACGATGTCGCCCTTGCGGGTTTTCACGGTGAAGGGGGTGATTTCATCAACGAACTTGCCCGCCTTCTGGGCGGCTTCGGCCTTGTTCTGGCTGCCGACGGCGAATTCGTCCTGCTGATCGCGGGAGATCTGCCACTGTTCGGCGACGTTTTCAGCGGTCTGGCCCATGTGGTAGCCGTTGAAGGCATCCCACAGACCGTCACGGATCATGGTGTCGATATACTTCATGTCGCCCATCTTGTGACCGGCGCGCAGATTTGCGGCGTGGGGCGACAGGGTCATGCTTTCCTGGCCACCGGCGCAAACGATGGCGGCATCGCCCAGCTGGATGTGCTGTGCGCCGAGGGCCACGGCGCGCAGACCGGAGCCGCAGACCTGGTTGATGCCCCAGGCGGCGCTTTCGATGGGCAGGCCGGCATTGATATGTGCCTGACGGGCCGGGTTCTGGCCCTGAGCGGCGGTCAGAACCTGACCGAGAATGGTTTCAGAGATCTCGCTTTTGTCGACGCCGGCGCGGGCAACAACGGCCTCCAGAACAGCGGCACCCAGATCATGGGCGGGCGTATTGGCGAACGAGCCGCCAAAACTGCCGACGGCGGTCCGTGCGGCGGATGCGATTACAACATTGGTCATTGATATGGGTCCTCTGCCATCAATTAACTCCGGAGATGTTGCACCCGCGCGGTCGGTGGTGAAATCAAAACCCCGCGATGGCAAACACGTCCTCCCGTACTCCGGGGCAGGCATAGCGTATTGCTGCACCTGCAGCAATCGACAGGGTGTCCCAGCGGCTGACGGGAAGTCAACCGGCATAAGCGCAAAAAACCACCGGTGACGGTGGCTCTTTTTTTGGGGTCATGCGGTCAGATGCACAGAAGACCCTGAAACAAGGAGGCTATTCCCGAACGCTGCAGTGCAGCGGATTAGGCGCGGCTGCGTTCCTTCAGTTCCTCCAGCCAGGGCGGGCTGACCGTCGGGGCGCCGAACAGGAAGCCCTGCATGCAGTCGACGCCGATGGAAACAAGGTATTGCGCATCGGCTTCGGATTCCACCGACTCGGCCACCACCAGCATGTCGAACTGCTTGGCAATGCCGACCAGAGCGCAGGTCACGGCCTGATTGTCCGGATTGCCGCTGATGCCGCGGATGAACTGACCGTCGATCTTGACCGCGTCAAAGAAGAATTCGCGAAAGTGAGCGATGGCCGTGGTACCGGCCCCGAAGTTATCCAGCGCAAAGGCGATGCCGTGTTTCTGCAGCCGCTCCATGAAGTCGATGACCAGCTCTGGCGCGGCCATGGCCGAGGCTTCGGTGATTTCCAGAACCAGACGTTCGCCAATGGTGGAGTCTTTCTTCAGGAAGCGGTTCAGCACGTCCATCCAGCGGCCGTAGCCGATGGAGCGCGCCGACATGTTCACGGACAGGCGGATCTGGGGCGATTTCATCAGCGCCCGCAGCCCGTGCTGCAGCGCCAGACAGTCCAGTGCGCGGCCGATTTCCTTTTCCTCGACCACATGCATGAAGTCACGGGCAGGAATCACCCGGCCGGTGGCATCCAGAACCCGGATGTAACCCTCATAAAAGGCGGTCTGATGCGGGGGCATGGCCTGCATGACCGGCTGGAAGGCCAGCATCGTCTGGTCATGCTTCACCGCCTCGGCAACCATATCCAATGTGGACCGGTCGCGGGATACTACCGCTGCGTTCAATGGGTTTTCTGAGCCTTCTGGCAGGTCCGCTTTTTTCCAGCGACTGTGTTTCACTGTTTTGCCCCCTGGCTATACCTGTGCCTGATCATGTGCATGGAAACTATGCGTTGCTTTGCACTCTCGGACAAAAGGGTGAACCATGGATTAAAGTTAAAACTTTAGGAAAAGTCGCATCTGATGTCGCGGCCCGGTCTGTCAGGTCGGGTCGGCTGGTTGTTCAAATCCCGGCGTGCCGCGGTCCTGCGGGTTGCGGGCCAGGTATTTCGCCTTGATGGTTTCGCTGGTGTCGCGGCTACCATCGTGGCTGTAGCCGGGCGGCGCCAGCGCATAAAGCAGCCGTTGTTTCAGGGTCAGGCCAGGCTGGGTCATGTCGCGGAAGATGCCGACCCATTCGTGAAAGGCAACGCGCAGCGGGTTGAAGGTGCCAATGTTGTGGACAAGGCCGTAATCGACCCGGTCGTTCTCCTGTTCAGGGACGAAGGTGCCGAATATCCGGTCCCAGATGATGAAGACGCCGGCATAATTACAGTCCAGATAGCGCGGGTTGCGGCCATGGTGGGCGCGGTGGTGGCTGGGGGTGTTCATCACCGCCTCGAACCAGCGGGGCATCTTGCCAATCGCTTCGGTGTGAATCCAGAACTGGTAGATCAGGTTGAGGCCACCGACGAACAGCACCAGCGCCGGGTGGAATCCCAGCAGCACCAGCGGCGCGCGGACAACCATCATGAAGGTGAAGGTGCCGGTCCAGGTCTGCCGTAGCGCGGTGGTTAGGTTGTAATGCTGGCTGGAGTGATGGTTCACATGGCTGGCCCAGACCCAGCGCACCCGGTGGCCGAAGCGGTGCACCCAGTAATAGCGCAGATCGTCCAGCACGAAACAGACCAGAACCGCCCAGATCGACGTCCCCATATCAAGCGGCGTGAGCTGCCACAGAACCATGAAGAACGCCCAGGCGATGAAACCCAGCAGGATCCCTGCTGCGACGCTGCCCGCCCCCATGATCAGCGAGGTCAGCGCATCGCGGGTTTCATACCGCCCGCCGCGCCCTTTGATCGCGATCCACAGGAACTCGGCCAGGATCGCCGCGATGAAAAACGGCACCGCATATTGAGTCACATCGGGGTAAGAGATTGGATCGCTCATCGGCGGGGTTCCTTCAGGACGGGATCATCATCTGTTGCCAGTCTGCGCGTTCATGCGGCGCAAGGGAGAGCGAAACGCCCGGCGTGCCAAAATCGTGGAACTCCAGCCTGAGGCCGGTTCCGGTTTCAAAGACATCAAAATCAATAAGATGGCGCGCCACGGTGTCGGCGCCAAAGGCCCAGAGAAGGCCGGTTCCGCCTTCGGTCTGAACCAGCGCGGCGTGGCCGTTTTCGGCGATCAGCACTTGGAGGATCACATCATCGGGGAAATGGCGATGCCACTCGGCGCGGGCGTCCTCTACCGACAGCACCGTCTGCTCCGAGCGGCCCGACAGATGCAGGATCGCGGCGACCGCGCTGACGCCGCCGATAACCATGATCAGCAGGATCTCTAGTGGCATATGCTCCTCCCTGATCCCTACATTGGCGGACCGGGAAGGAGCCTGTCAAAGGTCGCGTAAGGTCAAGCCGTGATCGGGGCGCGGCCGGACCCGTTGCGGGATGCGCAGATCAATGCGTTGCAATCATCTCTTTGATGATCGCCTTGGCGCTGTCGCTGTTCCATTCCGCATCGCCCAGAAGGCGGGCCACCTCTTCGCCTTCGCGGTTGATCAGAACGGTAATGGGCAGGCCGATTACTGCCATGTTGCGGGCCAGCGCCTGTTTCGGATCGGTGTGGCGGGGCAGGCCGGTGATGCCGTTTTCCTCGAAGAACTTGACGATCCCGGCGGGGGAATTGCGCCCGGTGGCGATGGTCAGGACCTCGAAGTCCTCACCGCCGAATTCTTCCTGCAACTCGGCGATTTGCGGCATTTCCTTGCGGCAGGGCGCGCACCAGGTCGCCCAGAAGTTCAGCAGCACGATCTTGCCCTGATAATCGGTCAGCGTGGCGGTGCCGCCATCGTTTTCCAGAAAGAACTCCGCGTCAGAGACGGGGCGCGGCTCGGAATGGACGACCAGCCGTTTCAGACTGTCGGCGCGCAGCGCCTCCAGTGGCGCGACATCTGCGGCGAAGGCGGCATTTGCACCCAAGGCAAGGGCCATATAAAGGGTGAGGTGACGAAACAGACGCATGTTATCTCCGGGGTTCAGCCATGACAGATCAATCCTCAAACCAGATGTGGGGCGGCCGCTTTGCCGCTGGCCCTGACGCGATCATGGAGGCAATTAATGCCTCGATCGGGTTTGACAAGCGTATGGCAGCCCAGGACATCGCAGGCTCAAGAGCCCATGCCGCCATGCTGGCCGCGACAGGCGTCATTACGGATAACGACGCCGAGGCCATTCGGGAAGGGCTACTCACGGTCTTGTCAGAGATCGAAAGCGGCAGCTTCCAGTTCTCTACCGCGCTGGAAGACATCCATATGAACGTCGAAGCGCGCCTGAAAGAGGTGATCGGAGAGCCCGCCGGGCGTCTGCACACCGGCCGGTCGCGCAATGATCAGGTGGCGACCGATTTCAAACTCTGGGTGCGCGATCAGTTCGACGCTGCCGAAAAAGGCCTGCTGGCGCTGATCAAGGCGCTGGTAGATCAGGCCGAGGCAGGCGCCGACTGGGTGATGCCCGGCTTTACCCACCTGCAGACCGCGCAGCCGGTGACCTGGGGCCATCACATGATGGCCTATGTGGAAATGTTCGGCCGCGATCTGTCCCGCGTGCGTGATGCCCGCGCCCGGATGAACGAATCGCCCCTGGGTGCGGCGGCGCTGGCTGGCACCTCCTTCCCCATCGACCGTGACATGACCGCATCGGCGCTGGGCTTTGACCGGCCTGCAGCAAACTCGCTTGATGCCGTGTCGGATCGTGACTTTGCCTTGGAGTTCCTGAGCACCGCATCGATCTGCGCCGTGCACCTCAGCCGTTTTGCCGAAGAGCTGGTGATCTGGTCCTCGGCTCAGTTCCGCTTCGTGACCCTTTCGGATCGCTTCTCCACCGGCTCCTCGATCATGCCGCAGAAGAAGAACCCGGATGCGGCCGAACTGATCCGCGCCAAGGTGGGCCGGATCTTTGGCGCCAACACCGCACTGATGATGGTGATGAAGGGGCTGCCGCTCGCCTATTCCAAGGACATGCAGGAAGACAAGGAACAGGTCTTTGATGCAGCCGACAACTGGATGCTGGCGCTGGCTGCGATGGAAGGCATGGTCAAGGATATGACTGGCAACCGCGAGTCGCTGGCTGCCGCCGCAGGTTCGGGTTTCTCCACCGCCACCGATCTGGCCGACTGGATGGTGCGGGTGCTGAAGGTGCCCTTCCGCGATGCCCACCACGTGACTGGCGCCTTGGTCGCGATGGCCGAGGGCCGTGGTTGCGATCTGCCTGACCTCAGCCTTGAGGACATGCAGGGCGTGCACGAAGGCATCACCGAGGATATCTTCAACGTTCTGGGAGTCGAAAACTCGGTCAACTCGCGCATGTCCTATGGTGGCACCGCGCCCGCGCAGGTGCGCGCGCAGGTGCAACGCTGGAAAGAGATCCTGGCGGGCTAAGCAGGCCTTTGCCGAGATCCTGCGGTGGGGGCGCTTGTGATTGGCCAGCGCCCCGCCCATATTGAATGAATACCCACCCGAGCCGAGGGCTTCTCTCCGATGCGCGTTCTTGTTTTTCTTTTCGTTGCAGCCACAACACTCGCGGCCTGTGGCGTGGATGGAGAACCGGTGCGCCCCACACTCAATGCCGGGGTCGGGGTCTCTACCAGCGGTGTCCATGCCGGGGGCAGTGTGGGTGTGCAGCAGGGACCGTTCAGCCTTCTTCTGGGCTTCTGATGCTCTCGCGTCCTGCGTGCGCCGTCTTCTGGCTGCCGGTCGTGATCGCTTTGGCGGGATGTGAGCCGCCCGCCTCTGAACGCACTGCGGGTCCCGCAAGCGGTAGCTCTGCGTCTCAGACACCCGGGTCGGGTGTGACAGTTTCGGGGTACGCCCGGGTTGGCGTTTCTATCGGGAACTGAACGCCGAAACCTTTGTCCCGGCACGATTTGAACAAATCCCAGCATAGTGATCGCCCAGCGACCGGCTGCCATATTGCGGTCCGATTGCGTCCTGCTGGCAGGAGGTCAGGAAAAACTCGAACGGCCCCCAGACATGACGCGGGGTGCAACGTTTCATCACTGATAGGGCCGCATGGCCCAGCCACAGTGGCAGGTGGGTGATCCGGGCGGGTTTACCGAGGGCGTCAAAGGCCAGTTCTGCGATCTGATCGAGGCTCAGCACTTCGGGGCCGCCGATCTCCACATCCGCCTCCCCGGCTTCGATGGCATCAAGAATGGCACAGGACAGATCGCGGGCATGAATCGGATTGATCCGCACCGATCCGTCACCGATCAGCCAGACCCGGCCCTTTTTCGCCATCGACAGGATCTCTTCCATATCGGCAAAGAACCCGTTGGGGCGGATAACGCACGCCTGCAGCGGGGCGGTTTGCAGCACGCCGACGAACCGCGATTTGGCCGCCACCAGATCAGAGGTGGAGGTGCCCCGGGTCAGCACATGCACATAGGCAAACTGACCGACCCCGGCGTTCACCGCCTCTTTCAGCAGGTTGAGGTTGGCCTGATAATCCACATCCAGATAGGTCACACGGTCGGTCTGCCGGGTCAGCCCCAAGGCCGAGACAACGAGTTCCACCCCATCCATAAGTCCGCTGAGGCTGGCCGGGTCGGTGGCCTCTGCGGTGACGATTTCAACACCTCGGGGAAACCCGGACGTATCCGAGCCGGACCGGACCAGTGCCCGCACGGAGTAGCCCCGGGCCGACAGTTGCGCCACCAGATGGCGCCCCAGATGGCCAGTTGCACCGGCGACAAATGCAATCTTCTGATTTTCACTCATTGACACTAATCCATTTGTGACCAATTGGTCAGATATAGCGCGCTATCTAGGGGCCGCATGACTGACCCGCAAGTCATTTATATGCCGGGACAGGTCAACCCCGCTATGCATTCCGTGCAATCAGGCCCAAAAGGAACGGCAATGCCGAAGATCGTCGACAAGGATAAAATGAGGGCTGAGATCCTCGAGGCGGCGATGATGTGTTTTGCGCGCACGGGCTATCAGGCCACCAAAATGACCGATATTGCCAGGGCCGCGGGCGTGGCCAAGGGCACGCTCTATCTTTATTGCGACGGCAAGGATGACCTCATCCTGAGCTTGATCGGGCAATATTTCGACGGGCTGAGGGGCCAGATCACCCTGCTGCCCGCCCCGCAGACGCTTGAGCTTTATCTGGATGGCCTGCGCCAGACGGTGATCCTGGCGCAGCGTGATATGACATCGCTGATCTTTGAAGTGTTGGGACCGGGGTTCAAGGATCCTCGGGCAGTAGAGATCATTGACGGGTTTTTCGATTGGCTGGCCCGGCACTGGGCAGAACATTTCGCAGATCTTGCCGAAGCGCAGGAAATCCGCGCTGACTGCGATCCGATGGCGCTGGCGCGGGCGGTGATCGCGATGCTGGACGGGGTTTTCCTGCATCTGAGCCTGTTCGATGCGGGGTCCAAGATCGCCACCCTGCGGCGTGAGACCGCCTTTACCATGATCGCATCGGGGCTGCGGGGATAAACGCGCAGTGGAGAGCGCTGTAGCAGGACAAATTCCATTGATCCGGCGGCCTCTTTTGGTCTAATCGCCAAGACATGGATCATTTTCTTTACCGCGATGGCGCGCTCTGCGCCGAGGACGTTCCGGTGGCTGAAATCGCCGCCGCCGTAGGCACGCCGTTCTATGTCTATTCCACCGCGACGCTGCTCAGGCATTTCCGCCTGTTCGACGAGGCGCTGGAAGGCACCGAGCATCTGGTCTGTTTTGCGATGAAGGCGGCCAGCAATCAGGCCATCCTGCAGACGCTGGCGCAGGCGGGCGCGGGCATGGATGTGGTCAGTCAGGGCGAATACCTGCGGGCCAAGGCGGCTGGTGTGCCGGGCGACAAGATCGTCTTTTCCGGCGTTGGCAAAACGGCCGAGGAAATCCGCTGCGCCCTGTCCGGTGGCATCCGCCAGTTCAACGTGGAATCCGAGCCCGAGATGGAGGTGATCAACGCGGTCGCTCTGGAACTGGGCAGCCGGGCGCCGATCACCATCCGCATCAACCCGGATGTCGATGCGAAGACCCACGCCAAGATCGCCACCGGAAAATCCGAGAACAAATTCGGCATCCCGATTTCCCGCGCCAGCGAGGTCTATGCCCATGCCGCCAGCCTGCCGGGGCTGGAGGTGATCGGGATCGACGTGCATATCGGCTCGCAACTGACCGAGCTGGCCCCGTTCGAGGCCGCCTATCAGAAGGTTGCGGAGCTGACCGAGACCCTGCGCGCCGAAGGTCATGACATCCGCCGCCTCGATATGGGGGGTGGGCTTGGCATTCCCTATACCCGCTCGAACGAGGCGCCGCCGCTGCCGGTGGAGTATGGCGCCCTGATCAAGCGTACGCTGGGCCACCTCGGCTGCGAGATCGAGATCGAACCGGGTCGCCTGATCGCGGGCAATGCAGGGCTGATGGTCAGCAAGGTAATTTATGTGAAATCCGGCGAGGGCCGTGATTTCCTGATCATCGATGGGGCCATGAACGATCTGATCCGCCCCGCCATGTACGAGGCGCATCACGATATCGTGCCGGTGATCGAACCGGAGCCGGGCGTCGAAAGCCAGCCTTATGATATCGTCGGGCCGGTCTGCGAATCCGGCGATACCTTTGCCAAGCAGCGCGATATGCCGCCGCTGGCTGCCGGGGATCTGATCGCCTTCCGCAGCGCCGGAGCCTATGGCGCGGTGATGTCGAGCGAATACAACTCGCGCCCCCTGATCCCCGAGGTACTGGTGCATGGGGATCAATTCGCGGTTATTCGCCGACGTCCGACCTTTGACGAAATGATAAACCGCGATACCATTCCGGAATGGCTCTGATCGCGGCTGCGGATTTTTCGCGGTCGCGGCACCCCCGCAACCGCGCCCGCACCCGCGCAGAGAGGCATCGCCGAAATGGCCGCATCCGACGCTGCATTCCCCAAGGCTGACCCGCGTCTGAAACCGCTGCGCTGGCCCCTGCGCCTAACGCGGGCGGGCATGATCGCGGAGCAGCTGCTGCGCGCCCTTTGGCCTGCGGCATCGGTGCTGATGCTGGCGCTGGCGGCGGTGATGCTGGGGCTGCACGATGAATTACCGGTCGAACTGGTCTGGTCTGGTGCCGTGCTCAGCGCGCTAGCGCTGGGGCTGGCGCTCTTCTGGGGCATCAAACGGTTTTCCTGGCCAAGCCATGCGTCGGCGCTGGCGCGGCTGGACGCAACCCTGCCGGGGCGACCAGTCAGCGCGCTTCTGGATAGTCAGGCGATTGGCGCCACAGACCCGGCCTCGGCGGCCCTATGGCAGGCGCATCAGCGGCGCATGGCGACAGCGGCGCGGCAGGCCCGCGCGCCCTCTCCAAATCTGAAAATCGCAGCGGCGGATCCCTTTGCCCTCCGGTATATGGCGCTGCTGGCGCTGGTCGTGGCGCTGGTCTTCGGCTCGTTCTGGCGGGTCAGCAGCCTCAGTGGCATGACACCGGGCGCGGCCTCAGCGATGAACGGGCCGACCTGGGAAGGCTGGATCGCACCGCCGCGTTACACGGGCCTGCCGGTTCTTTACCTCAACGATCAGCCTGCCGGGGAGCTGACCCTGCCCGAGGGCAGCCAGATCACCCTGCGGTTCTATGGTGAGATCGGCGCGTTGACGCTGGATGAAACCGTTTCCGCCCGCACTGGCGAACTACCCCCGGCGACCGATCCGCAGCAGGAATTCGAGGTCCGTCAGGAAGGTCAGCTGGCCATCGCCGGGCAGGGTGGGCGCGATTGGCTGGTCTCGGTGACGCCGGATGCACCGCCTGCAGTTGCGGTGGCGGGCGCGCCGGATCTAGGCCCTGAAGGCGCGCTGAACCTACCCTTCGCGGCGCAGGATGATTACGGCGTCGTCGGCGGAACCGTGCGGATTTCTCTGGACCTTGCGGCCCTGGATCGGCGGCACGGGCTGCAGATCGCCCCGGACCCGCGCGAGGATATCGTACTGGACCTGCCGCTGCCTCTCACCGGCGGGCGCAGCGATTTTACCGAACGCCTGATCGAGGACTTCTCGCAGCATCCCTGGGCCAATTTGCCGGTCACTTATACCTTCACCGCGCAGGACGCGGCGGGGCAGAGCGGCACAGCGGCTCCATTTGGCGCGCCGCTGACAGCGCGGCGCTTTTTTGATCCGCTGGCCGCCTCGGTAGCCGAGCAGCGCCGTGATATCCTTTGGGCGCGTGCCAATGCGCCCCGGGTGGCGCAGATCCTGCGGGCGGTGTCGCATCGCCCCGATGGGATTTTCCGCGATGCGGGCAGCTATCTGCGCCTGCGCGGCATTCTGCGGCGGCTGGAAAGCCATCTGGCCGAGGGTGCGCTCACGGCTCCTGCGCAGGAAGACATCGCGGCGGCGCTGTGGGATCTGGCCATTGCGCTCGAGGAAGGCGATGTGGGCGACGCGCTGGAGCGGATGAAACGCGCTCAGGAGCGGCTGAGCCAGGCCATGCGCGAAGGCGCCAGCGATCAGGAGATCGCCCGCTTGATGCAGGAGCTGCGCGAAGCAACCGATGATTACCTGCGCCAGCTGCAACGGCAGGCCGAACAGAACGGCGAGATGATGGAACCGGGTGAGATGCCCGAGGACATGATGCAGCTCAGCCAGGACGACCTGCAGGCGATGATGGACCGCATTCAGGAACTGATGGAGCAGGGTCGCATGGCCGAGGCAGAGCAGGCCCTGCGCGAATTCCAGCAGATGATGGAAAACATGCGCATGACCCGCGGCCAGCAAGGCCAGCAGGGCGGTGATCAGGGACGGCAGGCCATGGAGGGTCTGGCCGAGACCCTGCGCGAACAGCAGGGCCTCTCCGATCAGGCCTTCCGCGATTTGCAGGAACAATTCAACAGCGACGCGCAGCGCGGTCAAAGCCAGGGCAACGAGGGCCGCAACGGCGGTCAGGGCCGTGGACAGAGCCACGATGGAACCGGCGGTACCGGTGAGGGTGGCGAACAATCCGGCCAGCAGCAGGGTGGCGGCGGCGATCCGGGACAAAGCCAGCCGGGGCAGGGTGGCTCTGGCGCGGATGGCAATCCCAGCGCGGGGGATCTGGCTCAGCGTCAGCAGGCCCTGCGGAACGAGCTGGAACGTCAGCGTGACGGCCTGCCCTTTGGGGGCGAGGAAGGGCGCAATGCCCGCGATGCGCTGGATCGGGCAGGCCGCGCCATGGAGGGTGCCGAAGAGTCGTTGCGGAACGGCGATCTGGCCGAGGCCATCGACCAGCAATCCGATGCGATGGAGGCCCTTCGCGAGGGCATGCGCTCGCTTGGCGAAGCCATGGCACAGCGCCAGCAGCCGGGACAGAACCAGGGACAGCAGGGACAGGCCCAGCCCAATGGCTCGGCCGAGGGGCTGGATCCGCTGGGACGCGCCAGCGGCATGGACAATGGCGACAGAGGTGCGGTTCCGGACCAGGGTTCGGCGCATGGCCGGGCCTGGGATCTGTTGGAGGAAATCCGTCGCCGGTCGCAGGATCGCAGCCGTAGCGAGGAAGAGCGCAACTATCTGCAGCGGCTGTTCGACCGGTTCTGAAGCGGCTAGGGCTGAATTGAGACCCTATGCACGGCATTCTCTAAGGAAATGATGCTCTCAAAGGCAATCGATCAATGCGCCTGCCGGACCGGCAGCGGTGATCAGGGCTGCGGTGTTTGCAGCGCCTTGACCTGCGCATCCAGCCACAGCCGCGCCTGATCGACCCAGGTGACATAGCTGCTGAGGTAAGGATCGGCCTGCGGTACCGCCTCGGCGATCTTGGCGGCGTTGGTGTAGATCATCATCAGGATCAGCGCGAGCAGGATGGTCAGCGCAAAACCGCGTGCAAAGCCGCTTTTGCGTGGCACTAGCGTGTCCTCGGCAGCGGCCTGAACGGCGGCGGCATCCCCGGCGCGCAGGGTCGAGTTGATCTCTTCGATATCCGGCAGCACGCCCCGGCGTTGTCCGCTGGCTTCGGCTGCCAGTTGACGCGGGTCCTGCCCCTTGATCCGGGCCATCCGGTCCTTGGCCTGACGGGCGCGCAGGGCCTGTTCGTTTTCGGGCAGATCATCCAGACCCAGATTGGGCTGGCTCTCCAGCCCCTGTGCAGGCGCAGAGGCCGCGCGCAGGGAGGCTTCGCGCTCCGCTTCCTCGCGCAGGATGTCCGACAGTGCCGGGTCAAGGCCACGCTGCCGCCGAGCGACTGTCTCCTCGTCGTCCATGTCAGGGGCGGGGGCAGGCTCTTCCGGCTCGTCCTCTTCCTCGGCTGGCAGCTCCTCGGAGGTTGTCAGATCCTCTGCCGCCTCGGGTATCTGCTCTTCTTCAACATGGGGAGCGTGTTCTGGGGGAGGTGTTTCCTCGGCTGCGGCCTCTGATGTGATGGCTTCTTCTTTGACGACCTGTTCGGATACCTCTGGTGTGCCCTCAGGCTCTGGGGCTGTGTCCTCGGCCACAGGGGGCTCTGCGCTGGCACCTGCAGCGGGCTGGAACCAGGTGGTGCCGCAGCTGGAGCACTGGACATCGCGTCCTTCTTCCGGGATAACGTCATCCGGCACTTCGTACTGGGCAGCGCAATTCGGGCATGTCAGGCGCATTCTCGGTCTCCTTGGACCCGGAGTCTTCCGGGTGCAATTCAGCGGTATTTTCAAATGACCATAGGGAGTTCGGGGCCATCAAGGAAGGGGCAATTGCGCGGGGCGCCGCGCACGCGGGCGTGACCGGCGGCGCCCGCACGGCTGCGGGCCATTGAAACTGGCGGTGCTCTGGGGCAAAACGAGCAAGCAGCACCAGGGGGACGCCGTGATCGAGCTGGACAACGTAGGCTACAATTATGGCGGCGGAGAGCTGCTGAGCAATCTGTCGATGCAGCTGGCGCCGGGATCCTTCCATTTCCTGACTGGTCCTTCGGGCACCGGCAAGACGACCCTGCTGAAGCTTTGCTATGGCGCGCTGACCCCGACCTCGGGGCGGGTGCGCGTCTTCAACATGGATGTCAAAGGGCTGGACCGCGACCAGATGGCCTTTCTGCGCCGCAGGGTTGGTGTCGTGCATCAGGATTGCCGGTTTCTGGACCACTTGCCGGTAATCGAGAATATCGCCCTGCCGCTGACCGTCTCGGGGCGGGATCTGGGGCAGGAGCAGGCGAACCTGCGCGAATTGCTGAACTGGGTCGGGCTTGCGGAGCGCTCGGATGCGCTGCCGCCGGAACTGTCCGGCGGCGAACGCCAGCGTGCGGCGTTGGCGCGGTCGGTGATCCTGTCGCCGGATGTGATCATCGCGGATGAACCCACCGGCAACGTCGATTGGGAAATGTCGCAGCGGCTGCTGCAATTGCTGGTCGAGCTGAACCGCATGGGCAAGACCATTCTGGTGGCGACCCACGATCTGTCGCTGATCCGGGCGGCCAAGAACCAGGTTCAGGCCCGGGTGCTGAGGATTTACGACAAACAGCTGCATCTTGCGGGAGCGGATCTATGAGCAGGGACGGCTTTGGCGGGCGCCTGCGGGCGCTGATCAGCGGCGATGCACAGGCCGACCGGGTGGTGCCCCCCAGTGGCTTCACGGCGCAGCTGACCCTGTTTGCTGCCGGGGCGATGGCGTTCCTGGCGGTCTTTGCGCTGGCGCTGTCGCTGGCCTCGGGGCGGCTGGCGGACCGTTGGGCGGATGAATTGGCCCGCGCCGCGACCCTGCGCATCAATGCTCCCGCCGAACAGCGTGCCGCCCAGACCGAGGCGGCCCTGACCATTTTGCGGCAGACGCCGGGCGTGGCCTCGGCACGCGCCTTTACCCCCGAGGAACAGGCGGCGCTGTTGGCGCCCTGGTTCGGCGCCTCGGTGCCGATTGATGCGCTACCGGTGCCGCAGCTGATCGAGGTGATCGAGGATGATCCCGGCTATGATGCCACCGGCCTGCGCCTGCGCCTGCAGGCCGAGGTGCCCGGTGCGGTGCTGGACGATCATACCCGCTGGCGGGCGCCGCTGGTGGATGCGGCGCAATCGCTGCGGCGTCTGGCGGTGGTGTCGATCCTGTTGATCGGTGGCGCCATGGGGGCGATGATCTCGCTTGCGGCCAATGCGGCGCTTGCGGCCAATGCCCAGGTGATCGAAGTGCTGCGCCTTGTCGGCGCGCAGGACAGCTATATCGCGCAGGCCTTTATCCGCCGCTTTACCCTGCGGGCCTTCAGCGGCGCGGTTGTGGGGATGGGATTTGGCATGTTGGGTGTCTGGCTGATGCCTGCCGCCTCGGACGAGGGCGGCTTTCTGACCGGGCTTGGCTTTCAGGGCTGGGGCTGGCTGCTGCCGCTGGTCATTCCGGTGCTGGGGGCGCTGGTGGCCTATGTGGCGACGACCCGCGCGGCCAACAAACGTCTGGGAGAATTGACGTGAAGGATGCAATTCAATGGCTGCGCTCGCTGCTGTTCGTGGGCCAGATCTATCTGATGATGCCGGTGATTGGCCTTGCCTTTGCGCCCTGGGCCATCTTCAGCAAGCGCGGTGCGCGCGTCTGCTGCAAGACCTATTCGCGCTGGGTGTTCTGGAGCGCCCGCTGGATGGTCGGTATCCGCTGCGAGGTGCGCGGCACCCCGCCCTCGGGTGAAGCGCTGATCGCGGCCAAGCATCAGTCGTTCCTTGATATCATGATGATCTTCACGGCGCTGCCGACGGCCAAGTTCATCATGAAAAAGGAAATCCTGCGCACCCCTGTGATCGGCCAGTATGCCAAGCTGTTGGACTGTGTGGCGGTGGATCGGGGCAAGCGCGGCGCCGCCATCCAGAAGATGGTTGCCGACGTGCATGCCGGGCGGCAGGAGGCGGGCCAGCTGGTGATCTACTCGCAAGGCACCCGCGTGGCCCCGGGCGTGAAGGCCGAGTATAAGGTCGGCACCGGCGTGCTCTACGAACAGCTGCAGCAAACCTGCGTGCCGGTGGCCACCAACGTTGGTGTGCTATGGCCGCGCAAGGGTATCATGCGCCGCCCCGGCGTTGCAGTGGTGGAGTTCCTGGACCCGATCGAACCGGGGCTGGAGCGGCAGGAATTCATGAAGATATTGGAAGAACGGGTCGAAGAGCGATCCGATGCATTGATGCGCGAAGCGGGGTTTGAACCGGATGGATTACATCGAAACACTTGAAGATCTTGAGGCGCTTTACGGGGAACCGGGAGCGCCTTCTTTACGTAAGGTGGCGCGTCGGATGACGCCGCTCTATCGCAAATGGATCATGGCCTCGCGGCTGTGCGTTCTCTCGACGGTCGGTCCCGAAGGCACCGATGCCAGCCCGCGCGGCGACGATGGCCCCTGCGTGCTGGAGCTGGACCCCGGCACCCTGGCGCTGCCCGATTGGCGCGGCAACAACCGGATCGACTCGCTTCGTAATATCGTGCGCGATCCGCGGGTATCGCTGATGTTCTTCGTGCCCGGTTCAAACAACGTGGTGCGTCTCAATGGTCAGGCACGGATCACCGCGGATGCGGACCTGCGCGCCCGGTTCGAACGGCAGGGTAAACAGCCCGCCACCGTGCTGGTGATCGCCATCGACGAAATCTACAGCCAATGCGCCCGCGCCCTGATGCGGGCGGGCACATGGACCGCAGGCGACGAGAGTGAGGGCCTGCCTAGCTTGGGAGAGATCCTCGCCGAGCAGACGAATGGCGAGGAAGGCGGCAAACCCTATGACGACGCCTGGGGTGCCCGCGCCGCAAAGACCATGTGGTGAGAGGGCAGGAGCCAGCGCGGCCTGCGTATTCTGCACCGGCCTGCTAAATGAAAACGCCCCCGCAGCATGTTGCGGGGGCGTTTGTTTTTGGTCAAAGGGCAGGCTGCCCTTATATGCCTGATGTCAGGCGTGGATAGCACCGTCGCCGCAGGCCAGGGCAGCTTCGCGCACGGCCTCGGAGTAGGTCGGGTGCGCGTGGCAGGTCAGGGCCAGGTCCTCGGCAGAGGCGCCGAATTCCATGGCAACGCAGATCTCGTGAATCAGATCACCGGCGCCGGGGCCGATGATGGCTGCGCCCAGAATGCGGTCGGTTTCCTTGTCCGCGATCAGTTTGACGAAGCCTTCGCCCTGGTGCACGGCCTTGGCGCGGCCATTGCCCATGAAGTTGAACTTGCCGATCTTCAGCTTGCGGCCCTCGGCCTTGAGCGCGTCTTCGGTGGCGCCGACGGTGGCAACCTCGGGGGTGGTGTAGACGACACCGGGGATCACGCCGTAGTTCACGTGGCCATGCTTGCCCGCGATCACCTCGGCGACGGCCATGCCTTCGTCCTCGGCCTTGTGCGCCAGCATCGGACCTTCGATCACGTCGCCGATGGCGTAGATGCCTTTGACGTTGGTGGCCCAGTGGGCATCCGTTGCGATCTGGCCGCGTTCGGTCAGCTTCACCCCCAGCGCATCAAGGCCCAGCCCCTCGGCATAGGGTTTGCGGCCGGTTGCGACCAGCACCACATCGGCGTCCAGCACCTCGGCATCGCCGCCTTTCTTGGGCTGGTAGGTCACCTTGCCCTTGGTCTTGGTGGTCTCGACACCTTGCACGGCGGCGCCCATGATGAAGTTGAGGCCCTGCTTTTCAAGGATCCGCTTGAAGGTGCGCTGCACGTCCTTGTCCATGCCGGGGCAGACCGCGTCCATGTACTCGACGACGGTCACCTCCGAGCCAAGGCGGGCATAGACCGAGCCAAGCTCCAGCCCGATGACGCCCGCACCGATGACGACCATCTTTTTCGGCACCTTCGGAAGCTCCAGCGCGCCGGTGCTGTCCACCACGATGCCCTTGTCGTTGTCGACCTCGACGCCGGGGAGGGAGGAGGGAACCGAGCCTGAGGCGATCACGATGTTCTTGGCCTCGTGCACATCGTCGCCTACCTTGACCTGACCGGCAGCGGGGATCGACGCCCAGCCTTTCAGCCAGTCGATCTTGTTCTTCTTCATCAGGAATTCGACACCGCCGGTGTTCTGGCCGATGACATCGTCCTTGTAGGCCTTCATCTGGTTCCAGTCGACGGAGGGGCTTTTGCCCTTCAGACCCATCTTGGCAAAGTTGTGCTCCGCCTCGTGCAGGGAGTGGGTCGCGTGCAGCAGCGCCTTGGACGGGATACAGCCCACGTTGAGGCAGGTGCCGCCAAGGGTTTCACGCCCTTCGACGATAGCGGTCTTCAGACCCAGCTGGGCGCAGCGGATGGCGCTGACATAGCCGCCGGGGCCGGCGCCGATGATGATCACGTCATAGGAAGCCATGGGAGGTCCTTTCGTTGGAACTAAGGAGAGGGCAGGGGCAATGGTCACGCATCGCCAGCGGCCCGTATTCGGGAATATGAGGAGGAGCGCCGCGCATCAGATCAGCGCCGCGATCAGCATGAGGGTGGTGGCCAGGAAGCCGACCGACCAGACGACCGACCGCCAGGGCGTGAGGCCGAATGCATAGGCGGGCACGTACAGAACCCGGCTCAGCACATAGACCCAGCCGCAGGCGGCAGTGAATTCGGTGGACTGGCCGCCAAGGGTCACCACCACACATGCGATGGTGAAGAGGATCAGCCCTTCGAAGTGATTGTTCAGCGCCCGTTGTAGGCGGCCTGCCGTGCCGGTCAGTTGCACCGGCGTGTCACGCGGCCCCATTGCTACCTTAGGGCCGACCTGCCGGTTGGCGGTGATGGAATAGGCGAAGAACTGCAGAACCTGCAGCAGGGCGGCAAGTGTGAGGGCGGTGAGTTCAGCGGTCATTCCTAGCCTCTTCGTTTGCCCGGCAGTGCCGGGCAGCGCCCGACCCTCCCAACGGGAGGGCGCTTTCGCACCCACCCAGGGTCAGGCGCTGCCCTATGTTCTTTACAGATCCATCAGCAGGCGGCGGGGATCTTCCAGGGCTTCCTTGACGCGCACCAGGAAGGTCACGGCGCCTTTGCCGTCGACGATGCGGTGGTCATAGGACAGCGCCAGATACATCATCGGGCGGATCACCACCTCACCATTGATGGCCATCGGACGGTCCTGGATCTTGTGCATGCCAAGGATACCCGACTGCGGCGGGTTCAGGATCGGCGAGGACATCAAGGAGCCATAGACACCACCGTTGGACAGGGTGAAGGTGCCGCCCTGCATTTCCGCCATCGACAGCTTGCCGTCACGGGCGCGCTTGCCTTTCTCGGCGATTGCCTTTTCGATCTCGGCAAAGGACATGCTGTCCGCATCGCGAATGACCGGAACCACGAGGCCGGTGGGGGTGCCGGCAGCAACGCCCATGTGCACGAAGTTCTTGTAGACGATGTCGGTTCCGTCGATTTCGGCGTTGACCTCGGGAACTTCCTTCAGCGCGTGGCAGCAGGCCTTGGTGAAGAAGGACATGAAGCCGAGACGCACGCCGTGCTTCTTCTCGAACTGGTCCTTGTACTGATTGCGCAGGGCCATCACCTCGGTCATGTCCACCTCGTTATAGGTGGTCAGCATGGCGGCGGTGTTCTGGCTGTCCTTCAGACGCTTGGCGATGGTCTGGCGCAGGCGGGTCATCTTCACCCGCTCTTCGCGTGCGGCATCATCGGCAGCAACCGGCGCGCGCGGTGCGGCCGGGGCAGCAGCAGGCGCGGGGGCCGAGGCTGCGGCGGCGACGGCGCGGGCAACGTCATCCTTCATGATGCGGCCATCGCGGCCGGTGCCTTCGACATTGGCGGCGGAGATCCCGGCTTCGGCCATGGCCTTTTCCGCCGAGGGCGCATTGGCGACGTCCTTGGCCGCGGCGGCAGGTGCCGCAGCTGCAGCGGGCGCAGCAGCCGGGGCCGCCGCCACCGCAGCACCGGAGCCCGAGATCACGCCGAGTTTCGCCGAGGCATCCACGGTGGTGCCTTCGGGCGCGGTGATTTCGGCCAGAACACCAGCGGCGGGCGCGGGCACTTCGACAGAGACCTTGTCGGTTTCCAGCTCACACAGCATTTCATCCTGCGCGACAGTGTCGCCGACCTTCTTGAACCAGGTGGAGACGGTTGCCTCGGTCACGGATTCGCCAAGGGTCGGCACCATCACGTCGGTGGAGGCACCGTCGGCCGCGGCGGTGTCATCCCCGCCTGCGGGGGCCGCTTCGGCCTGGGCTGCGGCCTTGGGCTGCGGCGTCTCGGAGCCGGCGCTGCCTGCTTCGGAGATATTCGCCAGCAGCGCATCAACGCCCACTGTGTCGCCTTCGGCGGCAACGATCTCGGCCAGCACCCCAGCGGCGGGGGCGGGCACTTCGACGGTGACCTTGTCGGTCTCCAGCTCGCAGAGCATTTCATCGGCAGCAACCGCATCACCGGGTTTCTTGAACCAGGTGGCCACGGTTGCCTCGGTCACGGATTCACCCAGGGTGGGTACGCGCACTTCGGTGGTCATATCTCTTTTCCTCAGATGCTCAGCGCTTCATTCACAAGCGCGGCTTGTTGGGCTTTGTGTTGGCTGGCCAGGCCCGTCGCGGGCGAAGCCGATGTGGCGCGGCCGACGTATTGGGGCCGGGTGTGCTTGGAGCCGATGCGGGTCAACACCCATTCGATGTTGGGCTCGATAAAGGTCCAGGCGCCCTGGTTCTTGGGCTCTTCCTGGCACCAGACCACTTCGGCATCCTTGAACCGCTCCAGCTCCTTCACCAAGCTGATCGCCGGGAAGGGGTAATACTGTTCGATCCGCATCAGGTAGATGTCGTCGATGCCGCGGGCGTCGCGCTCTTCCAAAAGGTCGTAATAGACCTTGCCCGAGCACAGCACGACGCGCTTGATCTTGTCGTCGGCAGCCAGTTTGGTTTCCGAATTGCCGTGCTGGGCGTCATCCCACAGCACCCGGTGGAAGCTGGAACCGGTGGTGAATGCCTCGGTCTTGCTGACCGCCAGCTTATGGCGCAGCAGCGACTTCGGTGTCATCAGCACCAGCGGCTTGCGGAAGGTGCGGTGCAACTGACGGCGCAGGATGTGGAAGTAGTTCGCCGGTGTGGTGCAGTTGGCGACGATCCAGTTGTCCTGTCCGCACATCTGCAGGAAGCGTTCCAGACGCGCCGAGGAGTGCTCGGGGCCCTGACCTTCGAAACCATGCGGCAGAAGGCAGACAAGGCCGGACATCCGCAGCCATTTGCTTTCACCGGAGGAGATGAACTGGTCGAACATGATCTGGGCGCCGTTGGCGAAATCGCCGAACTGGGCTTCCCACAGGGTCAGCGCGTTGGGCTCGGCCAGCGAATAGCCGTACTCAAAGCCCAGAACCGCGTATTCCGACAGGGCGGAATCGATCACCTCGTATTGCGACTGGCCCGCCCGGATGTTGTTGACCGGGTAGTAGCGTTCTTCGGTGTCCTGGTTCACGATGCCGGAATGGCGCTGCGAGAAGGTGCCACGGGTGGAGTCCTGCCCGGCCAGACGTACCGGGTAGCCTTCGGTCAGGAGCGAGCCAAAGGCCAGTGCCTCGCCGGTGGCCCAGTCGATGCCAGCACCGTTTTCGAACATCTTGGCGCGTGCATCGAGGAAGCGACCGATGGTCTTGTGCACCGGGAAACCGTCGGGCAGGCGGGTCAGGGCACCGGCAACCTCGTTGAAGGTCTCTTCGCTGATCGAGGTCTGACCGCGCTGATAGTCGTCCTTCTGCTTGTCCAGATGCGACCAGCGGCCATCCAGCCAGTCGGCCTTGTTGGGCTTGAAGTCCTTACCGGCTTCGAATTCCTCGTTCAGCTTGGCTTGGAAGGCGGCCTTCATGTCCTCGATTTCGCCCTCGGGGATCAGACCGTCCTTGACCAGACGCTCGGTATAGAGGCTGAGCGTGGTCTTATGGCTCTTGATGTTCTTGTACATCAGCGGGTTGGTGAACATGGGCTCGTCGCCCTCGTTGTGACCGAACCGGCGGTAGCAGAACATGTCGATGACCACGTCTTTGCCGAACTTCTGACGGAACTCGGTCGCGACCTTGGCGGCGTGCACCACGGCTTCGGGATCGTCGCCGTTGACATGGAAGATCGGCGCCTCGACCACCAGCGCGTTGTCGGTGGGGTAGGGCGAGGAGCGCGAGAAATGCGGCGCGGTGGTGAAACCGATCTGGTTGTTCACCACGATATGGATGGTGCCGCCGGTCTTGTGTCCGCGCAGGCCCGACAGGGCAAAACATTCCGCCACAACGCCTTGACCGGCAAAGGCCGCATCGCCGTGCAGCAGGATCGGCAGAACCTTGGTGCGGGTGGCGTCACTCTTCTGGTCCTGCTTCGCGCGGACCTTGCCCAGAACCACCGGATTCACCGCCTCAAGGTGCGAGGGGTTGGCGGTCAGGGACAGGTGAACGGTGTTGTTGTCGAACTCGCGGTCCGAGGAGGCGCCGAGGTGATATTTCACGTCGCCCGAGCCATCCACGTCTTCGGGCTTGAAGCTGCCGCCCTGGAATTCGTTGAAGATGGCGCGATAGGGTTTCTGCATCACGTTGGCCAGAACCGACAGGCGGCCACGGTGCGGCATGCCGATGACGATTTCCTCGATGCCAAGGTTACCGCCACGCTTGATGATCTGCTCCATCGCCGGGATCAGGCTCTCGCCGCCATCCAGGCCAAAGCGCTTGGTGCCCATGTATTTGACGTGCAGGAACTTCTCGAAACCTTCGGCCTCGACCATCTTGTTGAGGATCGCCTTGCGGCCCTCGCGGGTGAACTGGATTTCCTTGCCGAAACCTTCGATCCGCTCTTTCAGCCAGGAGGACTGCTCGGGATCGGAGATATGCATGTATTGCAGCGCAAAGGTGCCGCAATAGGTGCGCTTCACGATGTCGATGATCTGCCGCATCGAGGCGACCTGAAGCCCCAGCACGTTGTCGATGAAGATTGGCCGGTCCATGTCCGCATCGGTGAAGCCATAGGTCTTGGGGTCCAGCTCCGGGTGCGGGGTCTGGCCGCGCATGCCCAGCGGGTCCAGATCGGCGGCCAGGTGGCCCCGGATCCGGTAGGCGCGGATCAGCATCAGGGCGCGGATCGAATCCAGCACCGCGCGTTGGATCTGTTCGTCCGAGACCTCAACCCCGGCCTTTGCGGCCTTCTCTGCGATCTTCTTGCCTGCGGCCTTGGCCTCCACCGGAGCGGGCCATTCGCCGGTCAGCGCACCGGTCAGATCGTCATTGGGCGCGGGCGGCCAGTCGCTGCGGGCCCAGGACGGGCCTGCGGCCTCGGCTTTCACGTCAAGCTCGGCATCGCCCATCTGGCGGAAGAACTCGGCCCAGGCGGCATCTACCGCACTCGGGTCATTGGCATACTGGGCATAAAGCTGCTCCAGATATTCCGCATTGTGTCCTTGCATGAACGAGGACGCATGGAAAATGTCATTTGGGCTTTGGTCGGTCATCTATAACTCCCGAAGAGTCGGTATGCGGTTGTGGGGTCAGATCAGGGTTCGCACTGGAACGTGACTTGTTCCTTGGTCGGGTCAAGCGCCGGTTCCGGGCCGGAGGTAATTGTTATGGAACTGGCGCCTTTGCAGATTTCGTTTGCGAGGCGGGCTTTGATGTCCTCGATGGGGGTGCCGGGTTCGAAATTCAGAACACCCTGCATCGGGGCGGTGATGGCCGCAGCGGAGGTTGCGGTCAGCACGGAAAGACACAGCGCGCCTGCAGTGGTGTGCAGCCGCGTGCGGAATGAGGACGCAGGGAAGACATCATCTGGGTTGTGTTCAGTCATTTGGGCGCCTCTTGCAGGGTGGAACCGTGTGCGACTTGGCCTGTGGTCATTCGGAGCAGACTGGCCGACCCGGGTTTCCGAAAGGTGAAGCCGCAACGGGACGCTGCTGCAAAAGATGCCGGGATGGCCTCTTCAGCAACAGGGTCCGGGTGAATGTGATTTGTCAAAACTGAAGACACCGCCCGGCAGCAACGCCGGGCAGCGCCCAACCCACTCCATGGGAGGGCGCTTTCGCACCCCCCCAGGGTCGGGCGCTGCCCGTGGCTGATATGGTCAGCCGCAGACACGTCAGCCCAGCTCGATCGCTTTCAGCACCGCTTCGCCCAGGCCCGCGGGGCTGTCGGCGACCACGATACCGGCCGATTTCATGGCTTCGATCTTGTCTTCGGCGCCGCCCTTGCCGCCGGCGACAATCGCGCCCGCGTGGCCCATGCGGCGGCCCGGAGGGGCGGTACGGCCGGCGATGAAGCCAGCAACCGGCTTCCAGCGGCCTTTCTTCTTCTGCTCGGCGAGGAAGGCTGCGGCTTCCTCTTCGGCGGAGCCGCCGATTTCACCGATCATGATGATCGACTGGGTTTCGTCGTCATCGAGGAACATGTCCAGCACGTCGATGTGTTCGGTGCCCTTGATGGGGTCACCGCCGATGCCAACCGCAGAGGACTGGCCGAGGCCGATATCAGACGTCTGTTTCACGGCTTCGTAAGTTAGGGTGCCGGAACGGCTCACAACACCCACGCTCCCGCGTTTGTGAATGTGACCGGGCATGATGCCGATCTTGCAGGCGTCGGGCGTGATGACACCGGGGCAGTTCGGGCCGATGAGGCGCGATTTGGAGCCCTCCAGCGCGCGCTGCACCTTCATCATGTCCAGAACCGGGATGCCTTCGGTGATGCAGACGATCAGCTCCATCTCGGCGTCGATGGCTTCGAGGATGGAATCCGCCGCGAAGGGGGGCGGCACGTAGATGACGGATGCATTGGCTTCGGTCACGTGCTTGGCCTCGTGGACCGAGTTGAAGACCGGCAGGTCAAGGTGGGTCTGACCACCTTTGCCGGGGGTCACGCCGCCGACCATCTTGGTGCCATAGGCGATGGCCTGTTCAGAGTGGAAGGTGCCCTGCGAGCCGGTGAAGCCCTGACAGATGACCTTGGTGTTTTCGTCGATGAGGACTGCCATTTTTAGGAGTCTCCTATTGGAATATGTTGCGCGCTTTTTTGAGAAAAAACGCAGGCTTATTGACGAAGAATTGCGACACTCGAAGAGGCGCCATACGAAGACTCCGTCACGGTTCCGGTCAATTTTACTTTTTTGCTGCCAGCCGCCCATGTGTCTGAGCTGGATTTAGAATAACCCAACTCCATCAATGCTGCTGTCGCCCCCTGGAAGAACTCCCTCCCAGAGATGCTGTTAAATCTGAAGACGCAAGGCGAGGTGTGCTTCATCACGATAGGCGAGTAGATGAACGAAGGAGCTTTCATTTTCAGCCCTGGGCCCATCATTGTGTCGCCGTCAGTGTAGCCCAGCTTTAGAAGTTCGCTTTTGACGGCGCTATTTGTGCCCTCGTACTGTGCGCAAACTTTGGCTGCTTTGCGGCCTTGGGATCGATAAAACGACGCAGTTTCGTACACATTTTCAGGGTTGCTGTCAGAAACCTGGACAGATCCGTCAGCTGATTTAACGAAGCTTGCCTCGTTGGACATGCATGCGCCCAATGAAGCAACCAACCCCGAAAGTGCGATCACCTTGAACATGGTGTGCGGCTTCATGGCAGCTCAGCCCTTCACCGCTTTCACGATCTTCTCGGCGCCGTCGGACAGGTTGTCTGCCGCGATCACATCGAGGCCGGAGGTGTTGATGATCTCCTTGCCCGCTTCGACGTTGGTGCCTTCGAGACGCACGACCAGCGGAACCTTGAGACCGACTTCCTTCACCGCGGCGACCACGCCCTCGGCGATGACGTCGCAGCGCATGATGCCGCCGAAGATGTTGACCAGGATGCCTTTGACGTTGGGGTCAGAGGTGATGATCTTGAACGCCTCGGTCACTTTCTCCTTGGTGGCGCCGCCGCCCACGTCGAGGAAGTTCGCAGGCTCAGCGCCGTAGAGTTTGATGATGTCCATTGTGGCCATCGCCAGACCCGCACCGTTCACCATGCAGCCGATCTCACCGTCCAGCGCGATGTAGTTCAGGTCATACTTGGAGGCTTCGAGTTCCTTGGGGTCTTCTTCGGTCTCGTCGCGCAGGGCGGCCACATCGGGGTGGCGGTAAACGGCGTTGCCGTCAAAGCCCAGCTTGGCGTCAAGCACCTTCAGATCGCCGCCATCGGTCACGATCAGCGGGTTGATCTCCAGCATCTCCATGTCTTTTTCGACGAAGGCCTTGTAGAGCTGACCCATCAGCTGCACGCACTGCTTGACCTGCGCGCCCTGGAGACCGAGCGAGAAGGCGATGCGGCGGCCGTGGAACGGCTGGTAACCGGTGGCCGGATCGACCGAGAAGGAGAGGATTTTTTCCGGGGTCTCTGCCGCGACTTCCTCGATGTCCATGCCGCCTTCGGTGGAGCAGACAAAGGAGATGCGCGAGGTCTGGCGGTCTACCAGCAGCGCCAGGTACAGTTCGGTCTCGATGCCGGAGCCGGCTTCGATGTAGATGCGGTTGACCTGTTTGCCCGCCGGGCCGGTCTGGTGGGTCACAAGGGTGCGTCCCAGCATCTTCTTGGCTTCTTCGGCGGCTTCCTCGACCGACTTGGTCAGGCGCACGCCGCCTTTTTCACCGGCATCGGCTTCCTTGAAGGAGCCCTTGCCGCGGCCGCCTGCGTGGATCTGCGCTTTGACAACCCAGAGCGGGCCGTCCAGCTCGCCGGCTGCGGTTTTTGCTTCATCGGCTTTCAGCACCACGCGCCCGTCGGACACCGGAGCGCCGTAGCTGCGGAGAAGGGCCTTGGCCTGATATTCGTGGATGTTCATAGAAAACTGTCCCGTCTGGCTAAATTGGTCGTCACTATAACGCCGTCATAGAGCAAAGGTTTAAAGGGTTTTCTGACGGCAGTCCGAGAAATGATGAAGTTTTTTCGCATTTGTGATCACACGTTTGAGGGCTGTGATCACAAATTTGACGACGCGGCGCTTGATTCGTCTGGCGCTGAAAATTTATTCAAAATGCCGAATGTCGTCACCCTCGCACGGGCAGCTCTGGCAAAGCCTGTCGCCATGATCCCCTCCGGATCAACGCATCGGTCAGATCGTCAGCGCAATCCCGGACCGCAAAACGGGTCTCATCCACCTTATAAATTATGATGGGATGAGACCCGCAAGACCCGGTTCTGGAGGTGGGTGGGTTAGTGCGCAGCCATTGGCTGGGCAGTGTCGGCGGATTGTCGGCGCCGCAGCAGAATCAGCGCGCCAAGGACAAACGCCCATTCGGTCACCGTCACGATGATCAGTGCGGCATCTGGGGTACCGTCAAATCCGATGCTGACGATGCGGCCCAGCCCGTAGCCTGCATAGATCAGCAGGGACAGCAGCAGGGCAGGTTGCATATCCCGTCCGCGCAGCGCCGCGCCCAGCACGAAAAGGCCGGAAATCAGTACCACCACCCCGCCTGCGCGCAGGTCCGATCGGATCATGGTGCTGTCCGGCAGGATATGGGCAGAGCTGGCATAAAGCGCTTCGGGCGCAAAGCTGAGCATCACCCCGACGAAGAGCAGGACTGCAGCGGACAGAAACAGATAGGGTTTCACGAATTTCGACATGAGAGTGCCTCCTTTGACATGGTGTAAGATTTGTGATCTTGTGGCGCATAATATTACATCGTGTCAAGCTGGAATCTTACATCGTGTCAAATAAACGCGTGCAAACCCGCAATCTACTCCTTGAAACCGTCCTGTCGTTGCTGCTGGCTTCCGGGGGATCACCCCTGCGGATGGTGGATGTGGCCAAGGCTGCCGGGGTGACCCGGCAAACGGTCTATGCCCATTTTTCTAACCGTTCGGAGATGCTGATCTCGGCGATCCTGCATTTCGGCGATCAGCTCGATATAGAGGCGCGGCTGGCGCCCAGCCGCACGGCGCCGGACGGGCGCAGCCGCCTGGAGGCTTACACTCGGGCGATGCTGGAGTTCTTTCCGGAGATCTACCCGCTGAAACAGTCGTTGATGCGGATGGGCGCGAGTGATGAAGAGGCGAAATCCGCTTGGCAGGACAGGATCCGCGCCATGAAGGAAGGCTGCGCCGAGGCGGTGAAGGCGCTGAAATCCGATGGCGACCTGCTGGATCATCTAAGCGAAGCACAGGCGACGGATCTCTATTTCACTCTGCTCAGCATGGATGGCTGGGCGCATTGCGTGCTGGAAAACGGCTGGTCCGATGCGGATTACCTAGCCGAGATGCAGCGGGTGATCACCCTGGCGCTGGTCAAGCAGTGAGCCGCTGATCCGCAACGAAAAAGGGCCCGGAAAACCGGACCCTTTTCCAAATCGCTTGATGCTGGTCTTAGGCCAGCGAGGCGTCGATGCCTTTGCAGGCGTCGACCAGACCTTTGACTGCGTTGACCGAGTTGTCGAACATGGCTTGCTCGTCTTTGGTCATCTTGATGTCGATGACGCGCTCGACGCCGCCGGCGCCGATCACGGTGGGCACGCCCACGTACATGCCGTTAAGGCCCAAGGCACCGTCCACATAGGCGGCGCAGGGCAGAACGCGCTTCTGGTCTTTCAGGTAGGCTTCGGCCATTTCGATTGCCGAGGTCGCCGGTGCGTAGAAGGCGGAGCCAGTTTTCAGCAGGCCAACGATTTCGGCGCCGCCATCACGGGTACGCTGCACGATGGCGTCCATCTTCTCTTGTGTGGTCCAGCCCATCTGCACCAGGTCGGGCAGCGGGATACCGGCAACGGTGGAGTAGCGGGTCAGCGGAACCATGGTGTCGCCGTGGCCGCCCAGAACGAAGGCGGTGACGTCTTTCATGGAGACCTTGAATTCTTCGGCCAGGAAGTGGCGGAAGCGGGCGGAGTCCAGAACGCCGGCCATGCCGCAGACTTTCTCGTGGGGCAGGCCCGAGAATTCGCGCAGAGCCCAGACCATTGCGTCCAGCGGGTTGGTGATGCAGATCACGAAAGCGTCGGGCGCGTTGTCGCGGATGCCTTCGCCAACGGATTTCATGACTTTCAGGTTGATGCCCAGCAGGTCATCGCGGCTCATGCCCGGCTTGCGCGGCACGCCGGCGGTGACGATGCAGACGTCTGCGCCCGCGATATCGGCATAGCTCTGGGTGCCCTTCAGCGAGGCGTCAAAGCCTTCGGAGGGACCGGATTCTGCGATATCCAGCGCTTTGCCTTCCGGGGTGCCTTCGGCAATATCGAAAAGAACGACGTCGCCGAGTTCTTTCAGAGCTGCGAGATGGGCAAGGGTGCCACCGATCTGACCTGCGCCGATAAGGGCGATTTTGGGTCGTGCCATGGGGATGTCTCTCCGGTCCGGTTGAATTTGCAGCGATGCCTAAGCCCTAACGCGCCGCCACGCAAGCCTTCTGCGCTGCGGCGTGGGGTTTGCGCGGCTTGCGGGCCAGTGGATAGGCGGGCTAAATGATTTTGAAATAAAGGAGTTCTGCTGCGTGCCGATGGTGGATGTCAGCCCGATGTTTTTCGCCGTTGCGGTGCCTGCCGTGGTCTTTGCCGGGGTGTCCAAGGGCGGCTTTGGCTCGGGCGCGGCCTTTGCCGGAGCTTCGATTCTTGCACTGATTGTCGAGCCGGGTCAGGCGCTTGCGCTGATGCTGCCGCTGTTGATGCTGATCGATGTGGCGTCTCTCAGACCCTATTGGCGGCGCTGGAATGGGCGCGATGTTCTGTTGCTGATCGCGGGCGGGTTGCCGGGGGTGGCGCTGGGGGCCTGGCTGTTCTCCGCAATCGAGGCCGATACCATGCGGCTGTTGATCGGGGGGCTGTCGATTGCCTTTGTGATCTGGCAATTGCGCGGCCGCATCGGGTTGGCCATGCGGGCGCAGCGCGATCTGCCGGGCTGGAGCGGGGTTCTGGCCGGGGGCGTTGCGGGCTTCACCAGCTTCGTCAGCCACGCGGGCGGGCCGCCCGCCGCGGTCTATCTGCTGAGCCGCCGCCCTACGAAAACCGAATATCAGGCAACCACTGTGCTGGTCTTCTGGGTGCTGAACATCGCCAAGGCCGTGCCCTATGCCGGGCTGGGCCTGTTCAGCGCCGAGACGCTGAAACTGGATCTGATGCTGGCGCCCTTTGCCCTATTCGGGACATGGGCGGGGGTGCGGCTGCACCACAGCATTCCCGAAAGGGTATTCTTTGCCTTGGCCTATGTCCTGCTGACGGTGACGGGCGTCAAACTGATCTGGGACGGGCTGACCTGAGGGCTAGGCCCTGCGCATCCCGGCCCGTGTCAGCAGGCCGTATCAGGCGTCGTTGTCTGCGTTGGGCAGGGCTTCGGCCAGCGCCTCGTAGGATTGGCCCGAGGCCATCAGGCAGGTCATGCCATTGGGCATCGTCACGGTGATGGTCCAGGTGCCGGATTCGGTCGAGGCAAAGGTCTCCATCACCACGCCCTGACCGCCAATGCCGATGCTTTGGCGGCTTTCGCCGTATTTTTCGGCCAGTCGTCCGACGACGACCTCGCGCGGGGCGCAGTTGCGGCCCTGGGCGAAGGATTGCGTTGCGGTCAGCACCAGGATGGCCAGACCTGCGGTTGTTTTGAACATCGTCTTCTTCATGGGTTTTACCCTTTCCCGAACGGCCTGACAGGGAAAGAGACAGCAACCTGCGCTCTTCCGAAGTCCCATGTGTGGGCCGGTGTGTGAGTGACGTAATCGTTATGCGGGCCTTTGGCCCAGGGGAGTGCTGCGGACCGCCGGGTCAGCAGGTTCAATGCAGGCCATTCCGGCCCCGTGCGGGCGGATCACAGTCGGACTGAAATGGGCTGGCCGTGATCACCTGCGCGATAGGTAAACTGTGCCAAGAAGGTGCTGATAACAGGTTAACCCTGTGCGCACCCACGATTCGGTTGGAAATTCAAGGGCTTTGTTGCGCGGATTTTGTGCTTTCTGCACTGCGGCAGGATTTTTCTTGAAAGTATCTGGCCGAATCTATACCGGTTTGCGCAACAAAATAACTTGGAGAGATCAGATGGACCCGCGCACCCGCCCTTATCGTTCGGTTCTGTATATCCCCGGCTCAAAGCCGCGCGCGCTGGACAAGGCCCGCAACCTGCCGGTTGATGCGGTGATCTTTGACCTTGAGGACGCGGTTTCGGTCGAGGAAAAGGAAAACGCCCGCGACACGCTGGCCACGGCGCTGGCCGAAGGGGGCTATGGCGCCCGGGTGCGGATCGTGCGGATCAATGGGCTGGACACCCAGTGGGGCCGCGCCGATGCCGAGGCAGCGGCAAAGATGGATTGCGATGCGATCCTGCTGCCGAAGGTTTCCTCGTCGGCTGATCTGGACGCGCTGGCCGAAATCACCGGTGACAAGCCGCTCTGGGCAATGATGGAAACCCCGCGCGGCATGCTGAATGCGGCGGAGATCGCAGCGCATCCCAAATTGCAGGGCATGGTGATGGGCACCAACGATCTGGCCAAGGAGTTGCAGACCCGGTTCCGCGCCGACCGCCTGCCGATGATGGCCGGGCTGGGCCTGTGCCTGCTCGCGGCCAAGGCCGAAGGTAAGATCATCGTCGATGGCGTCTACAATGCCTTCAAGGATGATGAGGGGCTGAAAGTTGAATGCGATCAGGGCCGCGACATGGGCTTTGACGGCAAGACGCTGATCCACCCCGCGCAGGTTGATGTGACCAACACCGCCTTTGCCCCGTCTGAGGCCGAGATTGATCTGGCCCGCCGCCAGATTGCCGCCTTTGAAGAGGTCGAAGCCTCGGGGCAGGGCGTAGCCGTGGTTGATGGCAAAATCGTCGAGAACCTGCACGTCGCGACAGCGCGGGAGATTCTTGCAAAAGCGGATGCAATCGCAGCCATTTCGGCCTAGGTGTGAATCAGTTTAACACCTAAATCGGAGACTGATATGGCACTTCTGGTCCTGGGCATCCTGCTTTGGTGGGGCGGGCATATGTTTAAACGCCTCGCCCCCGACGCGCGCGCCTCCCTTGGCGACAAAGGCAAGGGGATCACCGCATTGGCCATCGTGGCGGGCATTGTCCTGATGGTCATCGGCTATCGCGCTACAGATTTCATCTACGTCTGGGCGCCGCCGTCCTTCATGGTGCATATCAATAACCTGCTGGTGCTGATCGCCATCTATATGATGTCGCCGGCCCCGAAAAAGGGCGCGCTGCTGTCCGGTATGCGGCATCCGATGCTGACGGGTTTCGCGCTTTGGGCGATTGCGCACCTTCTGGTCAATGGCGATCTCGCCTCGATCGTGCTGTTTGGCGGTATGCTGCTTTATGTTCCGGTGCAGATGATGCTGATCAACCGTGCAGAGCCGCAATGGACGCCCGGGCCCAAGGGCAGCATCGCCAAGGATGGCATGTTCTTTGTCGCCTCGATCGTGCTGCTCGCGGTGATCGGCTATATTCACGGGCTGATCGGCCCCACACCATTTCCGGGGTAACTGAGCCATGAAACTTTACCGCTTTCTGAGCGAAGACGACACTTCTGCCTTTTGTCACAAGGTGACCGATGCGCTGAACAAGGGATGGGAGCTGTATGGCAGTCCCACCCAGACCTTTGACCCGGTCAAGGGCATCATGCGTTGCGGCCAATCCGTGGTGAAAGAGGTGGAAGGCACTTACACACCTGACACAAAACTAGGAGAGCACTGATGGCCAAGACCACAGCTGCGAAAACCAATCCGGGGCGCTTTTTCGAAGACTACAAGGTGGGGGATGTGATCGCCCACGCGGTGCCGCGCACCGTTTCGGGGGGCGAAAGGGCGCTGTATCACGCGCTCTATCCGGCGCGTCATGCGCTCTATTCCTCGGATGAATTTGCGCGCGGCTGTGGTCTGCCTGCAGCGCCGCTGGATGATCTGGCGGCCTTCCACATCGTATTCGGCAAGACGGTACCGGATATCTCGCTCAATGCCGTGGCGAACCTGGGCTATGCCGAGGGCCGCTGGCTCTTGCCGGTCTATGAGGGCGACACGCTGCGCTCGGAATCCGAGGTGATCGGGGTCAAGCAGAACTCCAACGGCAAATCGGGCGTGGTCTACGTGCGGACCCGCGGGCTGAACCAGAACGACGATGTCGTGATGGAATACGTGCGCTGGGTGATGGTGCGTAAGAAGGACCTTGATGCGCCCGCGCCCGAAACCGTGATCCCCGAGTTGAGCAAGGTGATCCCGGCCTCGGATCTGAAGATCCCGGGTGGCCTTGATTTCAGCGGTTATGATTTCACCCTCGCCGGGGAGGCACATCGCTGGGGTGATTACGAGGTGGGCGAAACCATCGACCACGTCGATGGTGTGACGGTTGAAGAGGCCGAGCATATGCTAGCCACCCGTCTGTGGCAGAACACCGCCAAGGTCCATTTCGACGCCACCGCGCGGCCCGATGGTACCCGGCTGATCTATGGCGGTCATGTCATCTCCATGGCGCGGGCGCTGTCCTTCAACGGGTTGGCCAATGCGCAGATGATCGTCGGGCTCAACGGCGGTGCGCATGCGAACCCCTGCCTGTCCGGCACCACCATCCGCGCTTGGTCCGAGGTACTGGACAAGGCCGATACCGAAGCCCCCGGCGTCGGTGCCATCCGCCTGCGCCTGGTCGCCACCAGCGGCGGCGCCCCCTTCGCGCTGAAGGGCGAAGACGGCAAATACCTGCCCGAGGTCCTGCTGGATCTCGACTACTGGGCGCTGATGCCCAAGTAAGCTCAAAAGGCACGCCCCCGCTTGCGACCCGGCTGTTGCCCGGGACGGTGCGGGGGCACTACACTTCTGACATCGAAATACGGATATATCGTCGGCCAGGCGGAGCCGAAGCGCCGCAGCCGTGATTCTGCGCAATTTTTGGGAAACCAAGATTTGTGATCACTTATCTGACCCGCGTGATCACAAAATCCGGCTTTTCTGCGATGCAGTACAAATATGACCCGATTTTTACCACTCGTTTGCGTGACAGCGCGCAAAAATCCGCTAAAACGTGAGCAGCTAACCGGAAAGGAGCCAACATGGCCGATGTAAATCGGGGCAATCGCCCGCTTTCGCCGCATCTGTCGATTTACCGCCCGCAGATCACCTCTGTCACCTCGATCCTCACGCGGATCACAGGCAACGCCCTGATCGTGACCGCATTGCTGGTTGTCTGGTGGTTCCTCGCTGCGGCGACCTCTGCTGAATATTTCGCAATCGCCAACGGAGTGCTGACCAGCTGGTTCGGCGATCTGGTCCTCAGCCTGTCGGTCCTGGGCATGTGGTATCACCTGCTGGCCGGTGTGCGTCACCTGCTCTGGGACAACGGCAAGATGATGGATCTGGAACCCGCGCAGAAACTGGGCTGGGTTGTCGTCATCGGGTCGGTCGTCCTGACCGCCATCACCCTGATCATCGTCTGACGCCAAGGGAGAGAGAAAGCTATGCGATATCTTACAGACCGCAAGCGCGCCATTGGCATGGGCGCCGCGAAATCCGGAACCGAGCATCATTGGTCGATGCAGGTCAGCTCGGTCGCGCTGCTGATCCTGGTGCCGCTGTTCATCTTCACCTTCGGCTGCGCGCTGGGCGGATCCTACGAAGAGATCACCGCCTATTACGCGCGTCCTTTCCCGGCGATCATCGCCGCGCTGACCATCTGGGTCGGCATGATGCACTTTAAATCGGGTGCGCAGATCATGCTTGAGGATTACGTCCACGGCTTCAAGGGCCGTCTGGCGATCATCCTGATGACCTGCCTGTCCTACGCCGTCGCCGTGACCGGGGTTTACGCCCTCGTCCGTCTGGCCCTTTAATCCCCGAGGTTCCCAATGGCTGCTTACGAATACGAAACACATGACTATGACGTGGTCGTGGTGGGGGCCGGCGGCGCCGGTCTGCGCGCGACTCTCGGCATGGCCGAGCAGGGGCTGCGCACGGCCTGTGTGACCAAGGTTTTCCCGACCCGCTCCCACACGGTTGCGGCGCAGGGCGGTATCGCCGCCTCGCTGTCGAACATGGGCCCGGACCACTGGCAGTGGCACATGTATGACACCGTCAAAGGCTCGGACTGGCTGGGTGACACCGACGCGATGGAATACCTCGCCCGCGAAGCGCCCAAGGCGGTTTACGAGCTGGAACACTATGGCGTGCCCTTCTCGCGTACCGAAGAAGGCAAGATCTACCAGCGTCCGTTCGGTGGTCACACCACCGAATTCGGCGAAGGCCCCGCCGTGCAGCGGACCTGTGCCGCGGCTGACCGGACCGGTCACGCCATCCTGCACACGCTTTATGGCCAAAGCCTCAAGAACAACGCCGAGTTCTACATCGAGTATTTCGCCATCGACCTGATCATGTCCGAAGATGGGCAGTGCCAGGGCGTTGTTTGCTGGAAACTCGACGACGGCACAATGCATGTCTTCAATGCCAAGATGGTCGTTCTGGCCACTGGTGGTTATGGTCGTGCCTATTTCAGCGCCACCTCGGCCCACACCTGCACCGGCGACGGTGGCGGCATGGTGGCGCGTGCGGGTCTGCCGCTGCAGGACATGGAATTCGTGCAGTTCCACCCGACCGGCATCTATGGCTCCGGCTGCCTGATTACCGAAGGTGCGCGCGGCGAAGGTGGCTATCTCACCAACTCCGAAGGCGAACGGTTCATGGAGCGTTACGCGCCCCAGTACAAGGACCTTGCCCCGCGTGACTATGTCTCCCGCTCCATGACGATGGAGATCCGCGAAGGCCGCGGTGTGGGCGAACATGGTGATCACATTCACCTGAACCTGTCGCACCTGCCGCCCGAAGCCCTGGCCGAACGTCTGCCGGGCATCTCGGAAAGCGCCAAGATCTTTGCCGGTGTCGATGTCACCAAGGAGCCGATCCCGGTTCTGCCGACTGTACACTACAACATGGGCGGCATTCCGACCAACTACTGGGGCGAAGTGCTGAACCCCACTGCCGAAGACCCCACCGCCGTGGTGCCGGGCCTGATGGCCGTGGGCGAAGCGGGCTGCGCCTCGGTACACGGTGCCAACCGTCTGGGTTCGAACTCGCTCATTGACCTCGTGGTGTTTGGCCGCGCCGCTGCGATCCGCGCCGGTAAGGTGGTGGATGCAGACGCGCCGAACCCGGTGCTGAACCAGTCCCAGATCGACAAGGCCTTTGACCGGTTCGACGGGCTGCGCAACGCAAATGGCGGCATCCCGACCGCGGATCTGCGTCTGGAAATGCAGCGCACCATGCAATCCGATGCGGCCGTGTTCCGTACCTCGGAAACCATGGCCGAAGGCGTCGAGAAGATGACCGCCATCGCGGCGAAACTGGGCGACCTCAAGGTTACCGACCGCTCGCTGGTCTGGAACTCTGACCTGATGGAGACGCTGGAGCTGACCAACCTGATGCCGAACGCGCTGGCCACCATTGTTGGCGCAGAGGCCCGCAAGGAAAGCCGCGGCGCCCACGCGCATGAGGATTTCACCACCCGTGACGACGAAAACTGGCGCGTCCACTCGGTTGCCCGCGTCGAAGGCAACTCGGTCGATCTCAGCTATCGTCCGGTGGTCGTGGATCCGCTCAGCACCGAAGCCGAGGGCGGCATCAGCCTCAAGCGGATCGCGCCCAAAGCGCGGACCTTTTGAGGCAGTACACCCATGCGTCTGGCCGCATATCCCTTGCATCATGCAGCGCGTCCCCTTCCGGGGGGGCGCCTGACTGCATGCGGGGCTGTGCGGGCCTGTGATATTGCCTGTGACGGGAGGGGCATCTGATGGCCTCTGTCGCATCGCAACCGGTCTTTGCATGGCAGCAACTGGGGATTATCCCCGGCGTTGCCCTGCGCCTGTTCGGCATGCGCCGCTCGGGCAACCACGCCATCGTGGGGTGGATGCAACGCAATGCGCCGGGCGGACGGTCGGTGTTCCTCAACAATTGCAAGCCGGGCAGCGATCCGTTCCGGTCCTTTCGCGGGATCGAAGTGGACGGTGCCCATGCGCCGCAGCACAAGGCGCTGCGTGACATGGCTTCGGTTGCAGGCACGGCAGGCAATGGCGCGCTTCTGGTGATGTCCTACGAGGATACCTCTCCGGCAGAATTCACTGGTGAGCGGCAGGTCTCTGGTCCCTTTGATGAGGGGCTCTTGACCCGCAACGTGGTGATCTATCGCAGTTTCCTCAACTGGTCTGCCTCGCTTCTGAAAAAGATGCAGGGCAATTCCGGTTACAGCCTGGTGCGGCGCAACGCGATCCTGCTGCGCGCCATGGACACCTATACCCGGCTGCTGGGACTGGTCGAACAGGCCCGCGATCTGGCGATCAGCTGTATCTCTTATGATCGCTGGTGCGGTGAGGACGCCTATCGCGCCGCGTTGCTGGCGGAACTGGGCCTTGAGACCCGCGACAATACCCTTGGCACCGTGCAGCGCTATGGCGGTGGCTCCTCTTTCCAGAAAGAGGCGCAGAGCGCCGAAGACCTGCAGACCGATCAACGCTGGCGCCAGATGGCCGGGGATGCGGAATATCAGGCGGTGCTGCACCTTGCGGCGCGCGATACCGCGCTCACCGACCGGCTGTCGCGCCTGTTCCCCGCAGATGCTGCCGTGCTGTCCGGCATCGCGGCCAAGGCA
Organism: Pseudophaeobacter sp. C1-32P7; assembly: GCF_041008775.1. Classification (NCBI taxonomy): domain Bacteria; kingdom Pseudomonadati; phylum Pseudomonadota; class Alphaproteobacteria; order Rhodobacterales; family Roseobacteraceae; genus Pseudophaeobacter; species Pseudophaeobacter sp. C1-32P7. The sequence continues at coordinate 1,161 of NZ_JAXGFR010000013.1, read as the reverse complement.
CCGATGGCAAACGGAGGGCTGGCATGATGGCCCCCGCAGATAACAACGCTGACGCCCTTTTGGGCGCAACACTCGCTTTCCGGCAGGGTCGCCCCGCGCCGGTTCATCCGATCTCCTGTCTGCAGGCACCGCTTTGGTCCCTGACGATGGGCGGCTAAGCAAGGAGACAGATCTATGGTCGAATTCGCACTTCCGAAAAACTCCAAGATCACCACGGGTAAGACGTGGCCCAAGCCTGAAGGCGCAACCAATGTCCGCAAGTTCCAGATCTATCGCTGGAACCCGGATGACGGCAAGAACCCGCAGGTGGATACCTATTTCCTGGACATGGACAAATGCGGTCCCATGGTTCTGGACGCGCTGATCAAGATCAAGAACGAGATCGATCCGACGCTGACCTTCCGCCGCTCCTGCCGCGAAGGCATCTGTGGCTCCTGCGCGATGAACATCGACGGGATCAACACCCTGGCCTGTATCTATGGCCTGGATGAGGTGAAGGGCGACGTGAAGATCTACCCGCTGCCGCATATGCCGGTGGTGAAGGACCTGATCCCCGACCTGACGCATTTCTACGCGCAGCATGCCTCGATCATGCCGTGGCTGGAGACCAAGACCAACCGTCCCGCGAAAGAATGGAAACAGTCCATCGAGGACCGCAAGAAGCTCGACGGTCTTTATGAATGCGTGATGTGCGCCAGCTGCTCGACCTCCTGCCCGAGCTACTGGTGGAACGGCGATCGCTACCTCGGCCCGGCCGCGCTGCTGCACGCCTACCGCTGGATCATCGACAGCCGCGATGAAGCCACCGGCGAGCGTCTGGATCAGCTGGAAGATCCGTTCAAGCTTTATCGCTGCCACAGCATCATGAACTGCGCCAAGACCTGCCCGAAGGGCCTGAACCCCGCCAAGGCGATTGCTCATATCAAGCAGATGATGGTCGAACGCGCCGTCTGATCCCAATAACGGTTTTGAAATCTGATCCGCCGCGACGAGTCCCTCGTCGCGGCGGTTTCTTTTGGGCTGGGGGCGCCGCCCCTCCTTGTGACTTTTCACGGTAAGTGGCACTGATTTTTGCACGTTAATTGGCCGCTCCGATGACGAGGGTTGAGGCGGCGGCCTGGATGACGTCATCGGTGATTTCGCGCAGCTCGTTGATGTGGA